>CBDVAM010000025.1:0-34242 GCA_965371965.1 uncultured Phycisphaerales bacterium
GGATGCGCCCTCCATTGACCTGATGCGCGGGGCGAGAGCCAAGTCGCGTGGCCGTCGTCGCCGAGCCTCCTCAGACCACGGCACCCCCCCGTCAGACGATACGCATTCAGACAACTCGCGCTAAAGGAACTGGGCAAAGACGATTGCGAGCTGGGTCGCGCCGATAACGGCGGGGAAGACATTCAATGCGATGCCGGCTTGGGCGAGGCGGACGGCACGCCGGTCGCCGCGACTTGCGATGTAGTCGCAAGCGAAGAAGACGATGAGCACCGAGGTGAGCTTGAGCGTGAGCAGGCCGAGGACGCCGGCGAGGCCGAGGATGTGATTCGCGAACCCGTTGACCTCGACGCCTCCGATGGCGAGGATGCGCGAGGTGAGGTAGACGTCCATGAGCGCGAACAGCAGGACGTAGGGGTAGAGCGTCGCGGGATTGATCTGCTTTGTCTGCTTTGCGACGGCCCGGGCTGATCTGGCTTGGTTGGTCATGATTTGCTCCCCGGCGAATCCCCTGTTGCGCAGAGACAGCACCCCCTCGGCGGGCGGGCCGCTCTCTTGTCGTCTTCCATTTGTTCGCCCGGTGCGTTACTGGGCGAGCCGCTCGGTTGCGACGCGCTCGATGAGGCCGACCGGTGCCTGGCGGTTGGTCCAGCTCTCGAACTGGGCCGCCGCCTGGCGTACGAACATGTCCAAACCACCAACGCACCGAAGCCCCTGTTTATTGGCGGTCTCGAGCATTGGTGTCCGTCCCCTTCTATACACCGTATCGAAGAGAACTGTTCCCGGAGGTAAACGGTGAATCAGGGATTCGTCTAACGCGCTTTCTTGAGGATTGTTGCCCGAGGGCATTCCAAGGGACGTGGCGTTGATGTAGGCCTGGGCGTCTGCGGGGATGTTGTCGAGGGCAATGGGCTCGATCGAGCCGGGGGGTGCGGGGTCGAGGGTGGCGGCATGGTCGGCGACGCCTTGGGCACGCGCGAGGGTCCTGTTAGCGAGCAGGACGTGAGCGCCTGCGTCGGCGAGGGCGATCGCGAGGGTGCGCCCGACGCCACCGGCACCGATGACGACGATGCGCGATTGGGCGGGGTCGATGCCCGCGTCTTTGAGGCACGCGATGGCGGCCTGAGCGTCGGTGTTGGTGATGGAGATTCCACCGCCGACAACGGTCAGCGTGTTCGCGGCACCGCAGCGCGAGGACGTGTCATCGATGACCCAGCCCCGATCGCGCGCGAGTGAGACAAGGCCCTCTTTGTGCGGCAGCGTGACGCTGAGGCCGGCGAGATCCAGGTTGTCTGCCTCGAACAAGTCCAGCAGCGTTGCCTTGAGGCTGGCGTAGGACTGGGCGGAATCGTCGGCGGCGGCGATGGGGAGCGGCAAATACACCGCGTCGAGCCCGGCGTGCTCGAACGAGGCGTTGTGGACGTGGGGGCTGAGTGAGTGCGAGACCGGCCAGCCGACCACGCCGAAGATGGCGGTGGCGGGGTTGATCGAGCGGAAGCGGTAGAGGTCGAGCAGATCGCGGATTGTGGGTTGGCCCGGGGCTGTCGTGGACGAGTCGCGGAGGGAAGCAAAGGTGAGATGCCCGCCAAACTTGGGCGCGAGAACGCGCGACATGAGTCCGAACTCGCCCATGCCCAAGGCGATCATCGGTCTGTCACGGCTGGCGAGCAGCTGAAAGATCTCGAGGTTGTCGCGCAGGGATCGGGCGCGGTAGGCGATCTTGTGGATACGGGCGATGTCGAGCTCGCGCATGCGGAGGAGGCTGCGGGTGAGGTTCGGCGGGCGCTGGCGAAAATCATGGATCGAGACGATGAGACTCGGGGCGCGGTCGCCGGCATCTGCGAGTGCGCCTCGCAAGCGGGATTCAAGGTCGGGCGTGCGATCGAACGCCGCGAGCTCGATGTCGATATGGCGAGGCGGGTGGTCAGCGCCGATAAGGCTCTCGAAGAGGTCGATGCGCAGATCCTCATCGCCCTCATACTGCCCGCCCTCCCATGTGGGGCGGCAGGTGGCGATGCAGGGCAGGGGCGAGGCCGCGATGAGCTCGGTCGCGCCGGTAATGGACGCGGGCTCGCCCAGAACATCGTCGAGGCGGAACTCGACGAGGTCTGCGCCGAGGTCTTTGGCGAGGGCGGCGTCGCGCAGAGCGGCGTCGGATGTGGCGACGGTGATGGGGACGGCGATCAGTGTGGGCATCGAGGGACTCTAGTGGGTTGGAGTGGAGTCAGAGAGACCCCTTGGCGCGCGCATCGGTTGGGGCTTGAGATAGGTCAGTGATCGCCAGAGCCACTCCATGGGGCCAAACCTGAACACGCTTAGCCAGAGATGGCTGAATGCGATCTGTGCCGCGTAGACCGCAAAGACCGTCCCCAAGAGCTCAGCGCGAGAGAACGTACCGAAGAGGCCAAGACCCCAGTGGTGCATCAGGAACGCCAGGACCAGTGAGTGGGTGAGATAGTTGGTAAGAGCCATGCGCCCGACCGGGGCGATCAGTCGCGGCAGGGCTATCCAGCGGTTCTGGGCCATGAGCGCGATCCCGCCCAGGTACATCAGACTCACGAGCGGTGCGGTCAGGTACGCCGGGACCATGAGCCAGAACCCGGTGGACGGACTCGCACTCGCGCCGATCAGTACGAGCGCAACCGTTGCGGGCAGTCCGATGGCCATGCCCGAGCCGACCATCGCGAGGAGGGCTCTGCGATTCTCCAGGATTCGAGAACGCATGATCGCAGCACCGAGGAAGAACATGCACAGGACGTGTGCGCCGAAACCGAATGGGATGAGCATAAAGGACATGATGATCGTGTAGTTGAGGAGCCGAATGATGACCGCCTGATCGATCGGACCGTCGCGGAGTGCTCGCGTCTCTAGCTCGGCCCAAGCCTCGGGATCCATAAAGATGGCACCGCCCTCCAGACCCTTGATGAACTGCTCGGCCGGGGGCATGTCGGGATCGATCTGGAACTTCGCCGCGCCGGGTTCTTCTGCATCGGCCGCTGCCGGGTCGGTGCCAAGTGAATCATCGGCGTTGCCGGTCGCGGAGTCGTCGGCGACGACCGTAGCGTCGGGGTCAACCGATGGATCTATTACGACCGCGCCCACGATCGCCCCAAGGAGCGTGAGCACCATGAAAGCCGATGCAAAGATAAGCAGCAGGCGAGGCGAGGCGTTGCGCGCGAGCAGCAGGGCGATGGCGCAGACGCTGTAGAGCAGCAGGATGTCGCCGAACCAGAGCAGGGAGATGTGGGCCACGCCAATGACAAAGAGGATGGCGATGCGCCGGAGGTAGAGCGGGACGGCGGACCTTCCTCTCGCCCTGGCACGATCGATGAGCAGAATGAAGCCCATGCCGAAGAGCATGGAGAAGAGGGGGTAGAACTTGCCCTCGCAGAAGATCCTGGTGAAGGCCCATGCGCCGGTGTCGAGTGTCGAGCCGTCCTTCGGCGGCCCGAATCCCATGTGCGTCGCGATGGGCAGGGCCATAAGCGGGACGTTGACGCAGAAGACGCCGAGGATGGCGAGGCCGCGTGCGGCGTCGAGGCTGAGGATGCGGTCTTGTTTGCGTGTCGGTTCGACGGAACGCTGCTCGGCCGTGTCATTGTCGCTCATCTGGTGTTCTCCCAAGCTCGGATGGGCTGTCAGAGTTCGGCGAGGCGTCGGGCCGTCTCGTGCTCGATCAGCGCCTCGATCATCGGACCCAGCTCGCCGGCCAGAATACGGTCTTTATTGAATCGCTGCTCCAGGCGGGTATCGACAACGATGCCCTCCTGGTAGCGATAGGTGCGGATTTTTTCGCTGCGCCCGCCGAGACCGATCTGGCCCTTGCGTTCGGCGGCTCGCTCGGCCTCGATCTTGGCACGCTCGATCTCGTAGATGCGGGCCTTGAGCAGTCGGCGGGCCTTCTCGCGGTTCTGATGCTGGCTCTTGGATTCCTGCATCCGGACCTCGACGCCGCTGGGAGAGTGGACGAGGTGGACGGCGGTGGCGACCTTGTTGACGTTCTGCCCGCCGGGGCCCTGAGAGGTGGTGATGTGCTCGACCACGTCGTTATCCCAGTCGATCTCGACCTCGACCTCTTCGGGCTCGGGCAGGACGGCGACGGTGGCCGTGGAGGTATGGATGCGTCCCTGGGTCTCGGTTGCGGGAACACGCTTGACCGAGTGGACGCCGGCTTCATTGACGAGTTCGGCGAAGACACCCTCGCCCTGGACGTTGAGGATGGCGTGGCGGACGCCGCCAACGCCCGGGTCTTCGGTGATTTCGAGGGTCTCAAGCTTCCAGGCTCGGATCTTGGCGTAGCTGGTGTACATGGTCATCAGGTCTCGAGCCCAGAGCCCGGCCTCGTCGCCGCCGGTACCGGCGCGGATTTCGAGCATGATGCTGGCGACGCGACGGTCGTCGCTGTTGACAAGGCTTGCCTTGAGGTCCTCGTAGACGCGTTCGGCGTCGGCGGCGAGGCGGGGGAGTTCGTCTTTAGCCATCTCGGCAAGCTCGGGATCATCGGCTGTAGAGGCCTTCAACTCGTCGTATTCAGCGACCAGGCCGCGGAGGTGCTGATAGCCCCCCACGGTCTGGTCGAGGGCCGCCTTCTTGATGCTGAGATCGCGGACCTGTCGATGGTCGGCGAGCACTGCGGGGTCTTCGAGCTTCTGGACCAGCTCGTGGTGCTGGGCGGAGAGCGCGTCGAGGCGCTCGGCGAGGGCCTTGGGGATGTCCTGGAGGCGGAAGGGCATGTGGAGAAAATAGGGGGCTCGGGTTCCCAAGGATGGGGTTGGCGTCGAGGCGGTCGGTGGCGGGATGGGGTCTGGGGTTGAGGGTCTGGGGTCCAGGGTCAGAATTGTGGGGTCGGATCGGCGTTGATTGGATGAGGTCGTGAAGATGCGGGAGTGACGGAGTCGCCCGTCCAGACGCTCGGGCCTTTGATTGGGAAGAGCAGCGCCCTTCCTGACGATCGGGCCTTGGACGGGCAGGAATGGACGGGGATACTCGTGGAGATGCGATGAGCGACGCGATCATAATTGAAGACGTGACCAAGACGTTCGGCGAGAAGACCGCCGTGGATCGCCTGGATCTACGGGTCGCCGAGGGCGGGATGTACGGGTTCATCGGGCCCAACGGTGCGGGCAAGACGACGACCATCCGGATGATCATGAGCATTATTTTCCCGGATTCGGGTCGCCTGAGCGTGCTGGGCAAGGCCAGCGCTGTCGAGAGCAAGGACCAGATCGGCTATCTGCCCGAGGAACGCGGCGTCTATCGGAAGATGAAGGTCGGGGCGTTTCTGGCGTACCTGGGGCGGCTGAAGGGGCTCGACGGGGGGGCGGCCCTCAACAAGCGGATCCACGACTGGCTCGAGCGGGTGGGGCTCGAGGCGGAGATCAAGAAGAAGTGCGAGGAGCTGAGCAAGGGGATGCAGCAGAAGGTGCAGTTCATCGCGTGCGTGCTGCACGAGCCGGAGCTGCTGATCCTCGATGAGCCGTTCAGCGGGCTGGACCCCGTGAACATGCGGCTGATGCGGGATCTTTTCGTCGAGCAGCACGGACGTGGGGCGACCATCATCTTCAGCACGCATGTCATGCACCAGGCCGAGCAGTTGTGCGATCACATCGTGATGATCAACGAGGGGCAGAAGGTGCTGGACAACACGCTGGATGAGATCCGGGCGAGGTATGCGCCTCGGGCGATCCAGGTGGACCTGCTGGATCGCGCCGACTTCGAGCGGCTGGAGGGAATCGCGGGCGTCCGCGAGATCGAGCGGATCGATGGGATGGCGGTCGTCCACCTGGGCGACTCGCTGGAGCCGCGAGACGCCATGCGCGAGGTCGCGGCGCGTGTCGCGGCGAGGCGGATCGAGTTGCGCCAGCCAACGCTTGAGGACGTGTTTATCGACATGGTGCAGACCGGCAGCGGCAAGAGCGAGACCGAGATCAGAGCGGAACTCCGAGAGTCGGAGAAGGTCGAGGTGGCGTCGTGAGCAGGACCCTTCAGATCGCCGTCCGCGAGTTCGTTTCAACGGTTTCGACCAAGGGGTTTGTAATCGGGACGCTGGTATTTCCGGCCATCATGATCGTTGCGATGACGCTTATTCCGAAGCTGATAAATAACGACTCGCCGAGGTATGTTGGCAAGATCCTGGTGATTGACCAGACGGGGTGGACGGGTGCCGAAGAACGGACATTGACGAGCATGCTCGGTGCGGTCTGGGAGCCGGAATACCTGGCGGCCGAGCAAGAGGATCTGAAAGAGAAGCAGAAAAAAGCGACCAACGAAGCATTGGATGAGACCATGGGCGAGGGAGCCGGTGAGGCACTGGGCGAGATGGGGGGCGATGCGACAGATCGGGCAATTGACCAGCAATACGGCAAGCTGCCCAAAATCGAGGTCGTGGCGTTGGCGGTGGACTCTGATCTGGAGTTAGAGAAAGACAAGCTGCGAGAAGGGACCGCGTTTGACGGCGTCGAGCTCGCAGTCGTTCTCATCGATGAGCACGCGGTGAGCCCGAGCGATAAGAAGTACGGCGCTTACACCCTCTACATTCGGTCAAACCTCGATGATCGATTTCAGAATCCCTTGAGGCAGAAACTGCGCAAGATTATTCGCGAAGCGCGGATCGAAGAGGCGGGTATGGATTCGGAGACATTCAACTCGATTTCGATCGTAAACGCAGGCAAGCCGATCGAAGTGACCGAGAGCGGCGAGCGCGAGAGCGCGGGCGGTGTTGTCAATATCTTCATCGCCATGGGATTCATGATGCTGATCTGGATCAGTGTGATGACCGGCGGGCAGTATCTCATGACGACCGTGATTACCGAGAAATCCAACCGAGTCATGGAGGTCTTGCTCAGCGCCGTGAGCCCGCGCCAGTTGATGACCGGAAAAATCATCGGGCAGATGGTTGTTGCCCTCACGATCCTTGGAATCTACCTCACGATCGGGCTGGTCGCGCTCGATCGGTTCGGCTTTCTGGATCTCATCCCGATCTCCAGCCTCGGGCTGGTGATCGTGTACTTCTTCATCGCGTTCTTCTTGATTGCGACCATGATGGCTGCGATCGGCAGCGCCGTGACCGAAGTGATCGAGGCTCAGAGTCTGCTCACGCCGGTGATGATGGTTCTGATTATTCCCTTGCTGCTGATGATGCCGCTGACGCGAAACCCGAACTCGACGTTTGCGACGATCATGGGATTCCTGCCGCCCATCAGCCCGTTTGCGATGGTGCTGCGAGAGGCCGGGTCCGACCCGGTCCCGATCTGGCAGCACGCCGTCGCGATTGTCATCGGCGTGTTGAGCGTGATGTTCGCGGTCTGGGCGGCGGCGAAGATCTTCCGGATCGGGGTGCTGATGTACGGCAAGCCGCCGAACTTTCGGACGCTGATCAAGTGGGTGCGGATGGCGTAGAAAGGGCCAAAGAGCCAGATGGCCAAAGGGCCAGATTCGGAGTCGTGATCGCTCGGTTCTGATCTGGCCATTTGGACATCTAGCCCTCTGGCTATATTTCTCCCATGGACCGCCACGACCTGTATGAGCTGTGCGTGCAATCGGCGACCGATCTTGTGCCGTTCCTTCGCGCGATGCACGGGGGCGAGCCCACCGTGCTGTGCGAGGATTTTTGCGGGACCGCAGCGGTCGGGCGGGCATGGTGCGACATGGTCGAGGATAGCTCGGCGGTCGGGGTCGATCTGAGTGAGGAAGTGCTTGCCCGCGCGACGAGGGGCCAGACGCCCCGACTCACGCTGCGGTGCGCCGATGCTCTGGAGAGCACGGATCGGGGCGAGATCATCTTCGTCGGGAACTTCTCGATCGGGGAGATCCATGATCGGGCGGAGCTGGTGCGGTATCTCGCTCGCTGCAGGTCACGACTGGAGGCGGGCGGCGTGTTCATCTGCGACACCTACGGCGGAGACTCCGCGTACCGCATCGGGCACGTCCATCGGACGCATCGAGCGCCCGATGGGCGGCGGGTGCGGTACACCTGGGAACAGCGCGAGGCCGATCCGTTGACTGGAATTGTCGAGAACGCGATGCATTTTCGGATCGATCGCGGCGGGACCATCGAGGAAGAGCTGCACGACGCGTTCGTGTATCGTTGGCGGCTGTGGAGCGTGCCGGAGTTGCGGGACGCGATGCGCGAGGCGGGGTTTGCGAGCAGCGAGGTCTTCAGCAAGATGCCCGACGCGGTGGATGATGAGGGGAGGGCGTACGCGCTTGCGATCACGGATCCGGAGGAGTTGGGAGAGGATTTTATTGTGTGTGTTGTGGGAAGAACATAGAGGCCCTGGCGCGAGCCTGGGCTCCTCTTTCATCCGCGATACATGTTGCGCCGTGAACGGCACCGAGCCCAGGCTTGCGCCAGGGCCTCCTTTGGCTGCTTGACTTCAACTCGGTTTGCGCCAAGTATCGTCCCGAACCGAGGAGTATGGACCGTGCGCGTCATGAATCGCCATCTCAAGCGGACACCCAGCCAGATACGGCAAGCGGTGTCGATTTGCGCCTTGTTCGCCGGCTGAGCCCGGCGACTCCCCCACTCATTTTCGCCAATCGAGAGATTCGTTTTTCCGTTGTTCCATGCGCCCGCGCGGCTCGCCGCGGCTGGGGCGTTGACCGTGAAAGTTCGCCATGCAAAGCACAATAATCAAGCCAATCGGTCCTGAGGACATCGAGCCGCGGATGTACGTCTGCGAGTTCGAGCATTCGATACAGTTCATCTCGGGGTGCTCGGAGGCGTATCGCGAGCCGGAGGTGCGGAGCGTGACGGTGCGGGCGTGGGACAGCGTGCCGCTGCGGGTGCGGGCGGTGTGCCTGCCGTATGTGTTTGTGCGCACGCCGGACCGCAAGCATCGGACGATCGACACGCGCGCCACGAAACTCGTGCGCCTGCCAGAGAGGTATGCCGAGCGTGTGGTGGCCGCTCTGCACGAAGAACGCCGTAGGAAGCGGAAGAAATCCAAGAAATAGGCGTATTGAACTTTCCTCTCTTTGTGTAGCTCGGATCGACAGCTCAAATAAAAAAAGGCCCGCGGCGAGAACGCCGCGGGCCTTGGTCTGTTGGACAGATGATCACTCGGGGTCGGGGACTGTCACGAACTCGATCGGCACGTTGACGAACTCCGGTGGCAGGATCAAACTCCGCTCGGCGTCTTCATTCACAATCGCGACGTTGGTCGGCGATGCGAACAGTGGCGGGGTAGCCAGGCGGCTTGCCCAGTCCGGGTTCTCGGTGCGCTCGAACGAGCGGACCGCGCTGTCGAGGCGTGCCATTGCGGTCGCCGACATCTCCTCGAAGGCGGCGGCGGCGGCGAGCGCCTGCTGGGTGCGCTGGAAGTCCTGCTGCTGGCGGAGGTAGCTGGAGGCGAAGTCACGATTGCGACCGGCCCGGGTCAGCACGACACGCGAGTCGAAGAGCGACTTCGTGGCGAGTTCCTCGGCGTCGGCGATCGTAAACTGCTCGGCGATCGACGCCGAGGCCAAACGCGCATCGCGGTCGATCCCGGCCCTCGCCATCATCTCCTGGGCGGAGTCGATCCCTAGGCGAGATTCGATGTCGGCGAGCTCACGCTCGACCGAGGCCTGTGCGAGCAACCGGTTCGATGAGGCGAGCTCACGCCGGTAGTTCAGATCCGCGTCGGCCATGCGTCGCAAGGCGTCGGTGGACGCGGCCAGCTCGGTATTACGGAACCGGGTGATCTGCTCGTAAGCGTCTGATTCCACGATGGACTCGTCGAATGTCGCCTGTGCGATGGCACGGAAGCTCGATGCAGCCTGGTCCATGCGGGCGAGCTCGCTGTACAGAATCCGCTCCGCTGCGGCGGCCTGGCCGGCCATCAGTGCGACCGTCGCGGATTCGGACTCTTCCAGCGAACCAGCGTCGGCCAGGATCTGGCTTGAGAGTGCCGTTCCGCGGATCCTCTCGGCGTCACGCTTCGCTGCCAGACTACGGGCCGTTGTCTCACCGATCTGTTGGATCGCCTCGGCCTGTGCCAGCAGTTGCGACGCGGCAACCGACGCGCGAGTCTCGATCGAGTCGGCCTCGGCACGAAGCTCGATAACCTCGGCAGTTGCCTCTCGCTTGAACGACCTGGCACCGACCTTGGCCGAATCGAACTCGGCGCGGGCCTCGTCGAAGAGGCGTTCGGCGGCGGCGAGCGCCCTGTCGGCCTTGGCCTCGCCACGCCGGCGGAGCGAACTGGTCGACGCATCACGGACTTCCGCGTCGCTCTGTGCCTGCTGCCAGGCGGCTTGGGCATTGGCCAGTTGCTCGTCGAGCGAGGCGAACAGGTTCGCCTCGGTCATATCCATGTCACGACGCGTCAGCACCGCTCTTGCGAGCTCTGTCTTCAGGTTCACCACATGCTGGGGATCCACGTTCCCGCTTCCTAACGATGGCAGGATCAGCTCAGGAGCGATCATGCGATTGGAGTACTTGCCCTCACGCTCGGGCAGCGGCAGCGTGATGTTGCCGACCTTGAGCTGATTGGCAACCTCGCGGGAGACTCTGGCATTAATCTGCGCCGCCTCGACCGATGCCTGAGCGACCAGAACATTGAACTCTTCTTCGCTCACAGCCTTCGCGTGCGAGGATCGCTCGCGAATCGCGTCGGCACGCGCCTGGGCCTCGGCCTTGAGGAACTCCGCACGAGCCGAACGCTCGATGCGTCCGGCTTCGGCACGATTCGCCTCGATCTGGGCGAGGCTTGCACGCCGCCCGCTGTTGATCGAGTCGAGTTGGTTGTTGTATCCGAGCTCAGCCTTATCCAACGCCGCCCGCGACTCTGCGCGAGCCCGCTCGACCTGAGCCAGCGACTGGTGGGCGAACGCGTCGGCCCTTGATCGCAGCAGCCGGGCATCAGCTGCGGCGCTATCGAAACGGGACTTGGCAACGGCATTGCGGGCGTTCAGGGAGTTCCCGGTCTCGGTCTCTTCCACAGCGTTCGCTTCGGCACGAAGTTCCATCGCGCTCGCCCTGGCCTGCTCCTTGATAGACGCGGCCCTTCTGGTCATGCCATCGACCGTCGCTTGGGTCACGCGACCTTCGGTGTCGATCTGCTGATCGAGCTCGGAGATCATCGCGTTGCTCTGTTCACCGGTCGCCGACGCCTCGGCTCGCAGCGCCATGAGCTGAGCGTGGGTGCGGGACTCTCGCAGGTCAATAACCTGACGCATCCTATTGAGATCCACACGACCACGCGACTCCACCCCGTCTCGCTGGGCCAGCATTTCCTCGTGCTGGGCCAGTGCGTACTCCATCTCAGAGTCCGCCTCGGCCCGCATCCCCTCAATCTCGCCTCTCCATTCCTTGGTCTGGGCACCCAGCATGGTCTGATCGCGACGGATCTGGGAGGAATACACATCCTGCTGCGCCTCAGAACGGGTCAGCATCTCATCGAGCTTGGTTCTGTACGACTCGCGGAGCATCGAGGCGCGTGCCCGCCCGGACGTGTGATCGCTCATGTACTGTTGCATCTGGGCGTCGGACGCCGCAAACCGCTCGGCTCGCTCGGCATCGGCCTGCACAAGCGCCGCCTGTGCACCGGCGCGACGCGCCTCGACATCGGAGATCCGTACCTGGGCCTCGCTCAGCCAACGGGCATCGACGCCCGCCTTGTCTGACTTCTCCTCAAACCACGAGGGGGTATAGACGCCATGAACGCCGTCTGGATCGATGCTCGCCGACGGCGTGTGCACGTCGGTTCCGCTGCTCATGGTGCACCCCGCGAGCATGAACAGCGCCATGCAGCTGATGGCTGGACAAATAAGACTGCGCTTTGTGTTCTGCGCACCGCGCATCACTTGCCTTGCATGATCGTTCATCGAAGCACCCCTTGTTACGACTACCCTAGTTACGTTTCACCGTGCGACAACTGCGGACACTTCGCGTTGAGTGCCCCTCTGATCCGACGCACCGGCCATCGGCTGATCGAGTGATGAACTTCACCTATTGGCGTGCTCTAAGTGCGATTTGGGTCCGGATCATGTGCCGACTGTGCGAGCTAGGGAAACCACGAAAGGACGGTCTTGGTCCGAGAAGCGTCATCCGACGCCGAAGGCTGATGTGTGTTTGCCCAAAGAACCAAGGGCGGACGGCATGAGCGGATCACGCTGCAAAGAGACGCGCAGAGGGGTCGTCGAGGCCCGAGAAGAAAGCCTTGTAGCAGGCGCACAGGTGTTCCTGGATCTTCCAGAGCGGCTTGCCGTCGATGGGAATCGGGATCGCCCGGGGGTCGGTCCGTGCCTTCTCGATGAGCTTGCGTCCCTCCTCGGTAAGTTCCGAGAACTCTTCCATGTGCTCCAGCGTGCTCAGCGAGGGCACGAGGTCGCCCCGGCGAACGTCTGGGCGATCGGTCGTGCACAGGGCGCTGAAGACCTCGGCGAGGTGGCGCGAGACGCGGCTGCTGAGCGACAGGTCCGTCAGCCACGCGTCGATCAGGATCTTGACCCGGCTGTCGAACTGCTCGCCGGCGTTGGCGAAGCCCTTCTTGGACAGATACACCGAGACTTCCTGGCGGAGTGATGCGTAGGCCTCGCCGGCCTGGGCGTGGTGCCCCTGGTCGTAGTAGCCCGCGATGACGCCGGCGGCGCAGAAGAACAGGGCGTTGGGCAGGAGCATCTCGGCGTGCCCGCCGAGGGCGACACGGAGGTCGCCGTTGAACCGTCGGTGGGCGGCCCCGCTGGCCCGGATGAAGGTGGCAAGGTTCATGGTATGTATCTCGGCAAACTGTGCCCATTAGAAAAGGCCGCGGGCCCCTGGGTATGCCCAGAGGCCCGCGAATGGTGGTCGGCGCAGCGTGTAAGCCGAGTTTTGTCCGGATGGTCCCGCCTGTGAGGGCGGACGGCAGGGTCCGAAGAACCCGCTCCCCCTAGGGGGCCATCCTGGGCGACCATTCCTCTAGCCGCGCTGTTGCCAACGCGGTCCGGGCTTTGGGTTCGGCTCTCACCGAATCCTGACCCGAGCACCCTACCCGTCCCCTTCCGCGGGGGCGGCGTGGGAAAATCGGCTCGGAGAGCCGATCTACCCCGGGGACTGCTTGGGCTTGCACGCGACGGGGTTTGCCGTGCCCCGCCTGTCACCAGGCGGGCGGTGCGCTCTTACCGCACCGTTTCACCCTTGCCTGTGCTCCGGCATGCCAGAGCCATCGGCGGTTTGCTTTCTGCTGCACTTTCCCTCGCCCGCGACCACCTCCAAACCAGAGGCCTGGAGTTGTTCGGGCGGGTGGGCGTTACCCACCGTCGTTGCCCTTCCGTGCTCGGACTTTCCTCACATGCCCCTGGAACAAGCGGGCGTGCGCGGCCGCCTCGCTGCGCATACATGATTATACCTTGACCAGGGCGGGCGGATCGGAAGAGGGGGGGTGCCAGGACAGGGCTGAGCACGTGGGTCGCCTAATCTACTCGCTCCGGCGGGCGGAGGGTCGCCCGGATTCTCTGGTATTGGGCCTGTTCTGATGGGAGGGTGAGATGGACCGAAGGTGGAAGCTGTTCGGCGCGGGTGCGGCGGGCATGGGGCTGTGTCTGCCGGTGTTTGCTCAAGAGGATGAGCCGGCGAGCGAGCCCGAGGTTATTTCGACGGGCGAAGAGATCGGCGAGGAGATCGAGCCTGCGCAGCGTGCGAGCATCTGGGACGGCTGGACCGGCAACGTCGCGCTCGGGCTCAATGGCGCTTCGGGCAACACCGAGCGGACGAATCTGCGCGGCGCGATCGATGGGACCCGCGATACCGAGTTCATGACGACCAACGCCACGGCGCTGTACACCTACGCGACCGACGACGGCGACATCTCCGAGAGCCGGTTCTTCGCGGGGCTGTTGAACGATTGGAAGCTCGAGGATTCCAGGTGGCGTGTGTTCGGCGAGGGCAGCGCGGAGTTCGACAACTTTCAGGACTGGGAATGGCGGGTCGCTTCGGCGGGCGGCTTGGGCTATGAGCTCATCGACAACGACAAGACCACGCTGCTGGGGCGTGCCGGGCTGGGGCTCAGCCGGGAGATCGGCGGGTCGGACAACTCGATCCGCCCCGAGGGGCTCATCGGCGCCAGCCTGTCGCATCAACTGACAGAGCGTCAGAAGCTGACCGCGGACGCGACGCTGTATCCTGATCTCGGCGAGACGGGTGATTTTCGCGTTGTCGCGAACGCGGCGTGGGAGATGCTGATCGATCCGGAGGTCAACATGAGCTTGCGGATCGGGGTCGAGGACCGGTACGATTCGACGCCGGGCGGCGACTCGAAGAAGAACGACTTCGCGTACTTCGCGATGCTGGTGTGGGAGTTCTAGGCGACGCAGAATCCCGGGGAGGTTCACATGTTTCTACAAGATGATCAGGCGCCGGGCGCGAGTTCACCTGGACCCTATGGGGCATCTGATCTGAGCGAAAAGACCCAGAGCCTCTGGCAGGCGATTGTCGACGGTGATATCGGGCTGCTCTGGGAGATCATTGGCTGGCCTCTCACCAAGGCCGTGATTCTCATCCTGGTCATGCTGTTCGTCGCCAGCTGGGCTCGAAGGATCATCGGCGGCGCCGCTCGCAAGGCTCATGTGGAGGAAACGCTTGCGCGGTTCTTCGGGCAGATCGCGCGCTGGGCCATCATCGTGCTCGGCGTGCTGGCCATCCTCCAGACCTTCGGCATCGAGACAACAAGTTTCGCGGCGGTGATCGCGGCGACGGGGTTCGCCATCGGCATGGCACTCTCGGGAATGCTGGGCAACTTCGCGTCGGGGATCATGCTGCTGATCTTCCGCCCGTTCAAGGTCGGCGATTTCATCCGCGCCGGCGGCGTCAGCGGCACGGTTGACACCATCGATCTATTCATGACGACCTTCCATACGTCGGACAACCGACGGCTGATCGTGCCCAACAGCGCGATCTGGGACGGCAATATCGAGAACGTGACGTTTCACGGGACGCGGCGCGTCGATGTCAAGGTCGGCACGACGTACGAGGCGGATATCGACAAGACCCGCGACGTGCTGATCGACGCCGCACGCAACGTCGAGGGCAGGTGGGTCGAGAAGGATCCGGTCGCGTATCTCGACGAGTTGGGCGGCAGCGCACTCGACTGGACGGTCAAGATCTGGAGCCCGACGTCGGACTATTGGGAGGTGAAAGAGCGGCTGACCCGGGATGTCAAGGTCGCGCTGGACAAGGCCGGGATCGGGATTCCGTATCCGCAGATGGACGTGCATATGCGGCGTGTGGATCAGCCGGGCGGGCCTGGGTAGGGCTCTCCTGTTGTGTCTCGAAAAGAGGCCCTGGCGCGAGCCTGGGCTCTTCTTCTTGCGTCGCCACCTGCGCGATCCGGAAGAGCCCTGGCTTGCGCCAGGGCCTCTACTTGCCCAATCCCTGCAACCACTTGCACCAGATACTCAGCACGAGCAGCATGTACAGGCGCTGGGAGTGATCGCGTCCGTGCCAGGGATTGAAACTCTTCTCGCCGGCTTGGTCGTGCTCTTTGAGCATCTGGCGGACGAAGTCCATGTTGAGTTCCAATGGCAGATCCGGGAACGGCTCGGCGGACTCGAGGTGGTCGTAGAGGAGTTGGCGCATCTGCCCGTAGTCCGAGCGGAACCAGTCGCCAATGGGAATGGCAAAGCCCTGCTTCGGGCGATTGACGATCTCGGGTGGGAGGTATTTTAAGGCGACTTGTTTGAGGAGGCCTTTGCGCTTGCCGTGGGGCATGAGGGAGGATAATGGCGCTGAGAGGCAAGCCTGAATCAATGCGCGCGAAAGAAACGGCGATCGAACTTCGAGCGGAACGGCCATGGAGGCGGTATCGGTCTTGCAAAGAATGTCGTTCGGTAGGTACCACTCAAAATCATGGAATGGAAGATTTTGGAAGCGACTGGGCACTTCAACGGGGCGGCCCACTCCAGGCTCTGATCCTTGTCGGCCATACAGGTCCCATAGGTCACGCAACGCAAAGGCATCGGGGTTTGTTTCGCTGGACCTCAACAGCGTCATCAGTTTGCCTACTCGATCGGCGAATGATCCTGGTCTCTTCGCACGAACATTGCTCCCAATCTTGACGAGCCCCATAGCCAAGGCAAGCTTGACTCTTCGGCGATGTTTCCACAACCACCACGCCGCGGCGTGGCGGCGGTAGCCAGCGAACAGCTCGTCTCCACCATCTCCTCCCATCGCCACCTTGGCAACCGATCGCGTTGCGCGGCTGACCCAATGTGAGGGCAGGAGTGAGCTATCGGAAAAGGGAGCGCCGAAGTGGGTGATCAGTTCGATGAGATCCTCGGCTGGTGAGGGATCGCAGTCGAGAGTCGTATGGCGTGAGCCGATCGACCGAGCCGCTATTTTCGCTAACTCGGACTCGTCGAATCGTTCACTGGGCATCTTGACCGTGAATGTCGAGACCTCGCCAGCATGCTGCTTTGCAAGCATCGCTATGAGCGAGGAATCCACGCCACCGGAGAGGAACACACCGAGTGGCACGTCTGCTTCAAGGCGTGAGTGAACCGATTCCCGCAGGAGTTGTTCCGCCCTGTTCGCATCGAGCACAGCACCCTTCCGGTCATTGAGTTCCCATATGTCAAATGAGCTGGTATGGCACACTTCGCGATGGCTCGCTAGGTTTGGGCTCAACGTGTCTCCCCACGGGAGCGCCCTTGAAAGATCCCAGTCTTGCTCGAACCAATGCCTGACACATTCGCCGACTGCCGGCGACGGCGTCATTACTGGGACTGCTTGCTGAAGGCGAATCATGCCGGCTGGCGTGCTGCAATACGCGTGAATATCTAAGTTTGCCGTGTGCGGCTCTGAACGTGCATGGAACATGGGCTTCTCGCCCGAGACATCTGTGGCGTAGGCGAGCTCCCCTCGATTCGAATCCCAAATCACGATTGCGAACATTCCTTCAAGCCGAGGCCACAGCTCACCGCCCCACTCACACCACCCATGCACCAGCACCTCGGTATCGGAGTGATCCGTGAAGAACTCGTGCCCGAGGGCTTGGAGTTCCTTACGGAGTTCCTTGTGGTTGTAGATGCAGCCGTTGAAGGCGATGGCGGTGAGGGTGTTGCACTTGGGGCAGCAGTGGGCGCGGATCGGTTCGTACGGCGTGCCTTCGCGGGAGATGAGAGCGGGGAGGCCGTGGGCGTCGGGGGCGGGTTGGAGCGGCGTCGGTTCTTGGGCGCTCCATCGCGAGCTTGCGCTCGCGGCTCTGTCGAGGCCTTCGATGACCATCGGCTGGGCGGCCTTCGTTGACAGATCGATGATGGCGAGCCGTCGGTGGACGAGGGCGACGTCGACGACCTTGCCGTCGGGGCGGATGGCGCGATCGCGGAAGCGCCCTTGGCCGTCGGGGCCGCGATGTTTGATCGACTCATCGAGGATGTCGAGCCAGGCCTCGGGGATGGCCTCGCGGGGCGGGAGCAGACCCTGCTGGGGGTCCTGGATTCTCAGGATGCCGGCGATGCCGCACATGGGGGGAGGGTAAGCCGGCAGATGTGGGCTTGAGTTGAGTTGAGGCCCATGCGCGAGCTTGGGATTCCTTGGATCGCCGAGTACGGTTTGGTAGTTGTGGATGTGTTGGAAGCCCAGGCTTGCGCCAGGGCCTCTTTTGGCGATCTGATCTAGTCTGCGCCCTCGGGGCCTCGGTCGGGCTCGGCGAAGCGCCCGCTCCACATACCCCAGACGGTGTGGATGATCCGGGTGACGATGATGGCGGTGCTGAAGGATGTGACGAAGGCGGCGGCGTCGCCCATGCCTCCCTTCTCGTGCAGGAGCCACATGCCGCCCATCGCGATGAAGTAGAAGATGGGGCTGAGCAGGTAGCGCTCGGCCTGGATGAACGTCGCCGTCCGCCAGAACCTCTCCTTCTTCGCGTGGTGCCTCCGGTCGGCCTCGCTCACCGGCTTCAGCGGCCTCCAGTGGTTGGCGAGCCAGTGCAGGCTGAAGTAGATGGCCACGTCGATGACCCCGTCGATGAGCGCCGCGGCGAGCGGGATGGCCCACTGCACCCAGCCCCCCAGATGGCTGTTGATCAGGCCCGCGACGACGTGCACCGGATAGGCCGCGATGACAATCGCCAGCAGACCCGCGGCGACAATGTTCACATTGACATTGATGATCTTCTTGCGCTGGTAGAGACGGAAGAGTTTCCAGGGCATGCCAGCGATGGTAGTCGGATTCTCGCCTGTTGCCTTTCGGGAATCGCGTGCGAGAGAATCTCTGGCTAGCGACCCTGGGCGAGGCGGCTCTGGGCGATGGCGACGCCATCGGGGTTGATGTCGCAGCCGATGGCTGATCGTCCCAGCGAGGCCGCCGCGGCGAGGGTCGTGCCGCTGCCGCAGACCGGGTCGAGGACCGTGCCGGCGGGCGGGCAGCACGCCCCGATGAGCAGTTCCAGCAGGGCCATGGGTTTCTGGGTGGGATAGCCGGTGCGTTCAGAGGCCATGTTGTTGATGGCAGGGATTTCCAGCAGGTCGGTCGCCTTCTTGAGTTCGCCCTTCATGCGATTGCTGGTCGCGGGGACCATGGGCGGCTCGAAGAAGTACCGCTCGGGGTCGATGGCGTAGAAGAGGATGTCGTCGTGCTTTCGGGCGAATCGGCGGGGGGAGGACCCGCCCAGGCCGTAGGACCAGATGAGGTGGTTGACGAAGTTCTCGGGGGCGAGCAGGTCGTCGAGGAGGAGGCGGGCGTGATGGCTGGTGCGCCAGTCGACGTGGAGGAGGATGGAGGCGGTGGGTTGGAGGGCGGGAAGGGTGGCCGTGAGGCGCTCTCCGAGCCAGGCGAGCCAGGCGTCGACCGAGGGCCAGGTGTCGGGGTAGGTGAGGCCCTCGCCGCCCCTCTGCGCCCGCCCGGTATTGAAGGGGGGGTCGGCATAGAGCACATCGATGCTCTGTGGTGGGAGCGTTCCAACGAAATCCAACCAATCGGCCTGTTCGATGCGCGACGCCACGGACGAACTCTAACGCCGATGGCACGCTGATGTGAGCGGCCTTGGCGACGAACGCCACGCTCAATCCCTGGAGAGCCATGGGCGCCCGCTCACCGCGAAGGAGTAGAGGTAGGCGCCAAAGAACGCCACGCCCACGAACGGGGCCGCTATCGGGACCCACCAGGCGAGAACCAGCACGACATTGACCGCCAGAACCGCCGCGATGGACTTCGCCCGCGACCGCACGAGATGAGGCATCGAAAACGGAACAAGCATCGACACCGAGTTCAGAAACAGCGCGATGGCCAGATAGACAGTGACATCGCCCCCGAGCAGTTCCTGGAGAACGAGCACGAGCAGGATGTGTCGCATGAGCTCATTGGTCGGCGTTCCGATTCCTGACGGAGGCGACGGATCCAGCCGCTGGACGATACGGACGAGGATCGCTCCTGCGGCGAGCAGGCTGAATCCCAGAACGACGCCGCCATAATGAGCGCCAAGGACCATCACGACAAGAATGTGCCCCACGGCGTCGCACACGTTGTCCAGGCGAGCACCAAAGGCGCTCCGCAGATCCAGCTTGACCGCCAAGATCCCGTCAAGGTCGTCCATGAAGTTATTGAAGAGGATCAGCGCGCAGAGGTAGACGAATCCGTCATCCAGCGTCAGGATGACCAGCGGCAGCACGCCGAGAATCGAGACGATGTTCGGGAGGTTTCGGTAGATCGCGTTTGATCGAGTGCTCGGACCAGGCGGCATCGGCGTCTGCTCCTGACGCTCCGGGACCATGCTACGCCGACTCTGAGAAGAGCTTCGCGGCGGCGGTCAGATCCTCCGACGTATCGATCTCGTACCATCGTCCGTCATCGAAACTCACCGCCTGAAGAGGCAGCAGTCCCTCACGGGCCATTTCCGCGAATACAACCTCGTAGTAGTCATGCACCCTGCCGGATCGGATGCGCTGTTCCAGCCTGCGACCGATTTCCTGCCAGAGCTGAGGCGAAAAACTGTACAGATTGACGGTCTTGTACGCCAGACGATCGGCGAGGGTCGCTCCGACGCGGAACGACGCGAGGCGGCCGGCGCTGTCGAACGACACGGTCGTGCCGTTCATGTTCGAGCGGAACTTGGCGACAGCGATGCGATTGCTCGTTCGCATCAGCCCCAGAAGCCTCGAATCAAACACCAGGTCCGATTCGATGAGCGCGAACGGTGCTCGGAGGTGCGCGCTCGCCACCCAGAGCGAGTAGATGTTGTTCGTGGTTGCATACTTGGGACACTCGATGCACTGGATGTCCAGCCCGAGCGCGTGTCGATCCAGGTACTCGCAAATCTGCTCGCCGTAGTGCCCAACGACCACGACGAGTCGTTCGAAGCCCTCTGCGACCAGGCCGGAGACAAGCCTCCCGAGAATGGGTATCCCGCAGACCTCGGTCAGGCATTTGGGAGAATCGCTCGTCCGTGGGAGGAGGCGTGTTCCCATCCCCGCAGCCAGGAGAAGGGCCGTGGTCACGTCGCGATCAGGTGCTTCGCGTCGAATCAGGCGAGACGGAAGCTCCCGGACGGCGCGCTGCGCCCGCAAGTCGATTGCTTCATCGATCACGCCTGTGCGTCCTGCCAACCCGCCCCGGAGTGGATCCTCTCGACCGTCGACTCCACGCAGTTGGCGCATTCATTCCTCACAGACAGCCACCCACAAGCCAACCTCCCCAATCGCGAGATGCGATAAAGGCCCGGCGGGCTCGCCAGATAGCGGGTTCTTTCACTCCGCAGCACCCCGAATGCGTTCGGGGACGCCCGGTCCTGACGTTGGCTTCACTAGACTAGAACAGGAAGCGAACCATTCAGAGACCGGCGATGAGACTGCCGATTATAGCACCATGCCCGGCGACCCGCAAAAGATCGGGTTTTCGGGCCGGCGGACTCGTTCGCGGTGAACTGGCGTGCGCACCAGAGGGCGAGGGTGTCTGTAACGCGTTCGCGCAGCGAAGCGAGCCGCGTTGGGAGCGGCCGGTGTTGAATGGTGGATCGGCGTAGAGGAGGTCGATGGAGGCGGCGGGCAGAGATCGAGCGAGGTCGAGCCAGTCTGTGTGGTCAATCTGACAGGACACGCTAGCAAGATACTGGGTGTCACCTCCGGTCATTCTGAATCGCCGGCATGTCTCGCCCTGTTGCCCCGCCACCCACGAACCAGTCGGATGAGTACCGCCGTCGCCAATAGCAAGAATATCACAAAGCTGACAATCGCGGCGATGGATGCGGGGCCATCGATGAAGTTCCAGAGGATGCTCCGAGCCTCATCGGCCATGTGACGCACGTCATCGTGTGTCACACTGTCACTCTCGATCAAGAGACTCCTGTTGTGACCCAAGGAATGTCGTGCCAGCCCGCTCACGATCGAAAACCAGAGGCATATGCCCGCGAACAGAAGCCACGAGACGGCAAGAAGCGCCCAACTCAGAGAATTCTGTCCTCGTTTCACACGCATTACCCAGCCCTTCGCCAGCGTCTCACTGAGCAAGCGGCCTCCAGGTCTAACGACCATTGATTCCGACCGTCATGCTGCTGGTCGGCAACATGGATCCCGGCACCAGCAACTGACTCAGCCCAAATCAACAGCCTCTCGCCCCACCGACACATAGCCGAACCCGCGATCGCGCATCTGCTCGACACGGTACAGGTTCCGCCCGTCGAAGATCATCGGCGAGTTCATCGCCTCCTTGAGGCGCCCGAAGTCCGGGCTCTTGAACTCGTCCCAGTCGGTGGAGATAACCACGGCATCGGCGTCCCGCGCCGCCTCGTACATGTCGTGTGCGATCGCCAGGCCCGAACCGATTTCCCTGCTCGCATTCTCCCCGGCGACGGGGTCGTAGCCGACGCAGCTCATGCCCGCGGCGAGGGCGTTGGAGACCAATGACAGGGCCGGGGCCTCGCGGACGTCGTCGGTGCGGGGCTTGAAGGCGAGGCCCCAGAAGGCGAGCTTCTTGCCGCTGGTCCCGCCGGCGTTCTTGTCGAAGTGGCTGGTGATCTTCTTGAAGAACAGCTCGCGCTGGTTCTGGTTGACGGCGTGGACGGCCCGGCTGAGGTCGATCGGCACGCCGGCCTTCTCGCCCATCATGATGCAGGCCTGGGTGTCCTTGGGGAAGCACGACCCGCCGTAGCCGAGGCCCGGGTAGAGGAACTCATGCCCGATGCGGCTGTCTGCGCACATGCCGGTGCGGACCTCGTTGATGTCCGAGCCGTAGGCCTCGCAGAGGTTCGCCATCTCGTTGATGAAGCTGATTTTGGTCGCCAGGAAGTTGTTGGAGGCGTACTTGACCATCTCGCTGGAGCGGATGGCCATGGTGAAGATGGGGTGCCCGTTGCGGACGAAGGGCTCGTAGAGCTCGCGGAACTGGCGGGCGACGCGCTCGTTCTGGACGCCGCAGACCACGCGGTCGGGCTTGACGAAGTCGCGGATGGCGTCGCCCTCTTTGAGAAACTCGGGGTTGTTGCCGATGTCGAAGGGGATATCCGGGCCGACCTTCTCGCGGATGCGGTCCTGGACGTGGTTGCACGTGCCGACGGGGACGGTGCTCTTGATGACGATGGTCTTGGGCTTCTGGTCTGGGCCGAGCTCGATCAGCACCTCTGCGATGGCGTCGGCGGCGGATTCGATATAGCTCAGGTCGGTGTGCCCGCGATCGTCGCTGGGGGTGCCGACACAGATGAAGATCATGTCCGCGTCGCGGTGGGCCTCGCGCGGGTCGGTCGTGAACCGCAGACGCCCGGACTCGATGTTCTGGCGCATCATCTCGGTCAGCCCCGGCTCATAGATCGGGCACTCGCCCTTTCGCATCCGGTCGATCTTCTCCTTGATGACGTCCAGGCAGAGGACGTCGTTGCCGGTATTGGCAAGGCAGACTCCGGTGACCAGCCCCACATACCCTGTTCCGACCATCGACAGATTCATCGCGACCTCCGTGTGTAGCCGACGGTCCGGGGCGACGCCAAGGACTTTCGGGAACGACTATAGGAGATTTCAAGCTGTCTGCACGGGCGTGAGAGCGTCGGCGTCGGTACACTCCCGCCCATGACATCATCAACGCTTTCGCTGGCAGACGCAGACGTGACGAATAAGAGCAAACCGGGCAAGAAAAAGAAGAAGGCGTTTACCGCCGCGAACTCCGATCGCCATGTGCTCTACCAGATGTCGGTCCAGAACGTCGAGGCCGAGATCGACTTTGTGGATGAGACCTTCAAAGCCCTGCGGGGGCGCCACGCGGTGCGCCTGCGGGAGGATTTTTGCGGCACCGGGCACACGTCGTGCGAGTGGATCGGGCGGCGAGACACGAATCTGGCCACCGGCCTGGATATTGACCAGCCCACGCTGGATTGGGGCAAGGCCCACAACATCGCGGAGCTCGACCCCAGCTCGCAGGATCGGGTCACGCTGATCAACCGCGACGTGCTCGAGCCGGGCGATGCCGTCAACATGGACGCCGTCCTGGCGATGAACTTCAGCTACTGGCTCTTCAAGGAGCGGGAGTCCATGCGCGGGTATTTCGAGACCGTCCGCAAGAGCCTCGCCCCCGATGGAATCTTCTTCCTGGATCACTACGGCGGGTACGAGTCCATGAGGGAGATGCGCGAGAAGCGCGACATCGACGGCAAGTTCACCTACGTCTGGGACCAGCACCGCTACGACCCGATCAGCGGCATGATGGACTGCTTCATCCACTTCCATTTCAAAGATCGCTCCAAGCTCAAGAAGGCGTTCAGCTATACCTGGAGGCTCTGGACGCTGCCCGAGATCCGCGAACTGCTCCTCGAGGCGGGATTTGCGAAGGTCACCATCTACTGGGAAGGCGAGGACGAGGACGGCGAGGGCGACGGCGAGTTCACCCCAGCCGAGGTCGGCGAGGCCGACGCGGCGTTTATCTGCTACATCGTCGCCGAGCAGTAGAGGCCCTGGCCTCGATGAACCCTCCCTACCGTTGACCATGCTCGCGACGCTCGATCTCCCGCCAGAACTCACTCCCGTCAAGGAGGCGCTTGAGGCCTCGCTTGAACGCGTCGCCGCTCGATTCGATCAGCAGCTCCAGAGCGAACTCGAGGCTGTCTCAGACCTGATCCGCCACCTGGGCGGGTATCGCGGCAAGATGCTCCGACCCAGCCTCGTGCTGCTGTTTGCCATGGCCAGTGGCGACCAGGACTCTTCGCTCCAAGAACGGATCACCGACGAGCATGTGGTCTCGGCGGCGGTCGTCGAGATGGTCCACATGGCAACGCTCGTTCACGACGACGTGCTCGACGAGGCCGAGCTCCGGCGCAAACGCCCCACCATCAGCCACCTGCGGGGCAACGAGGCGGCGGTCATCCTGGGCGATTATCTCATCGCCTCGGCGTACGAGCTGTGCTCTCAGCTTGGCGATCAGGCGTCGTCGCTCGCGGTGGCTCGGGCGAGCATGACCGTCTGCGCCGGCGAGCTGCTGCAACTGAGCCATCGCGGCGACTACACGCTCGATGAGCAGACCTATTTCCAGATCATCGACCGCAAGACCGGCGAACTCGTGGCCCTCGCGTGCGAGTTGGGCGTGCGCCACGCGGGAGCCGACGAGAACGCGATCAAGAACGCTCGCCAGTTCGGGCATCTGCTGGGCCAGGCCTTTCAGATCCAGGACGACCTGCTCGATCTGACAGGCGACGAGGCGGTCGTCGGCAAGTCGGTTCGGCGCGATCTGGACATGGGCAAGCTGACGTTGCCCATGATCCGATTCCTGGGGGGCGCCGAGGCGATCCATCGCGAGCGGTTTGGCGAACTGATGTCGGCAGCCGCGGATGGACACTCTCAGAGCGAGGACGAGCTGCGAGTTCTGATTACCAGGTCAGGCGCGATCGAAGGGGCTCGGCGCGATGCCGAAGAGCTCGTCAATCAGGCCCGCCACTGCCTCGATGCGTTCCCGATCTCCGACGTGCGCAGCACGCTGGATGTGATCACCCTGGGAGTGCTCTCGCGGAGTTTCTGAGCAGAACCCTCGGCGTCACCTCATAGCTACTGGCCCGAAGCGTTCTTCCTGCTCCGCCGGATTCGCCCGTTCCGCCTGGCCACAATCGGCAAGAACCACAGGTACACACCCGTCAGCCAGAGGCACAGCAGGACGATGCCGGTGGGCAGGAAGATCCAGAGCTTCACAGGATCGCCGAAGAACGAGCCGTCGTGGAGGCTCTCGATGAGGTCGCTCCTGCGATAGGCGATCTGGAGGATGTCGTCGGTGGAGGTATCGATCTGGATCTCCCAGTGGCTCTTGGCGCGGATCTTCACGATCGCGCGATCCGGGCGGAAGTCAAGGCGGTCGATGTCGCCCCAGGTATCGATCCTGGCCTCGGGGACCGAGCGTGCGATCTCGAGAATGCGCTCAAACGAGATCGAGGGCTCCGATTCCAGCCCCCGCTGGGTCGGCGGCTGGACCCACGGGATCTGCTTCTTGAGTTGCAGGAGCAGGCCGGTCGTGATGACGAGAATCAGGGGCGTGAGGACAAGGATCGCCCCCCAGCGATGGAGCTTGCGCGACCACTTGTTGAGCGCCCTGACGGCGGGATTTCGGCTCATGGCGAGGTAGCCTACCGCTTCGCCCCTCACTTCGCGAGCGAGGCCACGCATCTCGCCCCAGGAACGCCGGGCTGCATCGCCTTGGAATCCAGGGATACGATGGAGTCCCGGCCCCGTAGCTCAGCGGTTAGAGCTGGCGACTCATAATCGCTCGGTCCCTGGTTCGAATCCAGGCGGGGCTATTGGCGGCGTCAAGCGCGGGTTGATCCCGATGCACGCCATGGCCGCTCGAACAACTCTTGGTCGCGCCTCAGATTCGACGGGTGCGCGGCGGAGGAGAAGATTGCCATGTTCATGCGGATGATCTACGACGAGAAGCTCGCGCAGGCGGCGTATCTCATCGGGTGCCAGCGGACCGGCGACGCGATCGTCATTGATCCGCAGCGCGACGTGGATCGCTACATCGAACTTGCTCACGAGAACGCCCTGCGGATTGTCGCCGTCGGCGAGACCCACATCCACGCCGACTTTGTTTCGGGCTCGCGCGAGATCGCAGAGCGCGTGGGTGCGAGGATCTATCTCTCCGACGAGGGCGACGCCGACTGGAAATACCAGTGGCTGGACAAGAAGCTCGCCGGCGGGTCGTACGACCACCAGTTGCTCAAGAACGGGGACGTCTTCCAGATCGGCCAGATCGAGTTCCAGGCTATCCACACGCCGGGGCACACGCCCGAGCACATCATGTTCCTGATCACCGATCGCGGGGCTGGGGCGGACGAGCCCATCGGCATCGCGTCGGGAGATTTCGTCTTCGTGGGTGATCTGGGGCGACCGGACCTGCTCGAAACCGCCGTCGGTCAGGCCGGGTCGCGAGAGCCCGCTGCCCGGCGTCTGTTCAAGACCATCCGCACGCTCGATGGCATCCCTGATTTCGTGCAGGTCTGGCCCGCCCACGGCGCCGGAAGCGCCTGCGGCAAGGCGCTGGGCGCGGTGCCCATGAGCACCGTGGGCTATGAGCGTCGCTTCAACCCGGCGATTCTGGCGGCAAAGGATGAGAGAGGGTTCGTCGAGTTCATCCTCAGCGGGCAGCCCGAGCCGCCGATGTACTTCGCGAACATGAAACTGGTGAATAAGGAAGGGCCCGATGTTCTGGGCGAACTTCCGATCCCGCCTCGCATGACCCTCGAAGAGTTGCGATCGCTCGATCCCAAAGCCGTTGCCCTCATCGATACCCGACCCTGGGAGGCGTTTCGAGATGGGCATGTGCCAGGGTCGCTCTCGATTTCTCTGACCAACTCTTTCAACACCGACGCGGGATCAGTCGTGTCGGCGTCCGATTCGATCTACCTGGTGATCGACCCGGGGCGCGTGGAAGAAGCCGTCCGCGACCTGATTCGGATTGGTCTGGACCATATCAAGGGCTGGTTCGACGCCTCGGACATCGAGCGGTACGAGGACGCGTCGCACTCGCTGGCGAGCGCGCCGGAGGTGGACGCGAGCGAGGCCGCGACGATGATCGAATCCGGGCATGTGCGCGTGCTCGATGTCCGGCGTGCGACCGAGTTCGCCGAGGGTCACCTGCCCTTGGCCATCAACATCGCCCACACGCGCCTGGCGTCGCGTCTGGACGAGGTCGCTACTGACGCACAACTGCTGGTCTACTGCCGCAGCGGCGAGCGATCCTCGCGCTCGACGGCGTTCCTGCAACGCCAGGGCTTCCAGGCCGTGAATCTCAGAGGCGGAATCCTTGCATGGGAAGTGGCGACCGCGACGACGAACGGTTAGGGACACGCAACGAAGGATGAGACCAATGACAACCGGCACAGAGCCAGCACGCAACGCTTCCATCGTCGACGTCACACCGGAGTTGCTGGAGCGCTGGCTCAGTCAGGGTGACACGGTGCTGATCGACGTGCGCGAGGACTTCGAGCACGCCACAGAGCGTGTGGCGGGAAGTGTGCATGTGCCGCTCTCTCGCTTCGACGCCGTGCAGGTCCGCGCGCGTCATCCAGGACAGCGCATCGTGTTCCATTGCCGGACGGGCACGCGATCGGCGGAGGCCGCGAGCCGCTTTGCGTCCGGTGATGAGCCAGCGTTCCATCTCGCCGGCGGGCTCGAAGCGTGGAAGGCAGCGGACTACCCGTGCGAGCGATCCGCATCGGCACCGAGGCTGGACGTCATGCGCCAGGTCCAGGTGACCGCCGGCTCACTCGTCGCACTGGGCGTTGCGCTCGGCGTGACCGTCTCGCCGTGGTTCCTGGTGATCCCCGGGTTCGTTGGCTGTGGGCTTGTGTTCGCCGGCGCGACGGGCTGGTGCGGCATGGCCAAGATGCTCGCCAAGATGCCATGGAATCGTGTGACGACCGCTCCGAATCGCACCGATGCGACCCAAGCCGCTTGATCCCACAGTGGCGGAACCGCACGGGCTTTCCAAACGCCAGTCGTTTCGCAAAGACCTGGGATCGCCACGCAGATTCACTATACTCGGCGCATATGAGGCACCTGGACGCTATTCGAGGCTGCGGATCGCTCGGGGCAGCGATCGCATGTCTGTGCGTAGGCGCGGCGGCTCTGGCCTTGGGCGGATCCCGCGACGACGTCGGTGTCTCGGTCCAGCCCGACCCCCGCAAGATCAGCTTCGGGCGCGATGTGCGTCCGATACTCGTGCAGAACTGCCTGGTCTGCCACGGATTCGATCCCAGCACTCGCAAGGCGGGCCTGCGCCTGGACACGCGAGATCACGCCACGAATCAGCGCGCGAACGGACGACCGCAGGCCATCGTGCCGGGCGATCCGGACGCGAGCCTGCTCATCGCGAAGATCTCGGCCCACGATCCTGTGGACCGCATGCCGCCCGAGGGTCAGGCTCTCTCGCAAGCAAACATTGAAATCCTGCGCCGCTGGATCGCCCAGGGTGCGGCGTATGAGCGTCACTGGTCGCTTATCCCGGTCGCCAACCCGCCGGTGCCCCAGGTCGACAACGCCCGATTCGGCGTGAGACCGATCGACGCATTTGTGCGCGCAAAGCTGGGCGATGCGGGGCTGAGCCCGGCCCCGCCAGCCGACCGCCGAACACTCATCCGCAGGCTCTCGTTCGATCTGACCGGCATGCCGCCGACGCCCAGGCAGATAGACGCCTTCGTCTCCGATTCTCGGCAGGACGCCTACGAGCGCCTGGTCGACCGATTACTGGGCTCGGCGCGTTTCGGTGAGCGCTGGGCCCGCCACTGGCTCGATCTGATGCGCTACGCCGAGACCTATGCGCACGAGTATGACTATCCGATCCGCCACGCCTGGCAGTACCGCGACTATCTGATCCGCGCGTTGAACGCGGACGTTCCCTATGACATGTTTGTCACCGAGCACGTCGCGGGTGATCTGATGGCCAGCCCCAGGCGGAACCCCCAGACCGGCTTCAACGAGTCGATCATCGGCACGGGTTTCTGGTGGCTGAGCCAGGGCACGCACTCACCGGTGGACGTCGTGCAGGACGAGGCCGACCGGATCGACAATCAGATCGACGTGTTTTCGAAGGCATTCATGGCAACGACCGTGAGCTGCGCCCGCTGCCACGATCACAAGTTCGACCCGATCCTGACGCGCGAGTACTACGCCCTCGGGTCGTTCTTGCAGAGCTCGCGCCGCCAGGACGCGTATCTCGATCCCGACGGAGATATCGAACGCGGCGCACGCCGGATGAGCAAGTTGCAGCGCGAGGCCGCGGCCTGGGTCAAGAGCGATGGCCTGCGCAACGCCGTTCCAACCACCGACGAGACCGCGGCCCTGCTGCTCGCGGCGGCGGATGTCCTGCATGGCGATCCGGGTGAGAACGAACAACCCGCGACGGCACGCGATCTGGTGATCGACAGCTTCGACGACGGAACCTACGGGCGTTGGACCGTTCTTGGCGAGGCGTTCGCTGACGGGCCGGTCGATTCGAAGGATGAGCCGTTGCACGGGCAAGGGACCGCCAAGGGCGCGTTCCTTGCCAACTCGCACCGTCCGCTGCACGGTCGAGACACGGCGCAGACCGATGCGCTCGTCGGCAGCATCGTCAGCCCGCCGTTCACGATTCGTCACGACTACCTGCACTTTCTCATCGGCGGGGGCAACCACCCAGGACGGACCGGCCTGCGCCTGATGATCGACAACGAGCCCGTACGCGAGGCGACAGGGCGCAACGGGCACAAACTCCGCCATGTTCGCTTTGATTTGCGCGAGCTTCACGGCCAGACGGCGACAATTGAAATCATCGACGAGGCGACCGGGGGCTGGGGGAACACCGCGATCGATGAGATCGTTCTGAGCGATGAGGCGCAGCCCGATCGCCCCGCTCGCCGATCGATCGAAGCCGTCGCGACCGAGCACGCCATCGATCCCGCCGTGTTGCGAGCGTGGACCCAGACGCTCCAAGACGCCGACGAGAACGACGCGTCCGATCCGCTCGCCCCCTGGGTTCGTGCCGCGGCTCTTGCCAGCGGGGACGCGAGCGCCTCGATCGGTGACGCAATTGCAAGCCAGGACCCGCCGCCATCGGACGCATCGGTGCTAGAGAACTTCAATGCCATCTCGCTCGGCGAATGGTCACAGGCCGGCTGGGCGTTCGATCGCGGCATCACCGAGCGCGGCGAGGTCGTCGGGCGCGAGCTGCGCCTCAGCGACGCGACATGCGTCGATTCCGGCGGTGTCTCGCCCCGATTGGTAGGCACTCTTCGCTCGCCCACATTCGAGATTACCCATCCGTTCCTCGCGACCCGCGCCCGCGGCAAGGGGGCGCTGCGCGTCATCATCAACGGCTACACCATGGACGAATACAACCCGCTGCTCTTCGAGCGGGCCCGGATCATGGTCGATGCGCCCTCCTGGCGGTGGCACATCCACGATGTCAGCAAGTGGATCGGGCACCGCGCCCATTACGAGATCATCGACGACGAGGCGTATGGGTCGATCGCGGTCGAGCGCCTGGTGTTTCTGGACGAGGATCGCGCACCCGCCGAGCGCGGTTGGAGCGAGCAGATCGCGCAGCTCGTCGGAGAACACCCCTCGCTCGTCAACCTGGCGAAGGGCTATGGGTTGGCGCTCTCCTCGCTCCGCAATGGCGAACCAAGCGCGATAGGCCTTGCGATCGGAAACCGGCTGATCTCGATGGATCGCGCCGATGGAATGGACGAATCGACCATCGCCGCCCTCGTTGAGATCGAACGCCTCGAAGAGAATCTTCCCTCTGCAATGCGCGTCACCGCGATGATCGACGGCACGGGCTACAACGGGCATGTCTACGTCCGGGGCAGCCACAAGACCCCCGGCAGGGCCGCGCCCCGCGGATTCCTCGGCGCGTTCTGTGATGATCCCTCCATGTCCATGACATCGGGCAGCGGCAGGCTTGAACTCGCCGACGCCCTCCTGGATCCGTCCAATCCTCTGCCGGCTCGCGTCGCGGTCAACCGCGTCTGGCACCACCTGTTCGGTCGCGGCATCGTCGAATCAACCGACAACTTCGGCCTCCAGGGCAAGAGCCCGACCCACCCGCTCCTGCTCGATCATCTCGCACGTCGATTCACGACCGACATGGGCTGGTCGCTCAAGACGCTCATCCGCGAGATTGTCTTGAGCGAGACTTACCGGATGGCCAGCGGGCCGCTGGGTGCGCGGGCGAGCCGGATCGATCCCACAAACCGATTGCTCTCGGTCCGCCAGGCGCGCCGCCTCGACGGCGAGTCGATCCGCGACGCCATCCTGCACATCTCCGCACGCCTGGATGAGACCATGCACGGCCCCAGCGTGCCGATCCATCTCACGGGGTTCATGACCGGTCGCGGCAGGCCCGGACGCAGCGGGCCGCTCGATGGCGCGGGAAGACGCAGCATCTACCAGGAGGTCCGGCGCAACTTCGCCAGCCCCATGATGCAGGCGTTCGACACGCCCAACCCCCACTCGACCATCGGCAAACGCTCGGTGTCCAACGTGCCGGCGCAGTCGCTCATTCTGCTGAACGACCCGTTCATTGTTGAACAGTCTCGCCTGCTCGCGGAGCGCGTAACGGGCGAGCGAGAAGACGCCGTGGCGCGAATCGAGAGGCTGTATGGCCTGGTGCTGGGTCGCTTGCCATCGCCCGATGAGCGAGCCCGGGCGATCGCGTTCATCGGGTCGCAGGCCCGCTCATACAGTGAGAGCGGCGCAACCGATGACGCCGAGGCCTCGGCGTGGTCCGACCTCGCGCATGTCCTCTTCAATCTCAAGGAGTTCGTCTTCCTTCGGTAGGAGCACTATGGCCCACTGCGGACGATACATGCAGGCCCCCCAGACCCGGCGCGATCTGCTGCGCCAGGCGGTGTTCGGCTTCGGCGGCTTTGCGCTCGCGGGGCTCATGGGCGATCGGGCCTTTGGTTCGGGCGTAGCAGGCGCTCGCGATGGTCGCCTGTTGCTCCCCCACCACCGCCCGCGGGCGCGCAGCGTGATCTTCCTGTACATGGACGGCGGGCCCAGCCAGGTCGATACCTTCGACCCCAAGCCCCGCCTGCAGGCCGACGACGGCAAGCCGTTCGCGATGCACAGAGAGGCCACCCAGTTCGACAACAACGGCAACACCCTCGCCTCGCCCTGGAAGTTCAGGCGATACGGACAATCGGGCCTGGAAGTCTCCGATCTGTTCCGCCACGTCGCGCGCCACGCCGACGACCTGTGCGTCATCCGCTCGATGACCAGCCCGTTCTCCGAGCACACCAACGCCAACTACTTCCTGCACACCGGCCTCGGGCTGTCTGGACGCCCCAGCATGGGCGCGTGGACAAGCTACGGCCTGGGAAGCGTCTCGCAGGATCTGCCGGGATTCGTCGTGCTCAACGGCGGGCTGATTCCGCCCGGCGGGCTCGAGTGCTTCGGCTCGGGATTCCTGCCCGCGACGCACCAGGGCTCGATTTTCAAGCCGTCGGGCGATGCCGTGGCCAACATCAAGCCCGCCGAGCCCACGCCCGAACTCCAACGCACCAAGCTCGACCTGATCGCCCAACTCGACCGGGGCCTGCAAGAACGCATCGGGGGCGACTCGGCGATCGAGGCGGCGATCGAGAACTACGAGCTTGCCTATCGCATGCAGGCCGCCGTGCCCAAGCTGATGGATATCTCAGGCGAAAGCGAGCAGACCAAGTCTCTCTATGGCCTGGATTCGGACTTCGCGCCCACGCGCACATACGCGATGCAGTGCCTCATCGCCCGGCGCCTTGTCGAGCGCGGCGTGCGGTTCATCGAACTCACCTGCCCCGCGATCAGCGGCAACGATCGCTGGGACCAGCACGCCAACCTGCGAGTCTCGCACGAATCCAACGCGCGGGCGGTCGATCAGCCTATCGGCGGGCTGCTTTCGGATCTCAAACGGCGGGGCATGCTCGACGACACGCTGGTTATCTGGGGCGCGGAGTTCGGGCGGACGCCTTTCGCCCAGGGAACCAACGGACGCGACCACAATCCGTTCGGATTCAGCATGTGGCTCGCCGGCGGGGGGATCAAAGGCGGGATGACGCTCGGCGCGACCGACGAGTACGGCTACAAGGCGGTCGATCACCCCCTCGAGATCCACGACCTGCACGCGACGATGCTGCACCTGCTCGGCGTCGATCACACCCGCCTGACCGTGCCATTCGGCGGACGCGAGATGCGCCTCACCGACGTACACGGCCACCTGATCCACGATATTCTCGCGTAAGGCTCCGCTCAGCAGCCCTCGGCGAAGAGCCCAAGGTAGTAGAAGAAATCGTTGGCGTCGATCACGCCATTGCACACGCCGTAGCTCGGGTCGCGCGGATCTGCCGAGCCGGTGAGGTCCGCCCGAGGATCTCGGTTCTGGAACAGGTCGATGTAGAAGAAGAAATCATCGGCGTCGACAACGCCGTCCGGCACGCCGTAGCTGGGGCTGCCGGGATTGGAATCGCCAGTCAGGTCCGCCGCGCACAGGGGGATCTGAACCACACGCAGATCGTCCCAGAAGATCGTGCCCGACTGATCGCTCACGTCGAACTCATCGCTCAGGAATCGGATCGGCAGCACGCTGACACCGACGGGAAACGGAGGCCATGGACCACCCCAGAGGTCGTGATAGAAATCAAAGTCCTCCTGTGTGATAGTCATCTCTATGTAGACCCAATCACCATCGGTGTGACCCTGGATCTCGAGCTGCTCAAACGACAAGTAGATCGACCAGTTCTCGCGTCGAAACTCGAGCTTGAGACCCGCCTTGACATTCACGAGCGGATCCTCGGCGGGGATCGCGTACCAGCCCGAGACCAGCACGGGTCCGCCGCCGTATTCATACGCCGGGTCGTACAACTCACCGAACTCGTCAAACAGGTTTGTCGTGTAGCCGACGAATCGGTTGTTCGCAACCGTCGGGAGTTCGATCGAATGCGTGCCTGTCCTGATGAGAGGTGAGTTCGGAAACCCGTCTCCCTCCTCACGCCATCGTGGGCCGAACAGCGGGATGTCGGCCCAGCCCTCTGGAAAACCTGGAAACAACGGGTCGGCGTCCTCGAACGAACCATTGGTCAGCGGCGGATCGCAAGGCTGGGCGACAGCCGTCGATGCCAGACCGAGCCCGAAGGTAGCGAGCATCGTCGTAAGCGCTTGCGGCCGCATCAGATCACCCCATCTGCAAGGAGGTCCGGAAACGCCATTGTGCCACAATTCCACCCCCGCCGTCAAGTCATGACCAAAGTTCAGGACCCCCGAGAGCTCTCCAGGCGGGTTTTTTCGTTGTTGATCCGAGAAATTGTCTCTTCCCAGACACCGGACCGGGTGGGAAATCCCGTCTGGCGCCCTGCCGCGTATGGGCTTTGCAAC
>CBDVAM010000026.1:0-33687 GCA_965371965.1 uncultured Phycisphaerales bacterium
CAGGCGTCCCTCGACCAGGCGTGTGGTGGGCTTGAGATCTGCGTAGACGCCGAAGAGGCCGGAGATGACCTCGGAGATGTGCGCGGTGACCCAGTTGAGGATGAGCAGGTTGCCTTGTTGATCCTGAATCCGGAACGATTCGAGGCTTGTGGCGATGAAGCCCGCGCCCTCGGCGGCGAGGAAGACCGTCAGGCTCATGAGCACGGCGACGGGGAAGCTCAAGAACGTCGCGGCGGTCAGCGAGATGATCGAGAGGAACATCAGCTTGATCCACAGGACAAAGACGACGCGCGCGAAGTTCAGGTGGTAGCTGCCGGCGCTGTAGGCGATCTCGATGCCGTCGGTCTCGGGCACGTTGAGGATCTCGGTCGCGGCGATGTCGTCGGTGCGCCCGGCGTTCTGGATGTAGAGGACCAGCGTGCCGTCATCGAGCACCGCGTCGTTGGGGATCTCGACTCGGTTGATGGTGCCGAGGCTGACCTCTTTCTCTATGACGCCGTTTGCGCCCTCCCAGCCGAAGAGCAGGCGATAGAAGTGCGTTGGATTGTTGACGCCGGTCTTGACCTTGATATGCAGGGTAATCAGGCGATCGCTGGATCGTGCGCCGCCCATATTGCTGAAGATGAACCTCTGCCACTGGCCGGGCACGAGGCGGTAGCGGCTTGCGACGGTTGACTTGTAGAGGCTGTCGATGACCTCGGCGAACTCCTGGTCATCCTCGGCGAAGTTCGGGTTGAGTTTTCGCTGATTGTCGATGTAGGACTCGACGTCCGCCAAGAACTCGGGGTTATCTGTCGTGATCGGCGCATCGGGCTTCTTGCCGACGCGTGCGGTGAGGATCCTTGATTCCAGGATCATGCGGTCCTCGCTGATGAGGCCCGTCGCGGACTGGTACGGCGCGATCTCGCCCAGCGCCGGCTGGTTGCGGATGAAGTCGGTGAAGAGAAACACGCCCGAGGCGCACACGCCCAGGAGCACGGCGCTGAGCCCGGCGATACCGAGCCACTTGCCGGCGATGTACTGCGCAGAACTCACGGGCTTTGTCATGGTCTGCCAGATCGTGCGGTCGCGCTGGTCGAACGAGACGGTGGCGACGCTGAGCAGAACGATCAGCAGGGCGATGATCCAGAAGCTCCCGCCGGTGCCGTATTGCAGCAGTGATTGCACGCGATATCGCAGGGCGTCCTGGGAGTCAATGAGGCCGGGGATCGCCGCGAGCGCGAAGACGAGGAGGATGATGAACACCAGGCTGAGCTTGAGACGCACTGCCTCCGCGAGGACGTTGCGGGCGATCGCAAAGACCGGTCCGCGTCCGCCGAATAATGCCCGCAGTCCCTGAAGCAACGCCGCGAACGAGGCGATCAGCGCGATCATTCCGAGGAGCAGTCGCGAGAGGCTCTCGGCCCCGAGCACGCCGCCGAGAAGCCACGCGATCGCGCCGGACGCGGCGACGAGCGCGAGGTAGGTGATCGCCAGGCCCAGCCAGATGACAACGAGCGAGACGCCCGCCGCGACCAGCGTGGTAAGCACGATGCCGACGTCCCCGTCCTGCCCGCCGAGCATGTTGGAGATGACCCGTCGGGCCTCGCCGTAGTCCGCCTCGGCTTCGCCGGCTGGGACGGCGACTTCACCGGTCCCGCCTTGGCGGTCCATCGTCTGGCGGGCCTGGTTGAGGCCTGAGGAGGCGAGGATGGCGAGTGCCGTGAGCGAGACGATGACGGTCGCGACGATCTTGAACAGGCGCGACCGCTGCGCCATGGATACCCGTCGCCACAGATCGCGGAGACGCTCGATCACGTCTGGCGCTCCGGGTCGTCGAGCAGCGAGCCGATGACGTCCTGGTCCACGTCGCGCGTCTCGACCGGCGAACGCTCCTTGTGCGACTCGGTTGTGGAATCAGATGACCGAGCCGGTCCGGCTCGCTGATCGGGCGATTCGCCGGCGGGTTCGCCCGTTGGCTCATCTGACTGACCATCGGACGCGTCGGAGGCAACCAGTTCCGCGAGCACGTCCTTGGCGGCGACCTCGGCGGGGTCTTCGTCCGCGGATTCGATCTCTGGCGGCGGCAGGGCGTCCTCATCGCCCGCTTCGACGAGCGTCTCGATCAGGTGCTCACCGTGGGCGGGGCCGGAGAGGAACGCCGCGACCTCGCCGTGGTCTACGCCGGAGGTTTCTGCCTTCTCGGCGCGGGCCTGCTCGACGATATCCAGGAACTTCTCTTCGAGGGTCTGTCTGGGATGTGAGACGCGGATAACGCCTCGCTCGCCCCGGGTCTTGGCGCGGATGACCTCGTCGATATCGCTGACCAGGTTCTCGTCAAGCGCGTCGATCTCCACGATCGAGCGCGTACGCGAGACGAGCAGGTCGTTGCAGGTTCCCTCTTCGCGCTTCTTGCCGCCGTAGAGGATGACCATGCGATCGACGACGTCCTCGACGTCGGCGAGCAGGTGGCTGGAGAGCAGGACGGTCTTGCCGCGTTCGCCGAGGCGGACGATGAGGTCCTTGACCTGGCGTGTGCCGATGGGGTCCAGGCCTGCGGTGGGCTCGTCGAGGATCAGGAAGTCCGGGTCGTTGATGAGGGCCTGGGCGAGACCGATGCGTCGCTGCATGCCCTTGGAATACTCGTGGACCGGGCGGTGCTGGGCGCGGGTGAGGCCGACCATCTCGAGCAGTTCGTCGATGCGTTTGGTGCGGGTCTTGGGCGGGATACTGAAGAGCTTGGCGTAGTACTGCAGGGTCTCGCGGGCGTTGAGGTAGCCGTAGAGATAGGACTCCTCGGGGAGATAGCCGATGCGTTTCTTTGTCGGCACGTCGGTCGGCGGCTTGCCGAAGACCGCGATTCTGCCGCGCGTCGGGCGCAGCAGGCCCAGGATCATTTTGATTGCGGTGCTCTTGCCCGAGCCATTGGGCCCGAGCAGGCCGAAGATCTCGTGGGGGCGAATCTCGAAGGTGAGATTGTCGACCGCGCGCACGCGATCGCGCATCCAGAAGTCCTTGAAGACTCGGGTCACGCCCTGGGCGACGACGACCGCATCGCCCGCTTGAGATCTTGCGGCCTTTGCCATCAGCCCTCCTGGATGAGGTCGGTCTGGGTCTTGAAGTCCGCCTGCTCTTGACGCCGGCGTCGGCGCTCCTCGGATTTCTCCAAGAGGATCCGCTTGATCGACTCTTCCTGACGTTTCATGATGATCGGATCGCGGTTGATCTGGAGCCAGACCGGGCCGGCGCCGATCGGGTGGGTCAGGATCTCTACAAAGTCCTGGCTGGCGAGCTTCGACCACGCGCGGGCCCACTCGGTATGGACCGTCACATCGGGGTTGGCCTGGAACTGGGCGAGCTTGGCCTCGAAGCGTCGGGCCGTCGACTCCCAGCGGTTGCGTTCCTCGAGGCGGTAGGTGTCGGCGTTGATCATCATGCGGGCGACGTCGCCCCCGGCGCCGTCGGATTCCATGAGCAGGTCGATATCCTTGAGCACACCGTCCATCGCGGCGCGAGTCTGATCGATCTGGGCCTGGTCGGCGCCCTCCATCGCCGCCGAGTGGATTGCGACCGCCTCCTCGTAGCGGAGGATCTGGTCTTTCAGCTGCACGTGGATACCACCGGCGGCCTCGTTCAATGTCCGCGATGCGTCCTGGCGGGCCTTGTCGATCGCGCTCTGGGCGTTGGCCTCGGCCGACTGCACGGCCGCGAACCGATCGCGGGTGAACAGCGGCGGCATCTTCTCTGCGAGCACCATGTCCTCGATCAGGATCCCGCTGTCTATACCGTCGAGGACTTCCTGGGCGATCGACTCCGCGCGCGAGGCGACCGAGCCGGGACCGCTGCCGGTCTCTTTGAGCAGCTCGTCGATGGTTACCTCGGCGACAGCGCGGACGATGCCCTGGCGAGCGGCGGCACGCACGATGCTCTCTTCATGCCCGGGAAGGATGTTCTTCGCGAAGTCGCTGGCCTTGCTGGGCACATGGCGATACACGATCGTCCACTGGGTATGCACGAGGTTGCCGTCGGCGGTGATCAGCGATCCGTCGTTCGTGGGATCGAGATTGGACCCGCCGCCGAGATCCTCGATCTTCTGGTTGCGCTGATTCGGGGTGAGATAGGGCCAGAAGCCCTCTTCCTCGGTCAGGCGTTTGGTGCCGGTATCGACCTTGACGAACTCGCCTATCGGATAGGGCATTGCAAAGTGTGGACCCGGGGTGCGAGGCTCGCCGCTGATCTTGCCGAAGGTCAGCTTCAGACCGATCTCGCCCTCTTTCACGGTCGTCACGCCGCTGAATATGAAGAGCGCCAGCAGCACGAACATGCCCGCCTGCACGAATCGCAGCGTCACCCTCAGCGCGTCGGCCAGGGACTGCTGGGCCGGATCGAGCAGATCCTGGGGGCGCATGCCCGTCTGGCTCTCGCGCAGGCGGACCGACGCGGCCCGTCCGGGCGTCTGGTCGTCCACGACCGGCGGCTGAATCGAGTTCATCTCATCAGCCATCGTCCTGCTCCGCGTTCGCCTGTGTGTCGCCATCAGCGCTCGCCGCGGTCACTGGCGGGCGGGCATGATTCGTGAACGGGATCTCGCCGGGCTGCAAGCCGCTCAGATTGGTTGGGTCGATGAACTCCAAACCAAACGCCGAGCTCGGGAGCACCCATGTGGTCTTGGCGGGGGTGATCTCAGCCATCGTCGCCATCTTCTCGAGGTAGATCGCGAACTCCGGATGGCTGTCGAGTCGGGCGATGTAGGGCGCGGCCTCGATATCACCCAACGCCTCGATCTCGCGGGCCCGTCGCTTCGCGAAACTGCGGATTGTGCTGGCGATCGCCTGGGCGTCGTTCTTGATCCTGTCGGCCTCGGCGGTGCCCTTGCTCTCGATCGCTACGACAAGGCGGCTGCGATTCTCCTGCATCCGCGAGATGACCGAATCGGTGGTCTTCTGGGGCAGGAGGATGCGGCTGATTCCGACCTCGACGACCTCGATGCCGTAGGCCGCAAGCCCGACCGGCGCGCCATCAGCTACGCCGTCCGACGCCGCCGCACTTCGCACGGCCAAGAGCACAGCATCCTCGAGCTGGCCCAGCTTGCTCTCGCCCCCGTCGGCGGGGAACAGCTCGTTCAGCCCGTACTGCCCGGTCTCGGCGAGGCCGCTGCGCAGGGTGTTCTTGAGGATCTCCTCGGCCTCGCGGAAGTGCTGGATCGATCGGTCGCCTGCGTTGGAGAACCGCCGGAAGAACTCCAGCGGATTGCTCACGCGCCAGAAGCAGAACGCCTCGACGATGATCTGCTTATCGTCAGCGGTCTGCTGGGTCTCGGCCACCGACTCGACGAAGTGAATGCGCGTGTCGTACTTGGTCACGGATTGGAACGGATAGGGCCACTTGAAATGCAACCCGGGCCCGAGTGCATCGCCGTCTTCACTCGCGTGCCCGAAGGTGGTCAGCACGGCCCGCTCGGTGAACTCGACGCGGAACGTGAACATGTATGCGATCAGAACGATCGCGAACACGATACCAAGGCCGATCTTGACGAACTTTCTCACGTCAGTGCTCCTGACAACTTTGGGAAGGCGAATCGGGCGAGATCACCCGTCGTCGTAACTCTGGAAGACCTCTTGGGCCGCGGTGTTGATATCCTCGAGATTCATGCGGACCGTCACATCCAGCAGATCGCTGGTCACAAACAGGCGTGCGCCGTCGAACATCTCGGCGAGCGCGTCGAAGTACACGCTCGCGCGATAGACCTGGGGCTGTGCCTCGTACGCGACGACCTGCCCCCGATAGCGGGCAGCACGGGCGCGTGCTCCCATGTGCTTGGCCCAACGCTCCATGCGGGCCTCGGCAAGGATCTGTGCCGCCTCGCCGCCCGCGTCATCCAACATCCGCTCGACCAGGGCCGTCTGCTGGGCGACCGCGACCGCGTCGCGCTGCCCCTCGGGCCTATTGCGCATCGCGTCGAGCAGGTCGATCTGGGCTTTGATATCCGCCGCCCCCTCGGTGCTGCCCACGATCGCCGTCAGCGTCTCGATCTCCTGCTTGTGCGCGGCCTCGATCTGCCTCGCGGTGGCGTGCTCGGCCTGGATCACGTTCTCGTAGGACTGCGCGGCGTTCTTGGGCGGGTGCGAGCCCTGCATGCCGACATAGAGCACACGGACGCCTGCGCCGCGGGGCTGCCCGTCGGGTCCGGGGTTCATCGCGGCAAACGCCCGTTCGATTTCGCTTCGAAGCTCATCGGCGATCACGTTGCGGTCCGAGCCGAGGACCTCCTCCATCGTTTTGGAGGCCAGGTAGCGCCCTACGGCACGGCGTCCCACCGCTCTGAGAACCTCCTCGCGATGCACTGGCGGGGCGAGCTGCTCGAAGAGCAGCACGTCGTCTACGACGTAGTTGACCGGCACCTCGATCGCAACCAAAGCCAAGTCCTGGGCCTGCGACCCGCCGTCTGGATCCTGCGACGACGCGAGGACGATCTGGAATCCCTCCTCGTCGGCGTGCTCGTTGGTCCAGAGGATCGGATCTGGTCTTTCGTCGCTGGGTTTGGATTTGGGCGGGTTGGAAGCGAGATTGAGCGTGCGCACGCCCGTCGCGGTCCGGACCCGGCGGATCTCGCGCCCGCGCTCGTCGCGCGTGACATCGACGGGCACATGGATCCGCTCGATGGGCCACATCCACTTGAGATGCAGGCCCGGGCCGATGTCGTCGTTGACGACCGCGCCGAAGCGAAGCTTCACGCCCCGTTGGTGCGGCTGGACGACGGCGAGCGAGGTCATGAGCCACGCGATCGCAAGCCCGATCAGAATCAGCGGCACCATGGACCGGCTGAGCAGGCGGTAGAACCAGTTGCCCGTAACGTCGGTGCCGAGCTGATAGTTGATCGCCTCGCCGATGCTCTCGGCGATTCGATCGGGCGCAGCGAGCAGGCTGAGGACGCGCGACTGGATCGCGGCCCGCGCCGCCTCCTGGGCCTTCTTGGGACGGTAGAGATCCAGCAGGAAGTTGAGAAAGACCTCGACGCCCAGCAGGATCATCGCGATCGGCAGGATAATCTGCAGATACCGATCCATGGTGTCGGAGCCGAGGATGCTGACGAACGCGCCGACGGCGATCAACAGCGCGAACAGCGATGCGCCGATGGCCTGGCTCGAACCGGCGCCGAGCAAGGACCACGCCTTCTGCTTGGCCATGCCCGACATATAGCGAGCGAGCACGAAGCCCACGAACGCGACCGCGAGGCCGACGCCCAGGGCGCGCGCATCCCATTGCTGCTGGGCGGGGTTGAATCTGTCTGGTTCAACCAGACGGTGCCCACCGAGGAACAGGGCGATGCCCAGGGCAATCTGCGCCGTGGCGACGATGAGGCTCATCGCCGGCAGGACGACGCGGTGCATGGTGCGCAGGCGTCGGGCGGCGACCCGCAGTTCGTCGCCCCCCTTCTCGAACATGCTCGAGGTTGCGGCGTCTGTCTCGCGGAAGGCGTCGGCCTCGAAGGCCTCGAGGCGCTCTCTGCGATGCTGGTCGAAGACAATCGCCAGGAAGATCCAGACGGGGATGCCCAGGGCGACGAAGATCGCCGCGCTCATCGCCGCCTGGTCGCGAGCCATGAAGGAGTAGATGATGAGAAGGACGGCCATGATCGCCTGGACACAGGCCCCAAGCCACGCCGCCCCCGCTCCTCGCCGATATGTTTGATGATCAGCTTGCATGCGGTTCCTCGGTTCACACGCCCCCGCCGAACGCGGGAGGGGCTATTCTGCCGCCCATGAGCCCGTGTTTCCACAGGGCGATGAAGAACTGTTTTGATCCGACCGCCCTGACCAGGAGCCCGATCTGGACCCGGACAGAGCCACGCCAAAGCCGCCCGGCTGGAACCGAGCGCATCGGAAAGTACGAGACGGTCGAACCCGGGTTCGATCCGGCGCGTAAAAAACTTCCACGATCCGTCGAGCACCCCAGACCCACTACCTGAGAGGTCGTTCTCACCCGATGCCCACCCAACTGCTCACCATCGCCAAGAACACCTTCGTCGAGGCGATACGACAACCGTTCTATTTGTTCATCCTCTTGATCTGCGGCGTCCTCCAGGTCTTCAACACCTGGGGCACCGGCTTTGCCATGGGCTATGGCACCACCGCCGAGGTCTCCAGCGACAATAAACTATTGCTCGACATCGGGTTAGCGACGGTCTTCGTCTGCGGGATGCTCCTGGCGGGGTTCGTCGCGACCGCCGTGGTTTCCCGGGAAATCGAGAACAAGACCGTGCTCACCGTCATCAGCAAGCCTGTCCATCGGATCACGGTCATCGTCGGCAAATACCTGGGGGTATCCCTGGCAATTGTGCTCGCCGTTGTGGTGATGATGATCTTTCTGCTTCTGGCTCTGCGCCACGGCGTGCTCTCGACCGCCGCCGACCGTCCCGACTGGCCGGTGATCATCTTTGCGACCCTTGCCCTCTTCGCGACACTGGGGATCGCGGCGTGGACAAACTTTTTTTACGGCTGGTCGTTCCCGCAGATCGCCTCGATCCTGCTGGTCCCGGCGTTCATCCTCGCGTACGTCGGCGTGCTGCTCGTGGACAAGGAGTGGAGGCTCCAGAATCTCTGGGAAGCGGGCTACTACTACGACGACCGGGTGCACACGCTCGGCCAGTATCAGTCCGACAAGGCCAACGGGATTCTGGAGAAGTTCCAGGGGAACATCGAGCAGTTCACACGCTATCCCACGTTCCGCCCGCAGATCGCGGTGGCGTGCGCCTCGCTGGCGATGGCGATCATGGTGCTGACGAGCGTGGCGACGGCTGTCTCGACCCGCCTCGGTCAGGTCATGACGATCCTGGTGTGCGCGGGCGTCTTCGTGTTCGGCCTGCTCTCGGACCACCTGCTCGGCCAGCGGGCGTTCGACAACGAGCTCATCGCCTTCGTGAAGACCGCCACCAGCACAAACCCGCGCGATGACTCGTTCTCGCGCCTTGCCAGCGAGTATCAGGTCGAGCTCGATGCGCCGGCGAGCATTCCGTTTGAGCCGGGCGATCTGTTCTACTACGGGCGGGGAGCCAGCGGGGCCATGCTCTCGCTCCGCACGGGTCCAATCCCTGGCGACCTCGACCCACTCGAAGACCTGAATCGCGGCCCCGGGCGGATCGTCGTGTTGGAGGTCGACGGCGAGCTGCTCACGCTCCGCCACGCCGGCGAACACCCCGCGACCATCTTCAAGCCGCCCCAGGCGGGCGACGCGATCTTCCGCGGACCCACCGAGATCAACGCCGTGGCCCGGGTCGCATGGGGGGTCGTGCCCAACATGCAGTTCTTCTGGCTCGTCGATGCGGTGAGCCAGAATCACCCCGTGCCGGCGTCGCATCTGGCGATGCTCGCGGGCTACTCGGGTCTGCAGATCATGGCCTTCCTGGCGATCGGCGTGGCCCTGTTCCAGACCCGCGATGTGGGGTGATTTTCGGACTTTGATCGTGCTGCTTGCCCCTTGTCGATGAAACGCTAGCGTTGTGGGATCCAGGTCGGCATCGCCGGCGTACGATTGCTGTAGAATAATCCGGAGCGATCGCTCCGCCAGACGGCTCAACCCAGGAGTTCTTGAAATGGCCAAATCTCAGGCAGACATGATAAAGATCGGTGTTGCTGTCGTCGCACTGCTGGGCGCCAGCTTCCTCTTGCTCAAGAACTTCACGACTATCTTTGATGGAAAGCCCCAGGGTTCCAAGAACGTTTCTCCCGAGAGGGAAAGGGAAATAGAGGATCAGCTCCAAGAGCAGATCAAGATCCAGAAGCAACAAGAAGAAGATGGCGTGATCGAGATCGGCGGCGCCTGAGCCGACGGAGAGATGCCACACACGCAGCCGGCGCTCGCGCCGGCTGTTTTGGTGCGCGTTCACTTCACGCTGTACACCTCACAATGGAGACCTTCGCAGCTTCTGACCCTCGATGCTGGTCCTGGGTTGCGCGGCTGTGGCACCGCCCACAATCCCCGCCCCGAGCTATGCCTTGTGCGAGGCGATCGCGTCGGCGTAGACCTTGATGCAGCGGGCGGCTGCGCCGTCCCAGGTCAGGCCGCGCAGCTCGAAGTCGCCGTGGCGGCGCAGCGTCTGGCTGAGCGCCGGATACTTGAGGACCGCGACGATCTTGTTGGCCATCTCGTCGATATCCCAGAAATCGACCTTCAGCGCGTGGGTGAGCACCTCGGCGACGCCGGACTGCTTGGAGATGATCACCGGCACGTCGTGGCTGATCGCCTCCAGCGGCGCGATCCCGAAGGGCTCTGACACGCTGGGCATGACGTAACAGTCGGCCATCCGGAAGACACGCTCGACGTCGCGCCCGCGCAGGAAGCCCGTGAACGTGAACTTGTGCCCGATGCCCAGAGCCGCGGCCATCTCGATCATCCGCAGCGCCATGTCGCCCGAGCCGGCGACGATGAACTTCACGTTCTCGACCTTCTCGAGCACGCGTTTGGCGGCGGCAATGAAGTACTCGGGGCCCTTCTGCATCGTGATCCGCCCTAGGAAGAGCACGATCTTGTCCTTGCTCTCGATCCGCGCGCCGATGTTCGGCTGGGTCTCGTCGCGATCGACGCCGTTGTAGACGATCTCGATCTTCTCTGGGGGAACCTCGTAGCGGCTCACGCAGATGTCGCGCGTGAGCTTGCTGACCGTGATGACCTTGTCGGCGGCGAGCAGGCCCATCCGTTCGATGTCCGAGATCGGTTTGTTCACGTTCTCGCCCGAGCGATCAAACTCGGTGGCGTGCATGTGGGTGACCAGCGGCTTGTGCGAGACCTCTCTCGCCGCGATCCCGGCGGGATACGTCAGCCAGTCGTGGGCGTGGATCACATCGAAGTCGATCCGCCTGGCCAGGGCCGCGGCGAGCTTGGCGTATCGCCAGGCGTCGCCCACGAGGTCGGACCCGTACTCGCCGTGCTCGCCACCGATCTGCTGGATCTCGCGCAGATCCTCGGCGTGCTGGATGGAGCGCAGAACCTCGATCCTCTCGATGGCCTGGCGGTCGCCCTTGCGGGCCTGGGTCTCGAGTGTCGCGATCTCTTCGAGGCGGGTGCGGACGGCCGACGGCTCGGGCGGTTCGATGCCGCCGTAGCTGCCGCGAAGCGTCATGGGAAGGGTGAAGACCTCCATCCGCTCGATGGTCTCGGTCGCGCCGGGCGAGGCGCTGTGGACGAGCGGCTTGATGTCGCTCGTGGGCACGATCTCCCGGAGCGCCTCGGGCTGGGCGAACGCGGCGGGGCTCAGGAGCGTGACGTGGCTTGTCGTTCCCGCGTCGACGGGCTTGGGGAGCACGAAGTAGACGTGCTCGCCGAGGCGATCGAGCGCCTTGGTGAGCCCGAAGCACGCGGTGCCGAGCCCGCCGGAGATGATTGGTGGGAACTCCCACCCGAGCATGAGGATGCGCATGACGAAATCCAGGGTTGCCCAGGACGAACTATCCGTGGGCGCAATGAGAGGTTATCGGCATGGAAAGAGATATCGAGGATTCGCCCGCCGATCAGTCGTCTTCGGCGGGGGACATGTTGCCAATCTGGGCGAAGCACGCCTCGTAGGCGAGCAGCGCCTGCGAGATGGCCTCGGCGCTCAGGGCGTCGCTGGGCATGGGCGAGCGGAACGTGAACTGCATGTCGTCGGAACGGAAATGCTGGACCGCAACGGGTCCGAACTCGAAGCCGAGGTCCACGAGTTCCTCGTCGAGGAGTTCTTCGAGTTTGTCGCCGGTGACCATCAGCGTCGCCTCGATCGACTCACTCAGCCAGCGGTCCAGAGTCACCAGCGAGACCCAGACGTGCCCATCGTCCAGGTCCACGCGATAGAACGCGGGCTGTGCCGAGCCCTTGGCCTCGCACGACAGGCGCGCGTCGTGCACGTCGACGCTCTCGAAGACGCCGGCACCATTGGCCGTCTTGGCGACCTCGGCAAGAATCTGGGCTAACTCCGCGGCGTCCATTCCTTCCGACCTCCTTGTGCACCACCCGTACAGGCCCCTGATTGGATGAGTCCGACCCGTCGCTTGGCGAACCCTCGCGGATGGAGAAGAGCCTAGGCGAGTTGGGCGTGGAACCGACGGTTGTGGGGTCGTTTCTGGCCTATACTGGCACCCCCATCGCCCAGGTGGCGGAACTGGCAGACGCGCCAGCTTGAGGTGCTGGTCCCAGCAATGGGGTGGAGGTTCGAGTCCTCTCCTGGGCATTTCAAGGACGATCGCCGCCACTCGGTGGCATCCACCAGCCATACGGAAGCGTACAGGTTCTTTCCGAGGGCGTCCGAGGTCGCCCGGCTGCCGATTCCAGCACCGTTCTTCCCGGGAATCCCATGTTCGCGAGCGCTCGAGGAGCAGTCCAACCCCGACTCGTGCCGGTCGCAATGGCCCTGGGGCTGTTGGTCATTGCCAGCGTGGCGACGCTTGCCCAGCAGGCGGATCCGCCGGCGATTTACATCGAGGAGCCCGAGTGCATCGTCACGCTCTTTGATGGCGGGCAGATGATCGGTCGCCTGGTCGAGGAGACCGAGGACGAACTGGTCATCCGCGTGGGCGAGATTCTCACGCGGTTCAAGGCCGAGGACATCGAGCGGTTGATGCTGGTCGAGCCGGTGCTCGAGCGGTATCGGCGGATGCGTCTGGCGATCGACGATGGCGACGCCGAGCAGCGGTTACTGCTGAGCGAGTGGCTCATGGGCAAGCGTCAATACGCCCTGGCCCTTCGCGAGGTGCGCGAGGTGCTGGAGATCCAGGCGTCCAATCCCAAGGCCCGCGAGTTGGAACTGCTTCTCGCCCAGCAGGTCAAGCTGCTGCAGAACGCCCGCCCGGTCGCTCCGGGAGTGCTCGGCGATATGCCCCAGCGCGACGTGCCGGCGGAGTTTCCCCTGCTCAGCGCCGAGCAGATCAATCTGCTGCGTGTGTACGAGGTGGATCAGACCGATCCGCCCAAGATGAGCGTGTCGCGCGAGGCGGTCGAGAAGATCCTGTCGAAATACGCCGAGAACGATCTGGTGCCCCGCAATCCCGAGCAGCGCCGGGCGCTGTTCCGCCAGCCCGCGGACAAGATCCTGGGCTTGCTGTTCGATCTGAGAGCGCGCGAGCTGTACGGCGAGGTGCGGATCGAGGAGGACCCCCGGGCGTTCCGCGGGTTCCGCGTGGACGTGCACAACGCGTGGCTGCTGCGCGGATGCGCGACCAATCGGTGTCACGGCGGGGAGGACGCCGGGCGGCTCTACCTGACCAACCAGCGTTGGCGTGCCGAGGCGACGGTGTATACCAACTTTCTGATTCTCGATCGTTTCCGCACGAGCGATGGACGGGCCTTGATCGATTATGAGGAGCCGGAGAAATCGCTGCTCCTGGAGATCGCCCTGCCGCTGGAGATATCGACCTCCCCGCACCCTGCGGTCTCGGAGCTTGGTCGCGAGCGTCCGTGGCGGGCGGTGATCAGCTCTCGCGACGACGCGAACTTTCGCAAGACGGTGGCCTGGATCCGGGAGATGTACAGCCCGCACACGGACTACCCGATCGAGTACACCCCGCCGGTGTCGGCGAGCGCCAAGGCGATCGTGGATTCGCCCCAAGAGGCGGGCAAGCCTCGCTGATACCTGTGCTAGAGTTAGCCGAAATGAGGGCTTTGGAATGAGGGATTGGATGAACCGAAGACGACTGAATCTGCTGGCCATGCCGCTGGCGTGCGTGCTGTTGAGCGGCTGCGGGTCCGACGAGGACATGCAGGGGCTGATCTCGGAGGCGACGGCGAGGCTGGAGGCGATCCCCAGCGGGCGGGGCACGATCCCCCAGCAGAAGGCGGCGAGCGCGGTCTATCGAGAGGTGCGCGAGATCCTCCGCCCCGTGCTTGATGGCGGGCTGGACGCCGAGAAGGCCGCGGCGAGCCTGATCATCGGCGAGACCGAGTTTGCCGAGGCGGCAACTAAGGTTCGTGAGGCGACGAAGGAGCAACGCGGCGCTCTGGCAGGGCTGATGAAGGTCGAGGCGACGCTGAACGTGTGGCAGGTCGCCGAGACTCGCCGATCGGTGGCAGCGTCGTTCGACGTGGGTGATGAGCGGCAGAAGCTGCGGTCAGAGATCGCAGAACTCGACGGCGCCATCGCCAGCGAGCGGCAGGTGCTGGAGGGTCTCAAAGGCACGTTGGACGATATCAATGCGCAGATCCATGAGCTGGACACCAAGGCCAACGGCGAGCGGGCAGAGGCGGCCAAGCTAGAGATTCAGGCCGATTCGGCGGACCCGACGGAGGCGCTGCCGCTGATCAGCCAGGCCCAGAAGCACTCTCGCCAGGCCGACGCCTATGTCATGCAGGCCGAGAAGTTGCGCGGCGAGGTGGAGAGGCTCGCGCCGCAGATCGATCGCCAGGAGCTTCGTATCAGTGGTGACCAGAGCGCCAAGCAGGTGCGGAGCGAGGACTTGGATGGGCTGAGCGAGTCCGAGCAGTTCCACGCAACGCAGGCGAGCGAGGCGACCATCGAGGCCGACAAGATCCGCGACGACTTGGTTCAAATGCTGTTCGGTAACGACGGCATTGAGGGGGTTTTCAGCGGTCCGCTGCAACAGGCCCTTGAAGACGCCGAGTCGGCGCTGGCGCAGGCGCAACGTTCGGCCAGAAACGGGAGCAATCTTCGTCAGCAGTCCCGCCTCCTGGTCGGGCGGATCGCCCAGACCCACGGGCAGGTCCTGCTGAATCAGGCCCAGGAGATCACCCGCTTCCGCGCGACACTCAGGCGGCTGGCGGCTATCGACGCCATCGCGGGCGGTGAACCGCGGATCGCCTCAAGGCTGAGCGAGATGCACCAGGGCGAGATCGACGCCTACAACGCCGCCGCCGAAGCGATCCAGGAGGCCTCCGACGCCTTCGGTGGAGCGGGCATGGGCGGAGAGGCGCGCGACCTGTTGGATCGGTTGCAGACCGAACTCGCCGAGAGCCGCCAAGCGGCGCAAGACCGCGTTGCCGACTTGGGCGGCGAGAGTTCAGGAGGCTGAGCGTCTCCATGGCGACGCGGACCCAAGCTGAGACGAGCGAACCCGGGAAACCGGTGCTCGGGGCGGTCCAGATGCATCTGCACATGCCGGCGAACCCGGCGATCGGGCGGGTGGTGTCAAACGAACTGTGCACGCGCAGCGCCAAGTCCGCGAGCATTGTTCGTCATGTCGCGATCGATATTTCCGGCACCGACCTCAGCGGGCGCATGGTCCCGGGCCAGAGCTTCGGGGTGATCCCGCCGGGGACGGATGCGAGGGGCAACGCCCACAAGCCTCGCCTGTATTCGCTCGCCTCGCCTGGCGCGGGTGAGGATGGGCAAGGGACGGTCATCGCGACCACCGTCAAGCGGACAATCGGCGAGGACTGGGAGAGCCACAGGCTCTTCCTGGGCGTCGCATCGAACTATCTCTGCGACTTGCAGACGGGGGACGAGGTCGTGCTGACAGGGCCGAGGGGCAAGCGGTTTGTTCTGCCCGAACTGCCCGCCCGCCATGATTACCTGTTCATCGCGACGGGCACGGGGATCGCGCCGTTTCGGGGCATGATGATGGATCTGGCCCAGAGGGCCCCGGACTCGCGGCTCGCGCTGGTCATGGGTGTGCCATACCAGACCGATCTGCTGTATCACCAGGAGTTGTCCGAGTTGGTCGAGCGGAATAAAGCATGGAGCTATCACACCGCGATCAGCCGTGAGCGCCAGGAGGACGGTGGCGGCCCTATGTACGTCCACGATCGTCTGCGAGCCAGCGAAGAGGAGTTCAAGGCGATGCTCTCTAGTGAGCGGTCGCTGGTGTACATCTGCGGCATCGCGGGCATGGAACTGGGTGTTTTTCGTACTTTGTCGCGGATGCTGGACCCCGGGACCTTGGCGGCGCTAGTCGAGGTTGATCCTGAGGTCGCCGGCGAGGAGGCGTCTTGGACCAGGAGGATGATCCGGCGTCAGATCCGACCGACGAGGAGGGTTTTTCTTGAGGTGTACGCCTAGGTGTGAAATCGGGGGTCGCAGAGGCGGCTGGTTGACCTCGCGGGTGGGCGTTGGTAGGTTTCCGACCCTGGTATTGTCCATCTTGGTCGATCCGAGGGGGCGGATCTGTCGTATCGGGGCTCGCACGCCCGCCCGGCGCGGGCATATCGTCTAGTCTTTGCGGGTCGGTCCGACCCGACCGAGAGGGGCTTCATATTGGCCTTGAGGAACGCACAACGCTGGCTGCGAAGGGTGCCTCTGGCACTCGGACTGTCGCTGGCGGCGACCATCGCGAGCGCACAGACGCAGGTCCCACTGCAGATTTCAACTGCGATCGTGACCAAGACTGATCGCCTCTCGTCTCAAGAAGAAGACGAGGTCCGGCGCTTCGTCGCCTACCACGCGCCGAATCTTGCGTCCGACGATCCGAAGGTCGTGACCACTGCGCGCCAGGCCTTGCAGAGGCCTCTGATGGGCACGGGTGAGGCGACGGCACCCGCCCCACCGTTTCGTTTCACATACACGACCGAGCTGGTCGGCCATCTCGATCGGCTGGTCGCGTCGGACAATCCGAGCCACAAGATCATCGCGCTGCACCTTGCCGGGCAGATCGCGACCGAGCGCTCGACGCAGATCCCGCTGCAACACATGGACGATGAGGACGTGAGCGTTCGTTACGCGTCGGCACGGGCGATCGGGCTGACGTTCCAGGCTCTGGATCGCAGTGCTCCCGCGGTAGGGAACGTGCCGTTGCTGATTCAGGAGTTGGGCGATCGGCTGGTCGGCGAGGATGATCCGATGGTCCTCGACCGGGTAATCCGAACGCTCAGAGTCGCGGCGAACTTCAAGAGCACCGCGGTCGCGGGCAACCGCATCCTGGCGATCGATGAGATCACCGAGTCGGTCGGCCAGCGATTGCGCAAGCTTGATCCCAAGCGGAACAACGTGCAGCGCCTGCAGATGCTGCTGCGGGCGCTGGAGGTCGTGCAGCAGTCGTTTCTCGACGGCCCGTTCGCTGAGCAGCCGAATCTGGCACGCGATCCATCGGTCAAGAGTGCGGCGGGCCTGGGCGGTGACGCGATGGTCTACGTCGCCAAGCGGGTCAAGATGGGGATAGACAAGGCCGACGAACGCGCCCTGCTGGTCAAGATGGCCCTCAGCGGTGAAACGATTATCTACTTCTCGGCCCCGGCGTATACTCAGAACACGGGGATTCCCCCGCCGAATGTCGCGGCCTTGCTCCAGAGCGGGCGGGACCGGGAGTATCTGACCCAGCTCGACGCTCGGTATACCGGGGCCAAAGGCGTTCTTGTGTCGCCGCCGTTCAACTTTGACCCCAATCGCTTCAAGTACTGATTCAACCGAGATGACCGGCCTGGCAAGGGAGCGGGTTTGCCTGCGCGCTCCGCCCGCGAGGACCCCGATCTTCAAGTACCGCGTCGCGCGATGCTCTCGTCTGAATCCCGGGCGGCCCGTGCGTGGTAGGATTTGCTCAGGAGGTGCCCCATGACCCGGATGATTCCCGTTGCGCTGATCGGAATCCTGCTCACGCTCGCCGGCTGTGAGAAGAAGGTGACCGAGGAGAACTTTGACAAGATCCAGGTGGGCATGTCGCTCGCAGAGGTCCAGCTCTTCATGGGTGACGGACGCCTGGAGGAGGCCAGCGGCACGAGCCTGGGCATCGGCGGCCTGCCCGAACCCTCCAGCGACGACCTGGACGACCGGACCTACGCCTGGGAAGAGGGCAACAAGATCATCACTGTCAGAGTCATTGACGACAAGGTGACGAGCAAGCGCAAGCACGGCACCTGGTAGGCTCGCTGCTTGACGGCGGCCGCGAGGGGCGATGACCCCAAGTGAAAACCCCGGCGTCCTGTGAAGGACAGCCGGGGCTGGGGGGGGACTTGGTTATCAGGTCTGCGATCCGTGGGACTCGCATATCCAACGGGTCCTGCACCAGAATCGGACGCACCACGCGGGCACGCGCTCGTTCGGATGAACAGCGTGTCATCGTGGGCTATTCCAAATGGTGAGAAAAACTTTGGGTGCTACCAGATTCGCCGGCTTGCCCAGGGTGCCACGACTCTCCCAATCCACACCGCGAGGGCGGCTTTGATGAGCATGGCGGGAATGAACACGACGAATCCGCCGTGGATTGCCTTACCCCAGGTGGTTGGATCGAGCGCGGCATCGGCGTTGTGGACCACATAGAGCCAGGGGACACCCAAGGCGAAGATGACCGCGTGGGCGGCGAGCACTGCGGTGATGAGCGCCAGCCAGCCTCGGATGGACCCGTCCTTGCGCCGAACAATCGATCTGACAACGGGCTGGCACGCGATGAAGCCCACGATGTAGCCGCCGGTCTGGCCCAGGATGGTCACGAGCCCGGCGTTTCCGTCGGCGAAGACAGGCACGCCGATGGCTCCCACGAGAACGTAGAGGCCCATGCTTGCCATGCCGAGCTTTGGACCGAGGCAGAGTGCGGCGAGGACGACCACGAGCGTGTGGAGCGTCTGGGGGACGCCGAAGGGCGGAAGTGGGACGTAGACCTGTGCGCTGAGAGCGGTGAGGAGGGTGAAGAAACCGACGGCGAGGACACGGGTCTGCGCCCGCGAGAGCGCGGGGCTCTGAGAAGCGAGTTCGCCGGCGTGCGTGCTCATCGGCCCGAGCATAGGGGCTGGGGGACATGCGCGAACAGAAAGAGGCGCGTCGCGGTTGCGACGCGCCTCCTTGCCTGGGCCCGCGAGTGCGGTCGGCCTATCGCCGGCGACGTACTCCAGCGAGGCCCAGCAGTGCCACGAGCCAGAGAGTTGGAGGCGCGGGCACGATGTCCAGGGCGTCGACGTTGGCATAGGGCGCGAAGAAGCCGGCGGCGATGGGATCGACGCCGATGTCGGTGTCGAGGGCGTAGATGCCGAACGCGCCGGTGAAGTCGGTGAAGAAGACGGTCGAGCCGTTGACGGGGATGCCTGCGCCGAGGAGCGCCGTGAGCGTTGCGCTGCCCTCGCCGAGGCTGAAGAGTGCGTAGTCACGGATGGGCTCGGCCCCTGGCCCGCCGAATCCTGGACCGCCCTGGGCGCCGTGGTCCCAAACCACCAGAGCGTCGATGTCATCGCTTGCGAAACCGAAGAAATCCATTCCGCTGACAAACGACGGCGCGTATGGAATACCCGGGCTTCCGCCCGCACCAGGAGCGACGTCGAACATATCGCTCGAGGACAGGGCCCCGCCGGAGAGAACAGCCTCTGCCGGTGCGATGGAGAAGAAGAACTCGACGTCGTTGATCAGATCGCCGGTCAGGTCGATCGCGGTGTTGCTGTAGGCATCGACGTTGTCGTGCATCATCGGTAGCGGCGGCGCGGGGGCGGGCACGCCCGGGGGCGTCAGGACTCCCGGTGCTCCGGCGACGGTCAGCCCGAGAACCGACTCATCGAAGACCATGAAGTTCGAGCCCCCCACGCCCGCGGTGGGCAGGATGCCCCCGAAGGTCGGCACGGCACCGACGATGCCCGGCGTAAGGCTGCCGACGAAGAAGCCCGGGTGGGCGAAGGAAATCGTGGAGCGGTAGATATCGCCTGCCTGTTGGACGCCGAGCGGCCCGAAGGGAACGGTCTCAGCGAAGAGCGCAGAACCGGGCAGGCCCTGGGTGCCTCTATCGACGCTGAAATCGAGGGCGATTTCGGGCGCGATGTCCGGCCCAATGAGCCTGCGGTTTGGGCTCACCGCGTTGAGATAGGAGCCGTTGGGCAGGACGAGATGGGGCGGTCCGGGCACGAACGGCCCGAGGATTTCGCCGTCAAAGTAGCCGAACGCGAGGCTCGGGCTGGGCCCGCCGATACCGAACGCGGCGACCGGCGGGGTGCCGATGCCGTAGGGATCTTCAGCGCTCCAGAGCCCGGGCACGGGCGGAGCGGCGAATGGAATCGTCGGGTTGTCATCGAGCGAGAAGTACTGGGCGTGCGCAACTCCGGCACCCGCCACGAGCACGGTGACACCGACGAACCCACGAAATCGTGGTCGAACTCTCATCAGATTTCCCTCCCATGGAACTCGCGCAAACCGATCGCGGACGCCGCGAAAGGCGGCTCGAATCTTGTCTCTCTGACCGCAAGGCGACCAACGAGCGAACCAGCCGCTCGCTGATCACCCCCCCGAACCCTGCATGACGCCGCGGACGCGGACTCACGGTCACGCGTGACGCGGAGCAAGTCGGCAAACGAACGGCCGCTGTGCGCGGTGTACCTCGAATCGCGTTCGGTGTCAACATTAATCCAAGGGAATTACTGGGATTTGGGCGGTGTCAGGTGCCGGTTGCGGCGAGCATGTCGTGTATCAGGGCCAGGAGGGGCGCGAAGGGGTCGTCGGCGGGCAGCTCGACGGTTTGCTGGGTCGAGGAATCGAGGTTCTTGATCGTGGCCTGGGTCGGGCTGTCGAGGATGATGGCGAGCCTGGCGTGCTGTTGAGAGGCTTCTTTGAGGAGCTTGGGCACCTTGCGTGTGGCTTTGTAGCTTCGGCGGGCGTGGAGGCCCTCACGGCGGAGCGTCGCGAGCAGACGCGTGGCGAGATCGTCGAGGTCGTCGTTGGGCGCGATGACGAAGGCATCGGGGCGTGCGCCGATCTCTTCCATGAGATCGGCGTCGGAGGGCATGAGGGGCTTGCCATTCGGCCCGAGCGTGTCCTGGAGGAGCAGGCTGATGACGACGTCGCCCATGGCGAAGCCACATGCGGGGGTCGGGGGGCCGCCAAAGAGCTCGATAAGGTTGTCGTAGCGTCCGCCGCCGGCGATGGCTCGTTCGCCGTCGGCGATGACTTCGAAGACGGTGCCTGTGTAGTAGGCAAGGCCTCGGACGATGGCGGGATCAAACTCAAGCCAGTCCTCGGCAACAAGATTTTCGAGTTCATCAAAGAGATACGGCAAGCTCGGGAATACATCGGAATCACCCGGGAACATCTCGCGGACCACCTCAGTCCAGTGATGCGATGCGACAAACTCAATCAATCGATCCAGTTCGACAACCAATCCCTGGGACAAGCCAATCTCACCTGCAGCCCATGCGAATTGTTCGGAAGTCAGCTTTCCTCTCTTGTCTAGGAGCGACATGACCTCCTGTTGATCAGTTGGCACTGTCACGCCGACATCCTTCAATATTGTCTCAATAACAAGGCGATCGTTGATGTGAATCTTCACCGCATCGCTTGAGAGCCCAACCTCACGAAGAAACTCAACACAACAAGCAATCAACTCCGCATCCAACCTCGCCTTGCCTTCCTCTGTGCTCTCTGTGTCCTCTGTGGTGATTCCCCCCTCGACCCCGATGATATCCAAGTTCCACTGCAAGAACTCCCGCAACCGCCCCCGCTGGGGCCTCTCGGCACGAAAGCAAGGCCCGATCTGGAACCACTTGCACGGGCTCGCAAGCGTCCGCGCTCGCTCGGCGTACATCCGCGCAAGACTCGGCGTGAACTCGGGGCGCATCGCGAACGGGGCCGGGTCGCCGGCGCGGATGCGTTCGATGTCCTTGGGGTCCTTGCCGCTGAAGGCCTGGAAGAGCTCGTTGAGGATGCCCTCGCCGGACTTGACGGCGTAGAGGTCGGTGGTCTCGAAGGTCGGGCCGTCGACTTCTTCGAAGCCGTGGCGGATCGAGACCTTGCGCCAGCGCTCGCTGAGCCATCGCCTGCGGGCGGCTTCCAGTGGATACAGGTCTCGGGTGCCCTTGGGGGGCGGGATCTTGGGCATGGCGGAAGGCTAGGGGAGGGGAGAGGGGCGAAGTGGCGAAGGGGCGAAGGGGCGAAGGGGCGGAGTGGCAAAGGGACTGAGCGGCTTGGCGATAAGGGGGAACCTCGGCGGGGGGGAGGTCGAAAAGTTGACCAGATGGGGCGTTTGTGGTGTAATCACGGTATGAGATGGCTTGGGTTGAAGCATGTGCTGTGGGTTTCGATCATGGTTGGCGTAACCGCCGGGCTGTGGACGCTGCTCACGGTGAGCGAGCCGGAAGGCAGGCACGCCGGGCGAACCCACCCGCCCAGGACCAAGGCGGAGTTGATCGAGTCTCTGTCGCAGAGACCCGGCACGGGCGAACAGTGGTATCAGCTGGGCAACCTTCACAGGGACGCCGGCGAGGGGGCGCTGGCCCGTGTCGCCTATGGGGAGGCCGAGTCTCGGTTTGTCGATGAGATGACGCGCCCGGCGAGGTCGGCGCAGGACGGGGTGGCGGACTATGTCGCGAGCCGTTGGCACGACATCGGGTGGTGCCGAGTCGAGCTTGGGATGGTCCTCGAGGCGCGAGAGGCTTTTCTTGAGGGCGCGGAGATCTTGGAGATGTCGATACGCCTCCAGAGTCGCCTCCAACCCAGGTCGCTGTACAACCTCGCGTGCTACTCGTCGATGGCAGGCGAGCGTGAGATGGCGATCGCGGCGTTCGAGCGGGCGCTCGATGCCGGCTGGCGGAACCACACATACGCGACCGAGGACGAGGACCTCGACCCGATCCGCGACGATCCGCGATTCCAGCGGCTCATGGATCGGATCAATCCGGAGACCTCGTCTCGGGACCAAGATGGGTTGCGGGGCGGGTGATGGCGTGGATCGAGACGGTCGGACCGGATGACGCCCAGGGAGAGCTGGCGGCGCTGTACGAGCGGGTTGCCAACGCCGACGGCTCGGTCGATCACATCCTCCAGGTCCATGCGTTGAATCCCAAGTCGCTCGAGGCCCACTGCGGGCTGTATGTGCAGGCGATGCACGGGCGATCGAGCTTGTCACGGATCGAGCGGGAGATGATGGCGGTCGAGGTCAGCCGCGTGAACGCGTGCGAATACTGACTGCGCCATCACGCGGCAGGTCTGTCGCGACTGATGAAAGGTGATCGAGAAGCGGGTCGAAAGGACCTCGGCGAGCGGTTGTCGCGGGGGGATCGGGCGGGGTTGAGTGGGCGAGAGCGTGCGCTGGTGGAGCACGCCGAGGCGTTGACGCGCGACCCGGCGGGCGTGTCACGCGCATCGATCGAGGTGCTTCGCTCGGCGGGGTTGAGCGATATTGAAATCCTCGACGCGACCCAGGTGATCGGGTACATGAGCTACGCGAACCGGATCGCGCAGGGGCTGGGGGTGGAGCTGGAGAGCACCGATCTGGGTCAGACGCCGGGCTGATCGGCGGGTTGCATCATGGACATCAGAATCCGCACGGATCCTCAATTGTCACATTCGAATCAACCTTCCATGGAGTGCCGCAGGACATCGACACCGGAGCCAGTGTGCCCGGATTGCCGCACGGATCGTTAATATCGGTATCGAAGTACAAGTACCGAAACGTGATTTCCGTGTCCAAGATTTCAATTCCACCGCAGGACTCTTCAGCGCCCTTGAATCTGCCATATGTGCCGCAGGTGTGCATGTCGTCGTGGAAACGGAACTCTCCGCCTCCGAGATCGATGAAATCGCCATCGAGGGCGATCGAGCCCTTGGTGAACTCGATCCAGTGCGCCACGGCGAAGTTCGTGCAGTCGCTCACGACGTAGCGGGAGGTGTCGTCGTCCTCGATCTCCGCGGTGATCAGGATGCCCGGCTTGGGCGCATCGGAGATCACGAGACCCTTATTGCTGAATGTCCCGTCAAAGCTTGTGCCGGTGTTGCCGACGATGTGCATGGTACCCCGGATTCCACCATCACCCCCAAAGGCGTCGGTGCCGTCCAGGAGGTTGGTGACGCGGACGTCGCCGTCGATCTCGATCGTGGCGACGAATTCCCCTGATCGAATCGTGCCCGCTCCCCCGATTATATGAGGACTCTTGACGAACTTGATTGTGCCGCCGTCGTCTTGGTCGGCGGGAAAGAGAATGAGCCCATCGATCAGGTGGTTGTCGTAGAGCGAGCAACTCGGCGAAGGAGGCGGGCTGCAAGTGATATTCTTGTCGTCGTTCTCGATCGTGAGCACAACCTCCTCACGAATCGAGAGCGTCGCGTCCGTACCGATCTCGATAGAGTCGATGGTGATCTCTGAGTTGTCGAGAATGTGGACATCGACGTTGCCCTCGATGAGCACGCGATCATCGGCGCCGGGCAGGACATCCCCCGCCCAGTTCGTGGCTGTGCTCCAGGCATTGCCGACACCGCCGCCATCCCACTCAATGATGTCGGCGAAGGACGACGAGGCGATGGTTCCGGCCAGAATCGTCATCAGGTATGGTCGCATAAGAAAGCTCCTTTTCTTGCTCGGGGCGGAATCTACACGAAATAGAGGGATTGTCAAGCGAGTTATCACGGAACGGTGTATTTTTTGGTATGATTTCTCAGAGGAGTTGTTGCGATGGCACAGATTTGGGTCAGACGAATCGGATTTGGCACAATATTGTGCCAGATCTCCCTTTTCGCCGGCCCCGCCCTCGCGCAGACGGATTGCACACGCGACTTTGACGGCGACGGGCACCCGCTCTTCGGCGTGACACTTGAGCGTGCCGATTTGGAACTGCTCGACGGCGTGTCGCTCTCCGCGAGCGGGACGGGCCTCTGCTTCGCGGACGTCGATGGCGATGGCGACCTCGACGCTGTCTGCGTGGTCAATCACGGCATCGACGATATCGGTCGCCCACGCTCGGCGGTCAGCGTGCTCCGCAACCGGGGCGACGGCGTCTTCGACGGGCCCGAACGCTACGACCTGGGCGATGAGGAGGTCACCGCCCGCATCGGCGATTTCAATAGAGACGGGCACCCCGACATCGGCGTCGCCGTCGCCATGGAGAACTCGCTGGGCATCCTGCTGAACCGGGGCGACGGCACGTTCGACATCCGCCCGCTCATTCTGGTGGGCGTCGAGCCGCGCTCGCTCATCGTCGCCGACTTCGACGGCGACGGCGACGACGACGTGTGCGTGATCAACTCCTTCAGCTCCGACGTGTCCATCCTTCTATGCAACGGCGACGGCACCTTCGCCGACGAGGTACGCATCGGCGTGCCCAACGTGACCCCCCGGGGCGACGGCAACCGCAACTTCCCGTTCCCCGGCGCCCACGGCGATGCCGCCGATCTCGATGGCGACGGCGACATCGACCTGCTCATTCCGGCGTCTCGGCACGCGCACATCCTGCTGGGCGATGGCGAGGGAGGGTTCGAGCCCGCGCAGACGCATCCTCGCAACACGGGTGGAAGGACATACAACATCAAGGTCCGCGACCTCGACGGCGACGGGGATCTCGATCTCGCGGCCACCATCGCCCACCCCGGGCTCGGGCTCTTCGGCGTCTGGATCAACGACGGGACCGGGACCTTCGGCGAGGCGACCATCTACAACACGTCCTTCTTCGGCGACGGGCGGTTCTACTTCTTCGTCGCGCTGGCCCTGGGCGACATCGACGGCGATGGCGATCTCGACATGGTCCAGGGCGGGGAGGCCAGCGACTACGCCTATGTCATGTTCAACAACGGCGATGGGACCTTCGACGGGCTCGACGCGATCGAGGACGGGAACGGCGCCTGGGTGCTCGAGTTTGCCGATGTCAACGCCGATGGCTTCGACGATCTCGGGTCGTTCAACACGCGGAGGGGGTCGCTTCGTGTTCGCCTGGGAGACCGTCGAGACGGGCTGCATGGCGTTCGGGCGCCGACCGAGGAGCAGGATATCCGCGACATCCCCGCGCAGATAATGGTCGCCTCGGGCGATCTCGATGGCGATGGCGATGCCGATCTGATCTCCGGCGAGTGGGGCGTGCCCGGGCACTACTCGCGCCGCCTGCGCGTCCTGCGCAATGACGGTGCCGAGAGCCTCGTCCAGACCCACACACTGCATATCAAGGATCCGCCCGGCGGCGAGCACGCGGCGGCGATCGTGGTCGACATCGATGGGGACGGGTTGGGCGATATCGTCGCGACCTTCCAGGACGACATTGGGGACGAGGCGATCCCCGGACGCCTCCATGTGCTGATAAACCTCGGGGACATGACGTTCGCTGCGCCCCGAAGCGTGCTGATTCCCGACAGCATCCCGGACACACTCACACACGCCGATTTCGATGGGGACGGCGACATCGACGTGGCGTGCTTTGCGCGAGAGCTGCGCCGCAAGAACAACGAGCCGAGGCTGCATCGGATCCTTGTCTTCGAGAACGATGGCAACGGCAACCTGACGGAGACCGAGCGGTTCGAACTCGGGCTCAGCGACAACAGCGGCTTAGGCGGGGTTGTCGGGGGCGACGTGGACGGCGACGGGGACATCGACCTTGTCAGCGGCTGGACCGACCGCGAGATCGAGGGCCCGGCCTGGCTCATGCGCAACGACGGCACCGGGAGCTTCGTGCAGGAGGCCGTCGCCATCCTCCCGCCATTCACACGCAGGATCGTCATGGACGATTTCGATGGTGACGGCGACCCGGACTTCGCCGTCACACGCAAGTTCGGCTCGGAGGTGATTCCCTATCTCGCGGTCTATACCAACGACGGCTCGGGGGCGTTCGAACTCGATCAGGAGTTCATCGACCCGAACGTCTCGGGCAACGCCGGGCTGCGGGCGGTGGATATCAACCTCGATGGCGCCGTGGACATCGTCATCGGCGAGGAAACCGACGGGATCGTCGTCCACCTCAACGACGGAGGGGGCGATTTCTCAAACCGGGGACAGTATTCGGCGTTCGATGGCATCATCAATCTGACGGTCGCGGATTTCACCGGCGACGGGCGCCCCGATGTCATCGGCACCAGCAACAACAGACGCTCGCTGGTCATCCTCGAGGGGACCGGCTGCGGTTTCTGCGGCGCGGACCTCTCGGGATCGGACGTGCCCGGGGAGAGGCTCTACGGCGTGCCCGACGGCGTGCTGGACATTGCCGATTTCTTCTTCTATCTCGATGCCTTCGCCGCCGGCAACACCGACATCGCCGATCTCACCGGCAGCAACGATCCCAACGACCCGGGCTACGGCGTGCCCGACGGCGTGCTGGACGCGGCGGACTTCATGTTCTACCTCGCCCTCTTCGCCGACGGCTGCGGGTAGACGGGCTGGGCGATGATCGGCCCCATAGGCAACGCGAAACGACTCGCGCAGGCGCTGGGGGTGGAACTAGAGCAATCGCAATCCAGGTGTAGCGTCTCGATGCGAGTGGCGGCGTCACAGGCCCGACCGTGAGGAAGGGCGCCTACCAGCTCTTCTCACCCTTCAACGCTCCATCTCTAGACACGTCAACGCTCCTGGGAAGCCCCCGTCGCATAGGTGGCACGAGGCGCGGAAGGATGGGGAGGCGCCCTTCCTCACGGTCGGGCCTGCGATGTGACCGACGAACGCCCGCTACGCGTTCATTGATCTCGCTCTAGAGGATCCGGGCTCGCTTGGAAAGACGCCCGGTTGAGCTACTTTCGCGGCTTGTATCGAACCGCGAGCGGGTAGTGTACATCGTCGCCGGAGGGAATCGAGAGCTCGAAGACCTGCGCGGACGCGGGATCGAACCCGTCGAGCATGTCCTTGCGGCAGAGGATGAAGTCGATCCGGTCGCCGGAGGTCTCGGTCGCAAGCTCGTCGGCGGCGTCTTCGAGGGGGTCCCTGAATCCGGCGTCGTCATAGACCTCGAACATCGGCGCATCGTCCTCGGCGTGGAACGAGCCGACGATGAGGACGGCAGACCGGCGGGCGTGCTTCCTGGCGAGTGCGACGATGCCCTCGGCCTCAATTTGACGCCAGTACTCGAACCGGTTGCCGCCCTTGTGGTCCATGTTCAAGAGGAAGAGCGGTTGCGCTCGAGGAATATCGATTTCAACAAAGAGCGGCGACTGGCTGAAACGCATCGGGTCGCCGAAGAACGGGTTGGTGCGTCCGTTGGCTCTGCGCGGGTGCTCGCCGGGGATTGGTTCCCGAGGGAAGACCTTTGTATCGCGGATGGGATATCTGCTGAGCACGGCGTTCTCGGTGCCGTCGTCGTGCCCCACGTCGCGCGAGGCGATGTGGTCGTATCCGAGGCCGGCGAGATAGGTGTCGGCGAAGTCTCGAACCGACCGCTCAGACTCGACGCCCTGGATCGCCAGCACGTCGGCGTCGGCACTGCGCAGGGCGCTGGCGATCGCTTCGAGGGTGTCTTGGTCATTGCTCTGGAGCAGGCCGTCGGCGTTGTAGGTCGCGACGACGATCGTGGGCGGGCTGGCGAAGCGCCCTACTACGAACCACCCGACGCCCACGAGAACGATGAGCCCCATCGCGATGAGGACGATGGCCTTGGGCTTCACGGGCTTCCTTTCTGCGCACCTCGCCACCGCTACCGATCGGCGACGTGGGAATATGGAGCAAACGACACGCCAGCCGAGGGTTTGTCGGCCCAAGTCGGCGCCAGACCCCAGGCAGGCCACCTGCGTCATGCATCGGAGGTCCGAGAATCCCGCCTCTGGCCAGTATCGACCATTCTCGGGGTCGGCGTTTGGCGTGCTCGCTGGGCAAGCACGGAGGGGATGGGGGCGAGTCCGTTCCTACCATCGCGCCCCAAAGATCCGCACCAGCCAAGGAGCCGACGAGCCCCATGCCCAGCATCACCATCAACGCCAAGGTCTGTGAGTTCGAGACCGGCCAGACGATCCTCCAGGTGGCCAACGCCAACGGGATCAAGATCCCCCAGTACTGCTACCACGACGGGCTGAGCATCGTCGCCAACTGCCGGATCTGTCTGGCCGAGATCCATGCGCCCGACGCAAGAGCCGACGGCAAGATCGCGCCGTTCATGGGCGGCAAGCTGATGCCGACGTGCCAGACCACGGCGGGCGAGGGCATGGTGGTGTTCACCGAGAGCCCCAAGGCGATCGCGAATCAGAAGGCGGTGATGGAGTATCTGCTGATCAATCACCCGCTGGATTGCCCGGTGTGCGACCAGGCGGGCGAGTGCTTCTTGCAGGATTACAGCTTTCAGCACGGGCGGGGCGTGAGCCGGTTCGAGGAGACCAAGGTCAAGAACCCCAAGAAGAACCTGGGTCCGAATGTCTACCTGTACGCCGACCGCTGCATCATGTGTACCCGCTGCGTGCGTTTCACACGCGAGGTCTCGGGGACCGCGGAACTGCTGGTCGGCGGGCGTGGCAACACCGAAGAGATCGACGTGTTCCCCGGCGTGCCACTGGACAACGAACTGAGCGCCAACGTGATCGACCTGTGCCCGGTCGGGGCGCTGCTGGACAAGGACTTTCTGTTCGCCCAGCGGGTGTGGTTTCTAAAAGCGACGGCGAGTATCGACGGCATCACCGCCAGCGGCGACAACCTGTGGATCGAGCACAACGAGGGCAAGATCTATCGCATCAAGCCGCGTGAGAACCTCGCTATCAACAAGTGGTGGATCACCGACGAGGTGCGGTACGGCTGGGACCACATTCACTCCGACAAGCGGCTCACGACGCCGATGCGCCGGGAGTTCGGGGCGATGGTGGCGTGCGATGATGACTCGGCGTACGCCGATGCGCTGGAGGGATTGAAGGGCGCGGCTTCAAACGGCAAACGGATCGCCCTGGCGGTCAGCCCGATGCTGAGCTGCGAGGACGCGTATCTGGTCGCCAAGCTCGCGCGGGCGATCGATCCGCAGGCGGTTCTGGCGGTCGGTCCGGTGGCGACACGCGGCGAGGACAAGGTCTTCCCGGCGGGGACCGATGAGGACGATCCCAAGGCGTTCAAGCTGTACGCGGAGAAGGCACCGAACGCGCGGGGGGTTCGGCGCGTGCTCAGCGCCCTCGGCGAGGGGAAGGTGCTGGAGTTTGACGCGCTGGTCGAGTCGCTCAATCGCGGCGAGATCGGAGCCGTGATCTTGACGGGCAACTACGCAAGCGAGTGGGCGACGCCGGAATTGCAATCGGCATTGCAAAGCCCGTTCGTCGTGCTGATTGACACTTTGCAGGGCAAGCTGCTCGAGCAGGCCGATGTCGCGGTGGCGGGCAAGGTGTGGGCCGAGAAGGCCGGCACGTTCGAGAACGCGCGTGCCATGCTCCAGGCGTTCGAACAGGCGATCCCCGGGCCGGAACTCGCCAAGAGCGAGGGCCAGATCGCGCTGGACTTGCTGGTGGATCTCGGCGAGGTCGAGGCCAACACCGAGCCGTTCGCCGGCTACAGCATCGTGGACGATGGGCCCGGGCAGGTGCCGACGGCGGTCGAGGTGCGGTTCGGCAAGACTAGGCTGTTTAACGCCGCGGATGTGCGGGTGGAGATGGCGGAGGCGAATGCGGCGCTCGGTGTGTTCGTGACGGATGTTGCGATGGCGGTCGGGGTTGAGGTTGGGGAGGGGGATTTGGAGGTTGTGGAGATTTGAGCTGCAATGACTGATACAACTGTCAGACTAGAAATATCTGCTGCACAACTACGAATATATATCTCCGAGCAGCTCACAAGTCACTACTCCCCAGATGATCCGCTGGCGTTGTTCTCTGGGCCACAATCGGGCCGAGAGGACGAGTGGTTTGAGGATCAACTGTTTCGCTTCTTATTTGAAGGATGCTCTCTGTCCGAGGATGAGGTCAACGGGCTCGTCGATCCTGGCTTGCTGGGATTCGATTCGAATGTTGCGACGATTCATGCATCGCTCTTCGCGATACTGGCCGAAGAGATTCGCGCCTGGGCGGCACAGCAGTCGTGGGCCGTCGCGAACCGTCAAGAAAGCACGCAACAGGTGGATCCTCCCGATCTCTGGTATCCTGGAAAGGGAGGAATTACTGAGCCCACGGCGTACTTTGGGGCGAGGACTTCCGCCTCTATTCGTGCGGCTCTGAAGCTCCTGAACACTGGCAGACCACTCCAGGATCTCGACTGGAAGAGCTTTGAACTACTGCTGGCAGATTTGCTTTCGGCGGACGGCTGGAAGGTCGAACGTACGCCCGATACAAGGGACGGTGGCGTGGACGTTCTTGCACGAAAAGACGATCCTCATCTTGGATCGATATTTACCGTCTGGCAGGCGAAGCGTTACTCCTCTTCCAACAAAGTGCGGCTGAGCGCGGTGCGTGAGCTATTCGCGTCGCGAGTCAATCACAATGCGACCAAGGCGATCATCGTGACCACAGGCTCACTGACCCGCGACGCCCTTGCGTATGTTCACCAGCATTCATATGTGCTCGGCGCGAAGCAGAGAGAGGATGTTGAATCCTGGATCCGGAGACAGGGGAGGTAGATTCCCAAGTCGGGGTGCGGCGAGCCTTGTCTTAGGCTTGGGGAGAACTCAACATCAACTCGAATCTTGCGGCCCAGCGGTTCGCCCGGATGTCGGAGATGACGGCGTGCAGCCCGCGACGGGGTTCCACGTCGCTTCGGTCCACTCGATCGATGATCCCTGTGCCATGGCGCGGCTCCCCTGATACCCGAACACTAACCTATCAACGATGGCCTTGTCAAGCCGTAATCGGCATTCGGTTGCAATCTTCCCGAGATTCGCTCGTTCTCCCCCCGACCCCGGCGGGACGAATCGGGCCTGCGGGAACACGCGATTGAAGATCGATGGACATTGACGAAAGGATGCGCGATGGTTGTGCGCACGTTGCTCTGTACGCTGGCTCTGGCCGGTGTTTCTCAGGCCCAAGGCGCGGCGGTCGGCATGGATGGATTCCAGCCCGATCAGGCCCAGGTGACTCGCGAAGCGATTGGCCAAGCGGTTCGCGAAAGAGTTCAAGAAGCGGTTCGAGAGAGAGTTCAAGAGGCGGTTCGCGAGAGGCTGCGCGGGCAGGTCCGACGCCAGGGGGGTCCCGGCGGGGACGAGCGGCGTGCGGCTCCGCGGGGTGGCATGGGGAGTCTTCGCCAGCATGACGGGGCGATGCGCGGCGGGATGCACCCACCAAGGCAGGGGATGGGCGGACAGGCACCGGCGAATCAGCACGGTGTGCGGCGCGGCGGGCTCCAAACACAGCGGCGGGCAATCGCGCAGCGCCCGGCGCAGCGAAGAATACAGCAGGGCAGCCTGCACGGGACGCCCCGCCAGCGGCTTGGGCAGGTACTGCGCCAGCATCCAGAGCTCGCACGCCGGATCATGCAGCAGCGTCTGCGCCAGCGGGCGGGTTCGCCGCGAGCGACCGGGCAGCGCTTCGGACAGGGCCAGCGCACCCAGCGATTTGATCGTGGGCACCGGGCCGGTCGGCGCGGACATGGCATGCAAGGCGGACAGCACCCGCACATGCAGCGGCGAGGCGAGGCGGGCGTTCGCGGTCACGGTGCCCAGCGGATGGGGCGGGCGGGCGCAGCGCCGCAGGCACGTTCGCAGCGCGGTCACCAGCAACGGCGCGGACTCACAGCGCCCCGTTCAGATCGAGACGGCGCGCCGGGCCAGCGTCCACAGCGACGCGGCGCACCGGAAACTGATCGGCGAGGGGCTGAGGGTGGTCAGCGGCGCGGTCCGCCGCAGGCTGATGGCGGTGACAGATCCCGTGGCGGCACGGTCACGCCGCAACGCGAGGGCGAGCGCCGGGGCAGAACCCATCGCGGGGACGGCGGGGGAACCAGGTAGATCTGAGATTTGGCGGCAGGTACGTCGCATGGACGCTCGCGTCGGTTCGCCGGCGCGGGCGTTTTCGTGCGCCGCTCGCTCTTGGGCTCTGCGGCTGTCGTCGCGGCACGAAATCGCCTCTACCATCCCGCCCCGCACTGTGCGGGCTGGAGGCGATTTATGGAAGCGGGCATCGTCGGGCTGCCGAACGTGGGCAAGAGCGCTCTGTTCAACGCGCTGACCAACGCGGGCGCATTGGCGGCGAGCTATCCGTACGCGACGATCGAGCCGAACACCGGGGTTGTGCCGGTGCCCGATCCTCGCCTGGGAATCATCAACGGGTACATCGAGACCGAGAAGATCATCCCGGCGGTGCTGAGGCTTGTGGATATCGCGGGGCTCGCGCGCGGGGCCAGCAAGGGCGAGGGCAAGGGCAACGCCTTCTTGAGCCACATCCGCGATGTGGATGCGATCGTGCAGGTCGTGCGGTGCTTTGAGAATACCCCCGGCGGCGACGAGGTCCTGCACGTCGACGGCTCGATCGATCCCTTGCGCGATATCGACACGATCGAGACCGAGCTTGTGTTTGCGGACATGCAGACCGCCGAGAACGCCCGCCCCAAGGCCGAGCGTGCGGCCAGGAGCAAGGACCGCGATGCGCTCGCGCGTCTGGCGGCGCTGGACGCGCTGCAGCCCTCGCTGGAAGAGGGCATCCCCGCGCGGAACATCGAACTCACCGATCCCGAGGCGATCCGGGGGCTCCAGTTCCTGGGCTTCATCACGACCAAGCCGATCCTGTATATCGCGAATGTCGGCGAGGACGACGTTGGCGGACAAGGCCCGCTCGCCCAGAAGGTGCGTGAGCACGCGGCCAAAGCGGGCGGCGAGGTCGTGGCGGTGTGCGCGAAGCTGGAGGCCGAGCTGACCGAACTCGAAGACGATGACAAGCGGGAGATGCTGGCGGACTTAGGGATGGAGGAGCCGGCGCTCAATGCCTTCGCGCGTGCGGCGTATCGGTTGCTGGGCCTGCAGAGCTTCTATACCGCCGGGCCGAAGGAGATCCGGGCGTGGACGATTCACGAGGGGACCAAGGCGCCCCAGGCCGCGGGCGTGATCCACACGGACTTCGAGAAGGGGTTCATCCGCGTCGAGACCTACTCGGTGGATGAGCTGGTCGAGTTCGAGAGCGAGAAGGCGATCAAGGAGGCGGGGAAGATGCGCGTCGAGGGCAAGCAGTATGTGATGCAGGACGCGGATGTTTGCCATTTCTTGTTCAATAGGTGAGGGAAGCGACGAAGCGACGAAGCGACGAAGCGACGAAGCGACGAAGCGACGAAGCGA
>CBDVAM010000027.1:0-32412 GCA_965371965.1 uncultured Phycisphaerales bacterium
TTGTGGCTGTCTTGCTCGGCGTAGACCAATGTGACGGTTTGGGTTTCGGATGTGCGGCGCTGGTCGAGACAGATTCCTGGGGGCAACTCGGCGGGGATCGAGTTGCGCAGGCCCAGGATGAGGTTGGGGCCGGGTCCGACGTTGATGCGCGAGGCTTTGCAGTTCTCGACAAAGATGGCGGTTGAGTATTCTGGGAGCGGCCCGTCTTGGGCGACGTTGACGGCGGCGATTGCGGGCGAGCTGATCGCGGGAATCTCGGCGCGGGCGCGGCTGTAGAAGGCGCGCATGTGGGACATGTCCGCGCAGGCCTCGCGATAGTCGGCGATGGTGCCGAGATGGCGGAAGAGAGCGTCGTCGGGGAGGCTCGCGGTGAGGAGGTGGTCGCGCATCGCGTGGTGGATGGCGTCGAGGGCGGGCTCGGAGAGTTGAGTGCTGCCAGCGAGGCGGCGGGCGAAATCCTGGCTGGAGTCGCGGGCGACGCAGGCGATGACGATTTCGCGGTAGAGGTCGATGGCGAGGTCGCCGTTGGCAAGGGCGTCGGCGAGACGTTCGCCATCGGCGGTCGCGTCGGCGATAGAGACGAGTGAACACGCGGCGGCGGGGTCGAATGCGAACAGGCCGCTGTCCATGGCGCAGTTCTCGGCGTCGATCGGCGCGCAGCGTGCGAGGAACGCGGCGTCCTTCTTTTGATGAAAATCGACGACTGCGCCGGAATCGGGGTCGAGTTGGAAGACGCCGTGGCGAGAGCCGACATCGAATGTCGCCCGGACGGCGATGCCTCGCACGCCGGGGTTGCGAGGGGGGAGGGACTGTGGATCGAACATGAGAATGGCATCGCCGGAGGCGACGACGACCTCGCCGCGGACGGTGTTGGCGGTCTTCTCGGTCCAGGGGTATTGCAGGAGTGAGGCGATGTGCAGGTCGAGCAGGACGGGCGGGTCGAGGGCGCTGGTGGACAGGGGGATCGGGGCGAAGAGCTTGCCCTCGGGTGCGTACATGGGCAGGCGCCGGGATTCGCCCCCGCCGTGGAGCAGGACGACGCGGTTGTCGGCGAAGAAGTCCTCGGGCGGCGCGCCGGCTTTTTCGAGCAAGGCTCTGAGTGCGAGGATGGTTGCGCCGCCGGAACCGACGCGCCCGGGAGGGTCGGCGATGACGTGGAATGCGATCTCGCGCGGGTAGAGGCCCGAGCGGATGCGCCGGGCGAGCAGTTCCTCGAACTCGCGGGCACGCCGGGCGTCGGGGGCGGTGATGAGCAGGTGATCGAACACGCTCAGGGGGCGTCCTCGGGGTCTGGGGAGTTGGTCTTTGGTGACTCGCCTGTGAGCGAACTGAGCTGGTCGTCGAGGTCGAAGATCTGTTCCATGGCGGTCCACCAATCGCCTGGGGCTTTGTCTGCGCCGGGGACGCGCTGCTGAAAACCTCGCATGAGCTGGTCCCACTCGCGGGTCTTCGGATCGTCTGCGTAACGCTGGTAGTCTCGGGCGGGGTCGAACTCGTCGGTGGTCTCGATGGTCATGAACAGACGGTTGGCGTGGAGGAAGATCCGCATCTGCTGGATGCCGATGGCGCGAAGGCCCTGGAGCACCTCGGGCCAGACCCGCTGGTGGCGCTGGACGTACTCGGCGATGCGCCGCGGATCCGGCTTGAGTTCGAGGGTTTGGGCGTAGACCTTCATGGGGTCAAGATAGCGGGCGGGAACGGGAGCGGGAAGGAATCACCGCGGAGGGCCGCAGAGGACCGCGGAGAATCAGGAGACAGAGCGGGGGGAGACGGGGAGGGGTGTGGGCGGGGAGATGGGGAGGGAAAGCGTCGGTCGGAAGCTCGATGGCGGGTTGGTTAGGGCGTTGGGATCTCGCCGGCGTCGCGCATGCGTTGGATCAGCTTGGTGAGTTCCTTGCGGATGCCGTCGTGCCCTCGGTCGAGCTGGACGCCCAGCGATTGGGCGGCGTCTTTGGTGAAAATGTTCTTGGGCTCGGCGGGGCCTGAGAGGTTGAACTCGGCATCGTCGATGTCGAGAACCTCGGCGGTCATCCTGGCCCAATCTCCCCAGCGGGCGTAGCAATCGGCGAGGTTGTAGATGCCGCCGGCGGTCTCGGCGTTGCCGATGAGCTTCACGACCGTCTGGGCGATGTCGTCGACGTGGACGAACTTGCCGCCGCCGGAACGTGTGTACTTGCGGTCGGTTGCGATGGCCTTGACGATGGGGTGGCCGATGGTGCGCTCAAGATTGGGGTCCTGACCATACACGGCGCAGGGGCGTATCGCAGAGCAGTTTCGTCTCCTGCCATAGACCTCGGCCCAGAGGTGCGCCTCGACGGAGGCCTTGTATGCGCCGTAGGCGGAGCCGGGGCGGAGGGGGTGGTTCTCGTCGATGAGGCCTCGCCCGGCGACGTCATGGGCAGCGGGGCGCATGTCGTGGTGGACCGCGATGGTGCTCATGAAGATGAACTGGCGGGGGGCCGAGGCCTTCAAGAGTTCGAGCGAGCTGACGAGGTTGGATTGCAGGTGGGTGCTGAAGTCGCCGGCGCGGGGGATGTTCCGCCAGTCCGCGGAGTTGTGGACGACGGCGTCGGCGTCTTGGAGCAGGTCGGGCCAGGCATCGCGGTCGGCGTGGTCGCCGATCACGAAACGGTCGACGTGGGGCTCGATGTGGTCGCGTCGGCTGGTCTCGCGGACGAAGGCGGTGACCCTGTGCCCACCGTCTGAGAGATGGCGGGCGATGACCGATCCGATGAAGCCGCTGGCGCCGGTGAGTGCTATTCGCATGGGCAGAGCGTATTCACCGCGGAGGACCGCGGAGGGCGCGGAGGTTGAACCACGGAGTTTCACAGAGTTGCAAGGAGTGGGAGAGGCCGATCAGAGAGCGATTTGGTAGGTGTTTCGATAGCATCGAAGACGCAACGGCGAACGCGGACATCCTCAACGGCGAGGGCCTCTCGGGCACGCCGGTTTGGCGCATCGTCGATCTGGGCAGATCGACTCAATAGTTCGGCGTGGGCGCGCGGTAGTCTTCCATCTTGATCGAGCGGAACCAGTCGATTGTTCTGGCTAGGCCCTCGCGGAGTTTGATCTTCGGTTGCCAGTCGAGTCTATCGCGTGCGAGCGTGATGTCCGGCTTGCGCTGCCTGGGGTCGTCGGGCGGGAGGTCGTCGAACTCGAGGCGAGAGTCGCCGCCGACCATCTCGATGACCATCTCGGCGAGTTCGCGGATGGTGAACTCGTCGGGGTTGCCGAGGTTGACCGGGCCCGGAAAATCGTCGGAGCCCTGCATCATGGCGATGATGCCGTCGATGAGGTCATCGACGTAGCAAAATGAGCGGGATTGTGCGCCGTCGCCGAAGATGGTGATGGGCTGTGATTTGAGCGCCTGACGGATGAAGTTGCTGACAACGCGTCCATCAAAGGGGTGCATGCGCGGGCCGTAGGTGTTGAAGATGCGCACGACGCGGATGTTGAGTCCGTTGGAGCGTTTGTAGTCGAAGAAGAGGGTCTCGGCGGCGCGCTTGCCCTCGTCGTAGCAGGCCCTGGGGCCGATGGGGTTGACGTTGCCGTGGTAGGACTCGGGCTGGGGGTGAACATCCGGGTCGCCGTAGATCTCGCTCGTGGAGGCCTGCAGGATCTTCGCTCGGCAGCGCTTTGCGGTGCCGAGCATGTTGATCGCGCCCATGACGCTGGTCTTCATGGTCTTGATGGGGTTGTACTGGTAGTGGCCCGGGGCGGCGGGGCATGCGAGGTTGTATATCTCATCGACCTCGAGCCAGATGGGGTGGGTGACGTCGTGGCGGATCAGCTCGAAGTTCGGTCGAGACAGCAGGTGGACGACGTTGCTCTTCTGGCTGGTGAAGAAGTTGTCCAGGCAGATGACGTCCTCGCCCTGGTCGACCAGACGCTCGCACAGATGCGAGCCGAGGAAGCCCGCTCCGCCGGCGACGAGAACTCGCTTGATACTCACGGTGACTCACCCATGCCTAATCGCACCTCCTGCGGGGGATCGTATCGGGGCGAGGGTGCCCATGAGCGCAACGGCCGATTCAGGGCTTGGGCGGCAGGCGGAGGGTCATCCCCAGATCGAGGTCGTGGGGTGAGTTCAACTGATCGCGGTTGGCCTGGAAGATGAGATCGGCGAAGAGGATGCTGCCGTACTCTCGGATGGCGATGTCGCCGAGGGTGTCGCCGTCGCGAACGATGTAGGTTCGATCCGCCTCGACGGGACCGGACTCGGGTTCTGGGTCTGGCGAGCGGCGGTCGGCGTCAGGGTTCGGCGTGGGCAGGAGTTGGACCGGATCGGCCTCGCCCTGTGGGGGTAGCTCGCCCCGCTCGTGGGGAAGCAGGCCCGATGAGGGGCGAGTGGGCGATCGGTCAGCATTGCCGTCCGGCGATGGATCCAGCGCAGAGGGCTCGCCGGCGGGCGAGCGTGCCCAATAGAAGCCGATCCAGACCAGGATGAGCACGCCGGCGATCCGGACCGAGCTTGGCGATGCGCCGTGGGTCATGCGCGGAGTCTAGGGGTCCACGGTGTCGTCGGGCGATCGGGGGAATGGGTCGGGCGCCTTGGCCCGCTGCCAGACCAGGGGAGCCGCCACCGCGACGGAGGAGTAGGTGCCGACCGCGACGCCGATGATCAGTGCGAAGCTGAAGGCCCGGACGCCTTCGCCGCCGAAGATATACAGAGTCAGCGCGGCGGCGAGAGTGGTGCCCGAGGTGATGACGGTGCGGCTGATGGTCTGGTTGATGGATTTGTTGATGACCTCGGCGCTGGCGTAGGGCAGCTTGCCGCGGTTCTCGCGGATGCGGTCCATGACGATGATGGTGTCGTTGAGGGAGTAGCCGATGACGGTGAGGATGGCCGCGACCATGTTGAGGTCGATCTTGAACGGCTGGATGCCCAGCGACGTCATGACCTTCTGCATCCCCGGTTGGTCGTAGAGGATTTCCGCCAGGGCGATCAGGCCGATGACGGTGAGCACGTCGTGCAGCAGGCAGAACATCGCCGCGAGCGAGTAGCGGACGTTGCCGAAGCGGACCCAGATGTAGATGGTGATGAAGAAGAAGCTGAGTGCGATGGCGGCCAGGGCCCGGCTCTTAAACGTCTGGGCAATCGCGGAACTGAACTGGTCGACCTGGGCCAGCGTGGTGACCCGCCCGAGGGCCTCGATGATGATCTGCCATTCTTGCTCTGCGAAGTCCGATCGCCAGGACGTCGGATCGACGGAGTACTCAAACTCGGTGTCGGCGACGACGATTGCGGCGGATTCAACGCGCTGGGGCGTGCCCTCGAGGATGATCAGATCGCGTGTGCGCGACAGGGTCGGCGCGTACGCGCTCTGACGCCAGGACTCGAGCTTGACGCGTAGATCGTCGATGTTGGGCGCGGGGTTGAGGTCGCGCAGGATGATGAGCGTGCCGTCGATGTAGGGTGTGAGGTCGCGATCGTCGGCGATGCCGAAGCGGCGCTGGAGCAACGGATCGCGGAGGTTCTCTGACAGGGTCGCGTTGACGAGCGGCCAGATCTCGGGCGTCGCTTCTGCGATGCTGCCGGCGAAGTTGATCGCGGGCTTCTCGTCGAGAAGGTCGCTGAACTCCTCGCTCATCGCGGCCTTGATCAGGTCGACATCCTCGACCGAGGTGCGGATCTGATACTGGTCGGAGACGGTGCCGCCGGGTTGGGGATCCTGCGGGATGACGTCGGCGGTGCGGAGACCGATGAGGACGTCGTCGTCGGGATCGTTGTTCGCTAGCGCCCTCGCGGGGATATTTTCGCGCACGCGGGTGCGCGCCTCTTCGACCTCGAGGGTCATCGGATCGCCGTTGTCGTCGGCCCTAAACGAGAGGGTGATCTTGGTGCCGCCGGTGAACTCGGTGTCGAGCATCTTCGCGCCCTGGCTGAAGATCATGAACAGGCCGAGGCCGACGTAGCCAGAGGAGATGAGGATGAAGATCCAGCGGAGGCTGAGCCAGTTGACGCGGGGCTCGAGGGCTCTTTCGAGGGCGGGGATTTCGGTTGGCAGCATGCGGATCTTGCGCCAGTGCCCGTACTGGATGAGCCAGGCGAAGAGCAGGCGTGCGATGACCAGCGCGCTGAACATGGTGGCGACGACGCCGATGCCCAGGGTGATGGCGAAGCCCTTGACCTCCTGGGTGCTCACGCCGGGCAGGGCGAGGACGATGCAGACGATGAGGTTGGTGACGTTGCCGTCGACGATGGAGCTTGTGGCCCTCTTGAAGCCCAGCCTGACGGCGGCCTTGGCGTCGGCGCCGCCTCTGAGCTCCTCGCGGATGCGCTCATAGATCAGCACGTTGGCATCGACGGCCATGCCGAAGGTGAGCACGATGCCGGCGATGCCCGGCAGGGTGAGCGCGGCGCTGTTGAGGCTGAGCGCGCCGAGGATGATGACCGCGTTGCACCCGAGGGCGACGACGGCGATCATGCCGCAGCGGAAGTAGTAGAAGACCATGAAGATGCTGACGGCGATGAGGGCATAGATGCCTGCGTAGAGGCCGCTCATGAGGTTCTTGACGCCGAGTTGGGGGCCGATGGTGTTCTCGCTGATGGGGCCGGTGAGCTTGCCCTGGAGGCTGCCGGCGCTCATGACCTTGATGATGTAGTCGATCTCTTCGGGGCTGAACTCGCCCATGATCTGGCCGCTGCGGCTGATGCGGCTGTTGAGGTTGGGGGCGGTGTAGATCTCGTCGTCGAGCAGGACGGCCATGTTGTCGCTGACGTGGTCGCCGGTGAGACGCCCGAGCAGGGCCGCACCGGGCGTATCCATCATGAACGAGATGGCGGGGCGCCCGATGTTGTCGACGCTCTGGAAGGAGCCCGCGACGCCCCAGTCGCCGGCGTCCTGGCCCTGGACCAGGCGTGAGCCGGGGCTGTCCCAGCAGAGCAACCAGAACTCGCCCTCGAACTCCTCGACGACGTAGCCCTCGCCGCCGCGATTGGCGAAGTAGCCGGGCGGATCGGCGTAGAGGGCCCCCCCCTCGTCGCTGGTGTCATACCAGTTCTCGATCTTGTTGAGCTTGAACCAGCGTGCGTCGGCGGCGCGAGCACGGACGGGGCCTTCATCCTGCAATCTGCGCCGGAGCTCGACGAGCTCGACGATGGGCTTGCCGGCACGCCCGGGCTGGGCGTCGACGGTGATGCGGAAGCTCAGCTCGCCGGAATCTGCGAGGAGGCGCTTGAGATCCGAGGGGTCGTCGAGTGTCGTGCGCTTCTTCAGGTAGGCGTCGTGCTTTGCGACGATGTCGCTGATCTCGTCCTTAACCTCCGGATATTTCTTTAGGAGGCTCTCGATCGCTCGTTGACGCGGGCTCTTCGCCCCCACACGCTTGCCCTGGGTCGAGTCGTAGAGCAATCGCCTCACATCGGATTTCTCGAGCGCGATCCGGATCTCGTTCGCGTCGGGCGATGCGCTGAGGACCGCGGCAACGGCGCTATTCCTCTCGATCTTTACCGCTCGCTCGGCCAAGATCGCGTTGATGTGATCCTGCGTGTTCTCGCCGCCGTCCTGCGCAATCTGATTCACCTTGGCGGTCTCGGCGTCAAGTCGATCCTGCACGGCGGCGACGCTTTGGAGCAGCTCCAGACGACGAGGGTTACCGCCGCCCAACTCAACGAGGCGATTTGTGCGGGCGTCGCCCCGGAGCTCAACTGCTTCAATCACGATCGAGCGGGTGATGCTCACACTTGCGAACTGGTCGAGGGCATCCTCGAATGTATCGCGGAGCGCCTTCATCTCCGGGCTCGGCAGGGGCATTGTGATCTCGAGGCGATCGCGACCCTGGGGCACGATGGTGATGTCGTAGAGTCCATTGGGATCGACGCGCTCCATGAGCACCTCGATCGTGTTGGTGACGACGCGCGAGGCGTCCTCGCCCGGCTCGATCTCGAGCTGGTAGATCAGCGTCGACCCGCCGCGCAGGTCCTTGCCCAGGCGGATCTTCTTCAGCGGGATGATCGCCGAGACGAAGACCGCGAGGAGGATAACGACGAAGAATGATTTTCTGCCAATATGCTGCATGAAGCGTCCCGGAAAACTCAGGTCGGGGCGGCGACTCCGCCCCGCTCGCGCGAAAGACCCCAAGGATAGGGCAGGTGGCGGGTGATATCAGGCGTGCTGGCGTCCGTCTGCGGCAATCTCGACGGGCGGCTTCTCCTCCCCGCCGGCAGCGGTGGACCGCAGAACGTGGGCGACGGCGCTGCGAGAGAAGCGGACTCGGGTGTTGCTCTGCTCATCGACGCGCAGGACCATCTCGCGGTCCTTCAGCTCGACGATGATGCCGATGACCCCGCCCGTGGTCTGGACCTTGTCGTTCTTGCCCAGGGCTGTGAGCATCTGGCTGCGTTGTTTGCGCTGCTTGCGCCCGCTGCGGGCCATGAAAAAGAACATGAGGATCATGAGGCCGAAGATCATGACGGGGAAGGTCCAGGATCCGGATTGCCCCCCGCCACCGGTGGTGCCGATGGGGTCGCCCTGGCCCCCGGGGGCACCCTGGGTCGCGGGAGAGCCGTCGCCGGCGGCTCCGAGCTGTGCGGGCATCCCTACAAAGTCCAACCAAGTGTTCATCTAGTGTTCCTTGCTCTTCAACGCGCCCGCGTGTGGCGGCGGGCGCTGGATGGGCATTGTTGGTCGCCGATCAGGCTTTGTCGTCCGAGTGGGCCCTAATCAGTTGATCCGCCACGCTTTCGCCCGCGACGGGCCAGCGGGAGACGAATCCGGACCAGTCGGCCGTGATGATCGTGGCTCGCAGATCGGACATGAGCCTCTGGAAATGGCGGAGGTTGTGCAGGCTGACGAGGATGGGCCCGAGCATCTCCTCGCTCATGAACAGGTGGCGGAGATAGGCCCGCGAGAGGGGCTGACCATCGGGGGTGGGCCAGGCGTGGGCGGCGGGGTCGCAGGCGGGGCAATCGCAGGTAGGCTCGATCGGAGCGGGGTCGTCGCGGAAGCGGGCGTTGCGCAGGCGGATCTGCCCGGCGGGCGTGAAGGCGTTGGCGTTGCGACCGTTGCGGGTCGGCAGCACGCAATCGAACATGTCGCAACCGGCAAGGACGGCGCCGACGAGGTCTCGCTCGTAGCCCACGCCCATGAGATAACGCGGGCGATCCTCGGGCATCTTGGGCGCGGTATGAGCGACGACGCGGGCTATCTGGTCGGCGGCCTCGCCCACGGCGACGCCGCCGATGGCGTAGCCGGGCAGGTCGCTCTGGCAGACCTGCTCGATGGAGCGGTCCCTGCGGTCGAGGTCGGTGCCGCCCTGGACGATGCCGAAGAGAGCCTGATCGGGACGGTCGTGGGCGCGGATGCAGCGGTCGAGCCAGCGGGCGGTGCGATCCAGGGCGAGATCGAGGCGGGCACCGTGGTCGTAGCCGCCGCGGGTGGTGTCGCGCATGGCGGCGTGGCGGAGACGGGCCTGGTTGGTGGTTGTCGCGTTGGGATCCGACGAGGGCGGGCAGTCGTCGAACGCCATGATGATGTCCGCGCCGAGCTGATTCTGGATCTCGATAGCCCGCTCGGGGGTGAGGCGGATCATCGCGCCGTCGACGATGGAGCGGAACGAGACGCCGTCGTCGTCGACGGCGTTGATGTCGGCCATGGAGTAGGCCTGGTATCCGCCGGAGTCGGTGAGGATGGGTGCGTCCCAGCCCATGAAACGATGGACGCCGCCAAGGGATTGGATGATCTCGGCCCCTGGGCGGAGCATGAGGTGGTAGGTGTTGTTGAGAAGGATCTGCGCGCCGGTCTGGGCGAGTTGTGGCGGGAGGATGCCCTTGACGGTACCCCGGGTGCCGACGGGCATGAACGCGGGGGTGTCGAAGCTGCCGTGGGGTGTTGTGACCCGTCCGACGCGGGCGTTCGATATTTGGCAGCGATGGGAGATTGTGAACTCGAGGGTCACGAGCGGTCTCTGCGCTGCTCGGTCTCCTTGCGGAGCAGGCGTTTTTCTTTCTCGCTCAGGCTCTGGAGCCCCTGGGTGTTGACCTTTTCGAGGATCCGATCGATCTCTGAGTCCTTGCGTGATCGCTTCTTCTTGGGCACTCTGCGTCCCGGGGGGCGCTGGTCGGGGCCGCGGACGTTGAAGAAATCGCGGAGCAAGTGGGAGTTTCGGATGAAGAACGCGCCGGCGATCGCGCCGCCGATATGCGCGGCGTCGCCGCCGGCGTTGTGGCCGCCAACCAGCAGGTTGAACACGGCGATGCCGACGTACCCGTAGGCGAAGACCTTGAGCGGGAGCGGGATGGGCGGGAAGATGAGCATGATGCGCGCGTTGGGAGCGATGTACGCGCAGGCGAGGATGACGCCGAAGACGCCTGCGGAAGCACCAACGAGCGGCGTGCGGGGGTCGTTGTTGAGCACGCCGGGTAGAGAGAGGCCCATCAGACCGAGGCCGTTGAGAATCAGGTAGGTCAGCCCGCCGCAGATCCCGCAGATGAGATAGAAGGCGAGGTACCGTCTGCGTCCGAGGTACTGCTCGACCATGCCGCCGAAGATGTAGAGGCCGAACATGTTGAGCCCGACGTGCCAGATGGTGGCCTGGTCGTGGAGGAACTGGAAGGTGAGCAGACGCCAGACTTCGAGGTTGAGATAGGTCGTGCCGCTGGATTTGTAGAAGAAGGCCTCGGCGCTGGAGAAATGCCCGTAGTAGGTGAGGGCGTCGATGGAGTTGCGGCCGAAAATCTCGAACACCTGGGCGCCGGAGATGATGGGCACCATGCGCAGCTGCTGGGCCACGAAGATGGCGACATTGATGACGATGAGCCAGGTGTTGATGCTCCAGCCGCCGATGGACGGGCGCACGCGAGAACCTGGGCCTCCTGGTCGGCCCGAGTCGTCGCGGTAGTAATGGCGTTCTGCGATTCCCATGGTTCAGGTGTGTCGGCGAGTGGGCGGGTTGGTCTTGAGACTCAACGCTCCACGGCTCGCTTTCGTTCGGTTTCCTGCTGGAGGAGTTTCTTCTCGGCTCGGCTGAGGCTATCCATGCCGCCCTTGGCGATCTTCTCGAGGATCTGGTCGATCTGCTGCTGGAGCTTGCGCTCGCGTTCATGCTCCTTGATCTCGCGCTTGCTCGGCCCGGGGTCGGGCTGATCGGGGTGGTCGAACGCCGCGGACAGATCGATCTGCGGGCCGCCCAGCTCGTCCGGGGCGGTGAGGCGCCGGTGCTCGAACCAGCAGACGATGCCGCCGAAGAGGCCGATGCCCATGAGGATGCGTGGCCCGAGCATGCCGAACATGACCATGAGGATGGCGAAGACGATGCCGAGCTTGAGGCAGAAGCGGAGCGAACGCGCGTGCCCGATGCGGGCCCAGAGGAGCGCCTGGAGGATGCGTCCGCCGTCCATGGGGTACATGGGGACCAGGACGTTGAAGGCGAGCAGAAGCCAGTTGACGTAGTAGAGGGACCAGAGGGTATAGGTCGCCCAAAACGCGGCCTCGTTCTGCTGGGTCAAGTACGGCAAGACCGACCAAGGGTTGAATGGGTTGAATATCACGGCGTCCCATGTGCCAGTTGCGGCAAGCACCGCGACGCCAAGTATGGGCACCAGGATCACGTTGACAAGCGGTCCGCCCATGACCGTAACGAGGTGTGCCTTCCAGGTGTCGGGCGGCACGCATGACGCCAGCCCGCCCAGAGGCCAGAGCATGATCTCATCGGCGTCGCCCCCCACTCTTCGGCAGGCGATGCAGTGCCCGTACTCGTGCAAGAGAACGATCCCGAAGAGGCCCCCAAACATGATGAGCATGTACTGTGGGCCGGACTCGCCCGATTTCGTGAGCGAGTAGATGAGCTCGGCGACGACGAAGATGATGAACAGGATGTGGATCCGGACCCTGATGCCCCAAGCGGAATAGAGGGGGAGGGACCACGTCAGCGGGTTGTCACCGAAGGCGCGTCCCATGGCATCGCCGAGACCGCCTCCGCCTGTGCCGCGACGCCAACTCATGGTGAACTTCCGATCATGCCGCGGGCGTGGGCGGTGAGGATGATCAGGGCGGACTTGGCGTCCTCGATGGTCCCGTCGGTCGCCATCTGCAGGGCGTCTGGCAGGGGGATGGTGCGGACGATGAGGTCCTCGTCGTCCTCGAGCGCCTGCCCGACGTACTGGAGGTCACGGGCGATGAAGGCGTGCATCCGCTCGTCGGTGAGCCCGGGGGTCGTGAAGAACTCGCTCATGGCCTCGATATGGGCGGCCTTGTAGCCGGTCTCTTCGATCAGCTCGCGGGCCGCGGCTATCGGGGGGTCCTCGGCGGGTTCGAGCTTGCCGGCGGGGAGTTCGAGCAAGCGCCGATCGACCGCGGCGCGGTAGTTCTCGACGAAGACGACCATGGGTCCGTGCGGGGTTTCCAGGATCGGGAGGATGGTGACAGCGCCGGGATGGCGGACGATCTGGTTGGTGTGGGTGCCGCCGGTGCGGGAGGTGATTTCCAGCTCGGCGAAGGCGAAGTGGCGTCCCTGGGCGAGGACTCGCTCGCTCACAACGCTCGGCCTCCCTGCCGTGTCTGGTGCGGGGTCCATCGGATCATCCTACCGGCGGGTGGTGACGGCGGTTGGGAGTCCCGCTCACGAGCGGTTCCAGGTCGTGTTGGCGTATTCGCCCGCGTCGCCCAGTTCCTCGGCGATCCGCAGGAGCTGGTTGTACTTGGCGTTTCGGTCGCTGCGGCAGGGTGCGCCGGTCTTGATCTGCCCGCAGTTGGTCGCGACGGCGAGGTCGGCGATGGTCGCATCCTCGGTCTCGCCCGAGCGGTGGCTCAAGACACAGGCATAGCCGTTGCGCATCGCGTAGGCGACGGCGTCGAAGGTCTCGCTGAGCGTGCCGATCTGGTTGACCTTGACGAGCACGGCGTTGGCGCAGCGCTCCTTGACGCCGCGTTCGATGAACTGCTTGTTGGTGACGAAGATGTCGTCGCCGACGAGCTGGACCTTGTCGCCCAGACGCTTCGTGAGCTTGGCCCAGCCCTCCCAGTCGTTCTCGGCGAGGCCGTCCTCGATCGAGCGGATGGGGTAGCGCTCGCACCAGCCGGCCCAAAGATCGATCAGGTCGTCGCTGGAGAGGATCTCCTGGGAGCTGGAGAAGAACTTGTAGCCCTGGGTGCCGTCGGCCTCGGCCTCGTTCCAGAGTTCGCTGGTGGCGGGGTCGAGGGCGACGAAGATCTGCTCGCCCCAGGAATAGCCGGCCTTGTCGACCGCTTCTTCGATGATCTTCAGGGCGTCCTCGTTGTCCTTGAGGTTGGGTGCGAAGCCGCCCTCGTCGCCGACGGCCGTGCTCATTCCGCGGTCCTTGAGCACGCCCTTGAGCGTGTGGTAGATCTCGACGCCGGCGCGGAGGGCCTCGGAGAAGTCGTCGAAGCCCCAGGGCTGGATCATGAACTCCTGGAAGTCCACGGTGTTGTCGGCGTGCTTGCCGCCGTTGAGAATGTTCAGCATCGGCACGGGAAGGGTCTTGGCACCCGAGCCGCCCAGATAGCGATAGAGCGGGAGGCCCGAGGCATCTGCGGCGGCCTTGGCGGTGGCCATCGAGACGCCGAGGATCGCGTTCGCGCCGAGTTCCGCCTTGTTGGGCGTGCCGTCGAGGTCGATCAGGGCCTGGTCGATCGCCTCTTGCTCGCGGGCGTCCATCCCCTCGATCGACGGGGCGATGCGGTCGTTTACGTTTGCCACCGCCCGAAGGACGCCCTTGCCCAGATAGACAGCCTTGTCGCCATCGCGGAGTTCGACGGCCTCGTTCTCGCCGGTGCTCGCGCCGCTGGGCACGGCGGCTCGACCGAATATTCCGCTTTCGAGGCCGACCTCGACCTCGAGGGTGGGGTTGCCCCTGGAATCGAGGATCTGGCGTGCGTGGACGAACTCTATCTGATGCATGGGGACCTCCTTGATGCCCATGGGACGACCCTGGAACCTCCCAACCGTAGCGATGGGCGGGGCCTCAGTCTTGTCGATCGAATGGCGACAGGGCTCTCGCAGTGCCCGGTGGGGGCCTACGCTCGATTGTGATGGTCTGCCCCCAGTGGGGCGACGAGGATCTCGCGTGCCTGAGACCTTTCAAGCCGAACTCGACCGACTCCGCCAGGAGATCGTCGCACAGGGTGACCGCGTGCTGCGAACGGTGACGCTGGCGTTCGACATGACGTTTGCCGACGACCAGGGTGCCGCCGAAGAACTCCAGGGGCTGGAGCGCGAGATCGATCGTGTGGATGTGGACATCGAACGCCACGCGGTTCGCGCACTGACCAACGCGACCCGTGAGGGCACGGCGCTCGATGAGCGTCAGATCCGCACGCTGCTGGTGATCGTCAAGATCAACAATGAACTGGAACTCATCGCGGACCTCGGGGTTGACGTCGTGGAGCGAGGCTCGACCGTCGATGATCGCGGGGCGATGCCCCTCACGCTGCGGGTCATGGCCAACAGCGCGATCGGGATTGTCCGCGACACGAACCAGGCGGCGGCCCGGGGCGACCCGGCGCTCGCGAACATCGTGCTCAAGTGCGAGGACGCGATGGAGGGTTTTCGCGCGGAGGTCATGCGGGCCGCCGAGCGCGACGTCATCGGCGGGACCCTGAGCGTGGAGCTGGCGCAGTTCATGCAGTCGCTGGCGGCCCGATGTGTTTCGATCGCCGACCACTGCTCGAACATCGCCGAGCAGATTATCTACGCCGAGACCGGCAAAATCGTGCGCCACACCGACGAGGGGTGGGTCGATGTGACCCAGAGCGGCTGACGGCGCGATCATATGGGGCGACGGATCGCGATCCTGTTCAATGAGCGTGCCGGGCGGGGGCGTGCGGCGATCTGCGCGGCTGACACTCGCTTGGCGCTGGAAGGCGCGGGGCACGCGGTCGAATCGATCGGCGTCGGACAGAATCCCGAACAGTTGGACGCGGAGGCCTTGATCGTGGTCGGCGGCGATGGCACGCTGCACCGCGCCCTGCCTCTTGTGCTCAGGCTTGATATTGCTGTGTATCACGTGCCGCTGGGCACCGAGAACCTCATCCCGCGCGAGTTCGGATTCCGCATCGAGCCCGACGCCATCGTGCGGGCGGTCGACGCGTGGGAGATTCGGCGGGTCGATCTGGGATTTTGCGGCGACACGCCGTTCGCGATCATGGCGAGCGTGGGGTTCGACGCGAATGTGATCCATCGGATGCACACCGATCGAAATGCGCGGATCCGACGCACGACGTACCTCCTGCCAATTCTGGCGGAGCTGTTGCACGGCGAATCGCCGCGAGTCTCGATTCTTGCCGATGGCGAGGCTCTGGTTGACAATAAGGCGGGCGTCGTGATCGTCGCCAACTGTCGCCAGTACGGATTTCGGTTCGATCCCGCGCCGCAGGCGTCGATGACCGACGGCTTGCTGGACGTGGTGTTCATGCCAGCGGCGAACAGGCGTCAGCTTGTGGCCTGGGGCGTACGCGCCCGTCTTGGACGCCTGCCGCGCAGCCGCGCGATCGTCTGTCGTCCGGCACGGGTCATCGAAATCGAGATCGATAGGCCGGAGGCTGCGTACCAGATGGACGGCGAGGCGTATCGCGTCGAGGGCTCATCGATGGCGACGGCGGGTGGTGAGAACTCGCCGGCGAAATCTCGGCTCGATTTTTCTGTGCGGGCGGGAGCTCTCGCGATGCTGATGCCGGCGTAGAGATCGGATCGTCGTTCGTCTTCTTACGGCGAGTCGGCGTTGCGACCCTCGCTCGACGTGACGCCGTTCAAACGCCACTGTCTATCCCCGTGCGTCGCGCACGGCGGCCACGAGCGCCTCGCACGCACCGCGATCGAGCTCGCCATCCCAACGCCCGCCGGCCTTGAGCGACGAACCCACGATCACGCCATCGGCGTCGGCCAGCATCGCCCCGACATTCTCCGGCGTCACACCGGAGCCAACGAGCACCGGGCACGCGATCGAACTCGCGACCTCCTGGATATCGCCCTCCGACGCCGCCTGACCCGTGGACCCACCGGTGACAACCACACCGTCGGCGCCGCAGAACTCGCCACCGCGTGCCGTCTCGCCGATGGAAATGTCGCCGGTCATCGCGTGGCTGGCGTGCTTCTTCTTGATGTCTGCGAAGACGCGGACGCCGTTAGCGCCGATCGCCCGCCGGTATCGGAGCAGGGCCCCCGCCGAGGCTCGGGCCATGAGTCCCTCGTCGGCGACGTGGGCGTAGGCGAAGTTCTCGACGCGGACGAACGCAGCACCGATGGCATGGGCGACTGCGATGGCCTGTTGATTGCCCGCTGCGAGCACCTGCACGCCCATGGGGATCTGTCCAACCGCGTCGCGCACCGCAACTCCCACGCGCGTCATGCCCGCGACGACTTCCGGGCCGATCTCATCACCCACGAGATAGGGCAGATCGTGCATATTTTCGATCAAGACGCCATCGAAGCCGGTCTCGCTGAGCACGCGGGCCTCGTCTGCCGCCGTGCGCACGATCGCGTCCATATCGCCGCCATAGTTGGGCGCTCCGGGCAGCGCACGAACATGCACCATGGCGATCGCAACGCCCGTGCGCCCGAAGATGTCTTCTATCGCATTCATGCGTTCTCGATCAGCGACCAGTCGGGATCGCGGTAGTCCAGGCGCGCCAGGTCGCACTCGATCGCCTCGGCGTACTTCTGGGCAGCGCCGGTATTGAAGACGACCACGGTCTCATTCTTGCGCACATGACCGTCCTTGAGCGCCCGCTCGAGCACGCCCAGGCACGCCCCGGATTCTGGACACAGGCTGATGCCCTCGAGTGCCGCGCATGTGTGCATCCAGGAGAGCAGCACGTCGTCGGGGACGCTCGTGGCACGCCCGCCACTGGCGCGGACGGCGTCAAGGATCATGAAGTCCCCCACTGCTTTGGGCACGCGCAGGCCCGAGGCGATGGTGTGCGGATTCGCTGCGGGCTCGGCGAATCGCTCGCCCGCGTCGAAGGCGGATGAGATTGTCGGGCAGCCCGTCGCCTGGCAACTGAACATCTTGGGGCGGGCTTCGGTCTCCAGCCAGCCGAGTTCGCCCAGTTCGCTGAAGGCCTTCCACATGCCGATGAGCCCCGTGCCGCCGCCGGTGGGATACATGATGGTGTCGGGGAGGGTCCAGCCCAGCTGCTCGGCGAGTTCCAGGCCCATGGTCTTCTTGCCCTCGATGCGGTAGGGCTCTTTGAGGGTGCTCATGTCGAACCAGCCCATGCGCTCCTTGCCGCCCATGACGATCTTGGCGCAATCGCCGATGAGCCCGTTGCAGAGATAGGCCTTTGCGCCGAGCAGGGCGGCCTCGTAGCGATTGATGATGGGCGTGTCGTCTGGCATGAAGACCCAGCATTCCATCTCCGCCCGCGCCGCGTAGGCCGCGAGCGCTCCGCCGGCGTTGCCCGCGGTGGGCGTTGCGACGCGCTTGATCCCGAACTCCTTGGCCATGGTGACGGCCACGGCCATGCCGCGAGATTTGAACGAGCCGGTGGGGAGCTGGGACTCATCCTTGATGAGGAGGCGCTCGACGCCCAGTTCGCGCGCGAGGCGAGGGCAGTCGAGCAGGGGCGACATCCCCTCGCCGAGGGAGACGATGTTCGCCGGGTCGCGAACGGGCAGGAGTTCGCGGTAGCGCCAGAGGGTCGGCTCGCGTCCTGTAAGATCGTCGCGCGAGACCGCGTCGCGGATCGCCGGCAGGTCGTAACGGACCCACAACGGACGACCCTCGTGCAGTGTCTGGACGCGTCCGGCCTCAAGACGTGTGCCGTCGATCGCGCCTTCGAGGTGAGAAACAAAGCAGCGTCCATCATCCATCACGCGAGCCCTCCGGCACCCTCCGTCTGTGCCCGGGGCCATGATACACTCGGGCATGACGATCGAAGAAGCCCGGGTGTTGATGGAGGAATGGACGCAGAACCCGGCGCTGCGGGTCCACATGGAGGCGGTCGCGGCGTGCATGGGCGCATACGGCGACACGCTCGATCCGGACCAGAGGGACCGCTGGATTGTCTGCGGGCTGCTGCACGACTTTGATTACGAGAGGCATCCGACCGCCGAGGAGCACCCGTTTGTCGGCGTCAAGCACCTGGAGACCGTTGGCGTCGACGAGGAAATCCGCACGGCGATCCTGGGGCACGCGGATTACTCGGGCGTGGCGCGCGAGACGCCGATGGCCAAGGCCCTGTTCGCGGTGGACGAGTTGAGCGGATTCATCGTCGCGTGCTCGAAGGTGCGTCCCGAGGGAATCGAGACGCTGCAACCCAAGAGCGTGAAGAAGAAGCTCAAGGACAAGGCGTTCGCCGCGGCGGTCAATCGCACCGACATCGCGACGGGGATCGAAGAACTGACGCCGCTGATGGGCGAGGGGTTCGATCAGACGGGGCATATCCAGGCTTGTATCGATGCGATCCGGGGGGAGGGCGAGCGGCTCGGGGTCTGACGTGCCACCAACCATGGCTTTGCATGGTTGGTGTTCTTGGGAATACCAAGACACCAACCGCTCAGAGCAGCGGTCGGTGGCACGAGAGAACTTGATCTCATCCGAACATCTTGAGCTGCTCTTCGGTCACCACGCCCTCTGCGATCGGATGCTCGATATCCAGGCGGTAGTCGCCCGAGTAGCACGCCGTGCAGTAGTGCTCGCTGGGGCGGCTGACGCAGCTGAGCAAGCCGTCCAGGGAGAGGAAGTGCAGCGAATCGACGCCCAGAAATACACGGATTTCTTCGACCGTGCGTTCGCTGGCGATGAGCTGATCGCGGGTGGCGAAATCGACGCCGAAGAAGCAGGGATGGCGGATGGGCGGGCAACTGATCCGCAGGTGGATTTCCTTCGCGCCCGCGGCGCGGAGTTGGCGCATTTTCTCGCGGGTGGTGGTGCCGCGGACGATCGAATCATCCACGATGATGAGGCGTTTGCCATCCACCAACTCTGCGATGATGTTGAGTTTCAAGCGGACGGCCCGGCGGCGCTGCTCGGGCGTGGGCTTGATAAACGTGCGACCGACGTAGCGGTTGGGGACGATGGCCTCGCGATAGGGCTGGCCGCTGGCCCGGGCAAAGCCGTTGGCGGCGCTGCGACCGGAGTCTGGCATGGGCACGACCCAGTCGGCCTCGACCGGGGCTTCTTCAGCGAGCTTTGCGCCCAGCGATTCGCGGACGCGCTGGACGTTCTGGCCGAAGACCTGGCTGGCGGGGCTGGCGAAGTAGACGTGCTCGAAGACGCAGTGGGCGGGGCGTTCGACGGGGTCGGCGAAGCGGTCGCTCTCGACGCCCGAGTCGCTCAGGCGCACGATCTCTCCGGGCTCAATCTCACGCACGAACTCGGCCCCTACGACATCGAGCGCCACGGTTTCGCTGGCGACCACGGGCTCGCCGGTGGGCATCCGCCCGAGCACCAGCGGCCTCCACCCCCAGGGGTCGCGGGCGGCCTCGATCCGATCGTCAAACAGGAACACGAGGCTGAACGCCCCTTGCAATCGGCGGAGCGTGGCCTTCATCGGCTCGTGCTCACACTGGGCCGCCAACTCCTGCTGGGTGGGCGAGGCGAGCAGGTGGATGATCACTTCTGTGTCGCTGGTCGTGTGGAAGAGGTGGCCCTGCTGCTCAAACTTCTCGCGGAGCAAGGCGGCGTTGATGAGGTTCCCGTTATGGGCGATAGCGACCTCCCCGCCGACGTATCGCTCGACGAGCGGCTGGGTGTTGCAGGCGAGGCTGCCGCCGAAGGTCGAGTAGCGGTTGTGCCCGATCGCGGCGCGCAAGGGGTGCTTGTTGAGGCGGTCGATCTCGTGCTCACCGAAGACCTCAGAGACGAGCCCCATGCCCAGGACGCTGTCGATGCCGTACTCGTTGAGGACGGCGATGCCGGCGCTCTCCTGGCCCCGGTGCTGCTGGGCGAAGAGGCCGAGATAGCTGAGTTCGACGGCGTCGGGCCTGCCCCAGACGCCGAAGACACCGCATTTTTCCTTTGCTTCGTGCTCGGAATCGCGAGCGCGCAGTGATCCGCCAACGCCCGCAGGAGGCGTCAGGACATTGAGAGGCACGTCGGATCGTCTCTTGGACAAGCGCATCAGCTCCGCTGGAAGGCCCATTCTAGGATGCTCGGGCGAGCGAGATTCGCTCTTCGTTCGCTGTCGGGTGCTGGTTGACTCTTGCGGTTCTCGACGCTTCTATTGAGGCCTTGCCCGGATCGCTCGGACCGCAGTCGCGGCAATCCCAGACGGTCGTCACCAGACACCCCCGCGAAACCCGCGGGGAGACGGAGGAAATCATGGCCCGATATCTCGGCCCCAAGGTCAAGCTCTCTCGTCGTGTCGGCGTTCCCATTGCCGACATCCCCAAGCACACCGCCCGCCAGCAGCTCACCCCGCCGGGTATCCACGGGTATCGGGGTCGGCGACTGCGGGACTACGGCGTCCGCCTCATCGAGAAGCAGAAGCTGCGGTATCACTACCACGTGATGGAGAAGCAGTTCCGGCGGTACGTTGATGAAGCAACCCGGCGCAAGGGAAACACGGGCGACAACCTCCTGGAACTGCTGGAGAGGCGTCTGGACAACGTGGTAAGGCGTTCGGGCCTGGCCCCCACCATCTGGGCCGCCCGCCAGCTCGTGGCCCACGGGCATATCAAGCTCAACGGGGTCAAGACCGACCGCCCGAGCTGCCAGGTCCGGGTGGGCGACACGCTGACGTTCAAGGACAAGATCCAGCCTCGCCTGAGGGAAAACATGGAGCAGGTCGGCGGGCACGACGTGCCGGGCTGGATCGATCTGAACCCGTCGGAGCTGATCGTGAAGATCGTGGCCCGCCCGACGCGCGATCAGGTGCCGTTCGACGTGAACACGAATCTGATCGTCGAGTTCTACCGCTGATTCGGCGATTTGCAAAGCTCTGGGGGCCCCGGGCGAAATCCTGGGGCTCCTTTGTCAACCGATCGGGACGTGGCGCATATCGTCTGACGGCTCTGCCAAGGGGTTCCCATGTCTAAGTTCCTGCGCAAATACCAGAAGTTCCTGCTTGTGATCTTCGCCTCGGCCCTGATGGTCGTGTTCGTCGCTCCCCAGGCGATCACGCGGATTGGGCAGGGGATCGGCAAGCGGACCGAGGTGTATATCGGCGAGAGGTCGATCAACACGCTGGATCTCCAGCAGGCGGGCAGGGAGCGGGAAGCGATTGGTTCATTTATCAGCTTTGCCACGGGCAGCCCGCAGTACGCAAGCATTCTGACCGGCGAGAACTCGTTGCACTGGATCCTGCTGACCCACGCCGCACGCGAGGCTGGGTTCATCGGTGAAGCCGGCGATGGCGAGGCGTGGGTCAACCAGTTCAGCGCACAGCAGGCGTCGTTGCTCGATGCCCAGCTTGCAGGCACGGACGAGATTGAGGGAACCCCTGATCAGGTCCTGCAGTTTGCGCGAGCCCAGCTAGAAGGACAGCGTCAGCGGTCTGCGAGGAACAGCCGCCTCTCGTTGGATGAGTTCAACATCGCCCTCGCCAAGGGGCGCGGCATATCGCGCATGCTGGCTTTCTATCGAGCGTCGCCGCGGATCAGCGTGCCCGCGGCGGTTGCCGAGGCGAAGCACCAGCTTGATGACATCGACATCGAGTATGTGTTTATCCGGGGCGAGCGGGTCTACGAGGGGGAGATTGAGGAGAGCCAACTCCAGGCCCACTTCGAGCGGTATCAGAACGTCGAGCCCGGCGAGGGCGAGTTCGGAATCGGATATATCCGCCCCGAGCGGGTCACGTTCGAGGTCATCACGTTCGAGCGCAACGCGATCCGCGACGCGATCCCGATCACGGCGCGCGAGATGGTCAACGAGTATCGATCGAACTCCGGGCGATACGTCACGGAGTTCGACGAGACGCTGAGCGAGGACGAACTGAGTGCGGCCCGCGAGGTGGAGTATGAGAAGGCTCGCCAGACCCTCAGGGAGGCGCGGGCGCAGGAACTCGTTGGCGAGGGGGCCTTGCAGGTTCGCCGGCTGGTGCTGCCGACATTGACTCGCGGCGACAGGGGGCTTGTTGTGATCCCCGAAGGCTCGGACCATGCCGGGCCAACGCTCGATGAGTTGGCCGACGGCATTCAGGCATTCTGGGTGTCGTTCTATGAGCGGAGGTACGGCGCGCCAGACGGGACGTTCAGCCCGCCCAGGCCCAGGATCAACGTGTACGCGAGCACCTGGCGGACCCTGAACGAGCTGAGCCGGATCCCCGATCTGGGTTTCGCCAACGTGAGCATGGGCGGCAATCGGACGATGCGATTCCCCAACTTCGTCTTGAGTGTGCGTGAGTTGAACCCTGATATCACGACGGGGCCTCAGAGGGGCGTGCTCGCGGTAGAAAACAAGATCGAGAACCAGTTCTCCGGCATGCTGTCGTTCGTGCGGGTGCTGGATGTTCAAGATCGCTCGCCCGCCGAGAGCGTGGACGAGGTTCGCGAGCTGGCCGAGAGTGATCTGCGGTCGGTCTTGGGATATCAGGAGATTCTGCCGCGGGTCTCGGAGTTCCGGTCGCTTGCGATTGCAGATGGACTGGAAGCGGTGGGCGCGCTCTTTGATGACCTGCCGGAAGACTCGGACCCGGCCGAAGAAACAGACCCGACCGAGTCGCCCGGGGATGACCCGATCGGACCAGAGCCAGACCCAGAACAAGCGGACGATCCAGAACTTGATCCAACGGAGGACGCGGAGCTCGAGGGCGAGGATGACTCGCCGCCCCGCCCACGGATTCTCGTGCAGCGCGGCTCGCGGGTGGTTGCCGATCGGATCGAGGGGCGTCTCGGGCAGGCCGGCGAGATCGACGAGCCGGAGTTGGTCGAGCGTATCGAACAGATGCGCGATGCCCTGGATCCGCTGGTCGAGATGGACGGGCAGTCGCTCGAGCTTCGGACGGTGGCGTTTGCGCTGCCCAAGCGCCTGGGCGTGGCGGTCGTGCAGATCAGCGGGATGCGCCCGCTGACGGTCGAGCGGTATCGCACCGAGGGCATCGCGGCGGCTGCCGGAGGGCCGATGGCGTCGATCAATGCTCTGGAAGCGTTCTCGCTGGAGGCGATGGTCAAGCGGTTGAATGTCCGTGATCGAGACGGATCGTCGCCGCTGAGAGATGAGGACCAGACCGCGTCGGCGCGTTGAGAATCGTGTCGCCCATATTGCTGTTGGCTTCGCTCAGACCCTCGCCTTGACCCACGAGCCGTTGAGATATCTGGCGCCGAAGGCGACGAATCGCACGACGAGTTCGCCGCAGAGGGCTATCCAGACGCCGACGAGTCCCAGGTCCATGGGACTGGGGTTGACGATGACGGTGCCGTTGGGCAGGGTGATGTCGATGCCGCTGAGCAGGTAGACCGCGGGCAGGCGGACGAGATAGGTCGTGACCCAGGTGATGGCCATGACGGCGCGGACGTCGCCTGCGCCGCGCAGGCCGCCGCGCATCACGAGCATGAGCCCGAAGGGGAGCTGGACCGCACCGCAGATCATCAGCAGCGCAGGGGTCTGCTCCATGTGCTCGGGCAGGCTGCTGAACAGACCCACGACCAATCGCGGCAGAAAAATGAAGACGAGCCCCATGAGGCCCATGAGCACGCCGCCGATGATGGCGCAGCGCCCGATTGCTCGGCGGGCGTGTATGGAGCTACCCGCACCGAGGTACTGCCCTGCGAGGGTGGCGGCGGCCATGCCCATGGCAAAGCCGGGCATGAAGCTGATGGCCTCGACGCGGATGGCGACGATGTGCTGGCCGAGCATGGACGCGCCGAGCTGGCCGACGATGATCAGGACGCCGAAGTTGCCGAGCCACATGCCCAGAGTCTCGAGGTAGTTGGGGATGCCCAGGCGCAAGAGGCGGTAGAGGGTGATGCGGTGGGGAATCAGGCGTCGGCGTTTGAGGCGGACGCCGGACTTGCCGCTGGCCAAGAGCCCGATCACCAAGACAGCGCCGACGGCGTGAGCCGCAACGGTGCCGATGGCGATGCCGGCGACGCCGAGGTCGAAATCGAAGGGATTGGCGAGCAGCGTGCTTCGGACTGCCTCGCCCTCGTGCATCGAGACGTAGGTGAGATCGACGCCGACGAGTGTCCAGCTCACGACGATGTTGACGAAGTTAACCGCGAGCATGATGATGAGCGGGCGGAACGAGTCGCCCGCGCCGCGCACGCAGGACGTTCCGCCGAAGACGATGGCCATCAGCGGCACGCTGGCGGCGATGATTCCGAGATAGACCTCGAAGGCCTCGCGGGCGTCGGGTTCGAGGTTGAGCATTGCCGCGACCGGAGAGATGAGCAGCAGGATGACGCCGGTGACCATGACGCCGATGAGCAGCTGGAGGAGGACGGATTGCCCGACGGCGGCGTCGGCGGCGGCGAGGCGTCCCTTGCCGATGGCCCGGCTAATGAGGGCGGTGCTGCCGACGCCGACGGCCATGATGGTGAGGCCGATGAACCACTGGATATACGCAGCGCCGCCGATGGCGTCGGCCTGGGCGACGCCGAGTTCTGTCGCGAGGCGTGTGTCGGTCCAGCCGACGAGCCAGTTGAGCATGCTCTCCACGAGGATGGGCCAGCTGAGGACCCAGATGGCGCGATTCATGGTCAACCCGGCGAGCCTGCCGCTCTTGAGGCGACCGTCTTCGCTCAAACCCCGGGGTTGCCCCTGGTTTTCGGGTGCGCACTCGACCCAATCGGTCGGGGGCTCGCCGGTGGGGTCGCAGAGGGCTGGGTCGAGGACCTTGCGCAGCTCTGGAGGTTGCTCTGATCGGTCGGGCTGGCGGGGATTTCCTGGGGAACTCACGGGGGCTCCTGGGTGCGAGGGCGATGGTAGGTGGTGGGTGCTGAGTCATTGGGCGGGCGAAATCGTGCGCTTTGCGCACATGCCGATGGGTGGATACGCTATATTGGCTCCCAAAGAGGAATCGAAATGGCAAAGATCTGTATTGTGTGCGGCGAGGACTGCTCGACGAGGCCCCGGGTAAAGAACCCGCAGGGTGAGTACGCCTGTCGCGCCTGTGCGGACACCGCGGCATCGCGGGGGGTTGTGAGTGGCCAGAGTCCGTCGGGCGGGGGCGAGGACGATTTGCTCGCCGACCTGATCGGCGATGCGGTTGATCACATGGGCGATGTCTGTCCGACGTGCGGCGTGGTGCTGCCGCAAGACGCGGTCATCTGCACACACTGCGGGCTGAACATCCAGGTCGGCAAGCAGATCAAGACACGAATCACGGCGGACAAGCCGCCGAAAGAGAAGAAGGCCGACCGCGGGTACTCAGGCGGTGGGCTCACCGAGAAAGCCGGCGTGTTTCATGCGGGGGCGGCTGTGCTCGTTGTCGCACTTGGGGCTGTGAGCCTTGAAACATGGATGCCTGCGATGATCATCGCAATGGTAATGGGCTTAGTTGTGTATTTCTGGGCAATGTTCAATGCATTCAGTAACGACTCGCTTGGCTATGCATGGTGCAGCGTCATTGGCATTTTCATCCCTCCTTTGAGCCTTGCGAACCTGATCTACGGGGTCTTCATCACAGACAATCCGACGCTACGTTGGGCATATGCGTCATGGATCTTGGCACAGTTTACTCTTGGCGCGTTGCTTGTTGTGCATGGGATAGATGAGTTTTCAAAGGCAATGGGAGCCGGCTGAGCAAACGCACAACTCGATGGGCCTGGCTGTCTCGTTTGATCGATGACTACGTTATGAGCCCATCCAGCAACTTACCAATCCCCTGCCCGTGCGTCGCGATCGTCTCGAAGACCGGGCGTGATCCCGAGATGTCGCGCAGATCGCGCACCAGCTCGTTCTCGCCCGGATGGTCGGCCTTGTTGCACACGAATACGTCGGCGATCTCGAGGATGCCGGCCTTGTCCATCTGCACGGCGTCGCCCATGCCGGGCGTGAGCACCACGACGGTCGTATCCACATAGTTGCGGATGCGCGTCTCGTTCTGACCCGCGCCCACGGTCTCGACGAAGAGCGTGTGGATCGCGCTGTCGCCCTCGCTCGATCCACCGATCAGCTCGATGATCTCCTCCAGGCCGTGATAGTCCTCGCCGCCGATGGCGAGGCTGTGATAGAAGATGCGCCCGTCGAGGCGGTTGAAGTCGACGCGCAGGCGGTCGCCGAGCAGTGCGCCGCTGGTGATGGGGCTCATGGGGTCGAACGCGACGACGCCGACGCGCCCGACGCCGGGGTCGTCCTCGCTGCGCCGGCTGAGTTCGCTGGCGAGCTGGGCGACGAGGGTGCTCTTGCCCGCGCCGGGTGAGCCGGTGATCCCGATGACCCGCGTGGGGCGCGTGCGGGGGGCACCGTCGCGCACACCCTTGGCGTTGTGCAGGCGTGAGATGTCTCGCGCGAGCTGGGCGTCGGCATAAGCACCCGGGATAATCGGCTCACGCTCGCGCACGCACGATTTGACGGCCTCGACGATATCTTCGAGGCCCACGCCGGTGGTAAAACAGGCGATGATGCCCGCCTCGAGCAGCTTGGGGATGTCCTCCTGGGGCAGGATGCCGCCCATCTGGACCGGGATGTCGCCCCGCCCGACCGCATCGAGCTCCTGGAGGAGCTTCGGACCCAGGGCCAGGTGGGAGTTGCTCATCATGCTCGCGGCGATGACATCGACGTCCTCGTCGCGGGCGCTGATCGCCAGGCTGCGCGGCGTCTGCCACAGCCCCGAGTAGATGACGTGGACACCGGAATCGCGGAGGGCCCTGGCGATGACCTTGACGCCGCGGTCGTGCCCGTCCAGGCCCATCTTGCCCAGCAGCACGCGCGGGCGGTGCGGCAGATCGGCGCAGCGGTCCTTCTTCTCGAACTCACTTGTGGGGGTTGTCAGCGAACGACCCATGGTGGATGCCTCCGGATGCACGCGATGGTATTCGCCCCGAGTTGGCCAGCCCAAAGGGCGAGGAATCCCCAACGCGGTGATATACTCGTAGTGCCATGCCCATCAACCGAATCATCGTCGCCTACGACGCCTCGGCGTTGTCGCGCGAGGCGTTCGCGTATGCCATCGAGCTGGCCAAGGCGGTTCGATGCGAGATCACGGTTCTTCGGGTGATCGAGACGCAGATTTCGATGCCGCTGCCGGACCCCGCGGTCGGAATGGTCATGGGCGCACCGCCGCCGATGCCCGTCGGCCCGACGATCGAGGAGCAGCGCGAGCGTGCGGCACGCGAGCTACCCGAGGCGGTCGCGTTCGCGCGAAGTGCCGGCATCACGTGCAATCCGGAACTGGCCGAGGGAGAGTTGATCGAGGAGCTCTCTCGCCTTGCCGACCCGGATGACCTGATCGCGATCGGCGCGAAGGGGCGGTTTGCCGACGCGCGCGTCGGGTCATCGACGACGGCGCTGGTGGCGGAAGCGCCGTGCCCGGTGCTGGTCGGGACGGGTCCGCTGCGAGATATCTCGCGGGTGCTGTGCGTGTTTGATGACGGGGAGCGATCGCAGTTCGCGTTGGATTGGTCGAAGCAGCTTTCTGAGAAGTCGGGGTGGCCGCTGACGGTGCTCGCGGTGACCAGGTTGGGCGATCGGCTCTCGAAGGTGCTCCAGCATGCCCAGGACGGTGCGCCGGATGCGATGGTCATTCACTATGGACCCGAAAGCGAGCCCGAGGCCAAGCAGATCGAGACCGCCGCCGAGCACGCACGCTCATCGCTATTGGTCATGGGCGCATTCCCCGATAGCTGGCTTCACCGCCTGCTGTTCGGCGGGACGACGGATCATGTGCTGACGCATGTGCAGGCGCCGGTGGTGCTCATTCGGCGTGCGCCCGGTGTGAAATAGGACTGCAACGACGGTGTCGTGCCGGGGTCTACTGACGCGCCAGGGGGACCCAGACCCGCCACGCCAGCAGGTGCAGCATCATCTGATCGCCCTCGACCTCGCCGAGGATGAGCATCTTCTTCTGGTCCGGAGCGAGCGGGGCTCCATTGCGCTGCGCGACTGGCATTTCGATGTACTGGTCGTCCAGGGTGATGGCCCCGTAGAGATCGATCTTCTCTTGGCCGATGGTCATGTCGAGACGGAACATGTGATCGTCCGCGATTGTCAGCGTGCCGACGACGGGGTCCTGTGGCGCAACCACGTCTTGGATATCCATCGCGTCTTCTGCCGGCTGGAAGTATTCCCCGCCGGCCCGCAGGCCGCCCAATGCCTCGACATCAACGCTCCACACGCCCTTGGGGCGCATCGGAGGCCCCTCGGCTGCCCGGGCGGCGACCGCTTTCTGACGCATCGCTTCGGCACCATCCTCGCCGCAACCCACGACACCCAGCAACGCCATCACCACCAAGATCGCTCGCATCGCCATCCTCCCAAGGTCCATCCGTCGGAGTCTATGTTCTTCTCTGGCGAGTAGCCCGCTACCGGCATTGCCGATCGTGGTATCCTGGCATCCGGAGGATCTTGCTATGAATCAGCGCTCCGACGCGATAAGCCGGCGTTCATTTACCGCCCTTGCCGGCGCTGCCGCGATCGCCCCACTTGCCCGCTCCGCCCCCGCCATCCACACCGCCGACCGCTCGGGCAGGCGCAACCCCATCCTCGGCGAGGGTGAGCACACCTACGAGTGCATCCACGACTGGCTGAGCCCGCCCAAGGGCATGAGCTTCGGCGACACGCACGGGCTGACCCAGGATAAGGACGGACGGATCTACCTTGCTCAGACCGTCCACGCGTCCAGCGAGGGCGCCGACGCCGTCTGCGTCTTCGACCCCGACGGCAAGTTCATCGAGTCCTGGGGCTCGGCGTTCCGCGGCGGGGCCCACGGGCTGGATATCCGCGAGGAGTCGAGCGAGGAGTTTCTGTACCACTGCGATACCCGCCGACGGTTGATCGTCAAGACGAACCTGAAGGGCGAGGTGTTGTGGGAGCGGTCGTTCCCGTCTGAGGCCGAGGTGTATCCCGATGCCTCTCGCTGGTGCCCGACGAACGTGGCGTTCGCGCCCGATGGCGATTTCTTCGTCGGCGATGGGTATGGGTCGAGCTTTATCCACCGGTACACGATCGACGGGCAGTACAAGGCGACCATCGCCACGCCGGGCGGCAAGATGGGAGAGGTCGCGTGCCCACATGGGCTGTGGCTGGATGATCGGTTCGACCCGCCGAGGCTTGCGGTGGCAGATCGGACGAATCGGCGGATCCAGTACATGACCCTCGACGGCGAGCATCTCAGGTTCGTGCGTGCGGGCATCCGCCTGCCGTGCCATTTCAAAACGCGCGGCGATCTGCTGCTGGTTCCCGATCTCGAGTCCATCGTGACGATCCTCGGTCGCGAGAACCAGGTTGTCGCACAGCTCGGCGATGGGCGTCCGACGAATCTGCGCGGCGCGCCGCGCGAGCAGTTCATCGAGGGGCAGTTCGTCCATCCGCACGACGCGATCTGGCTTGGCGATGGCGATATCCTGGTGGGCGAGTGGGTGCCGATCGGGCGGGTGAGTTTGTTGCGGAAGGTGTGACCTTTGCCACGCAGAATCTGGAGTCTTGAACCATGCGATTCAACTTGAGCCGTGTCCTTGGCCCATCGTTGGTCTCGTGTCTGCTTGTGTTCGGCGGATGCGAGGAAGAGGAGGTCGATCCGGCAAGCCTGCCGTCGACCGACCGGCCCGACGATGCGGTCGTGCTCGACAGGTCGGCTTCGCCCGAGACGATCGTCTTTGAGGTCAAGGCCAATCCGGCTTCCAGAGCGTTCTATGTCGACACATGGATCTCCGATCGCGGGTGGCAGGGCGAGGTGCTCAAGGTTCGGCGCAAGGGCGGCATGACGATCTTCAGCCTGCGCGTGGACGACTCGACCGTGCCGGGTGATATCGTGATCTACGCCGAGGCGCCGGGGGATGATCTGGTGAAGGTGCCGGGGCTGGTGCGGATCCGGGGGCGGATCAGTGACGTGGAGATCAGCGATCGGGTCGACATCAGGCCGCATCGTGTGCTCTTGGATCGTGTGAAGGTCATGCGATTCTCCGGGGGATGAAGACGGGGACGCATCACAGAGCGCCCAGAGAAGCGATCAGATCGAACGACCAGAAGACACACCACATCGCCAGCACTGCCACATTGCTCGCACAGGAGATGTCATGCGATTGATCTGCCTTGGATTGTGTGTGTTGCTGCTGGGTGCGTGTGCGGCTCCGAATAATGGAAGGGCACAGCCGTCGCAAGAGACGCTGAGGGTGGCGACCGAGGCCGGGTTCCCGCCGTTCAACTCTCTCGATGAGAACGGCGAGCTGGTCGGGCTGGATATCGACCTGTTCCGAGCCGCGGCGGCCAAGGCCGGCTACGGCGTCGTGTTCATCGTCGAGCCGGAGTTCTCAGAGCTGTTCAAGATGATCGACGATGGGCGTGCCGACGCGATCGCCTCGACCGTCAGCATCACCGCCGCCCGCCGGCGTCAATACCTGTTCACCCAGGCGTACTTCGAGACGGGGATCTCGGTGATCGTGCGGGCGGGGGACAGGCGGATCCGGTCGCCGAGGGATATCGCCTCGCGGACAGTCGGCGCACCGAACGGGACGACGTCCGCGACGATCGCCCAGGAACTCGCGGCGGACGAGGTGCGCGACTTCGCCACAAGCAAGGAAGCGATCGAGGCGCTGATCCAGGGCGACATCGACGCGTATTTCATGGATGAGATCGAGGCGCGCGAGCTTGTCGGCGGGCAGCCCGACCAGATCCGGATGCTCGCCGAGCCGGCGGCGGTTGAGGGATACGGGTTCCTCTTTGCCAAGTCGAAGAGGGAGGCGCGCCGTCGGGTGGACGAGGCGATGACTGAACTCGACGACCTCGGCGGCCTGGCCAGGCTGCGAGAGTTGCACGCCTTGGAGAAGCTTCACGACGTAGAGAAGTAGCTACTCGATCGAACCGCCCTCGGCGTTGAGGACTGCGCCGTACATGATGCGAGAATCGGGGCCGATGGTGACGTCACCGACGAGTGTGGCGTTGGGGGCGATCCAGGCGGAGGGGTGGATCTTTGGGGCCTTGTTGCGGTGGGTGATGAGCATTGTCCTACTTTCCTGCTTCGGCCTCGCGTTCTCGGATGAACCGAAGCTCTGCCAACAGATGCTGGCGATCAATCGAGTACCGCTCCGATGAGTAGTTCGGATCTCGAAGATCACCAAGGAACCGGCGGAATCCTACGGGCGACATAGCCCATGCCTCGAGAGGATCCGACATGTGCCGCACGACACAGTGGCTCGCATCAGTTCGAACGACATGAATCCAGCGGGAGCACTGGTCACTGAAGTCAAAGGGCAGATGGGTCGATTGTCCGACCTGCAGTTGTTCCACCGCCTCAACCCATTCGTCGAGCATCAAGCCAAGAATGCTCCGAACGATTGACTCTTGGGAGTCTTCGGGGGTGCAGTCTCGCTCTCCGCAAATCAGGAAGTAGTAAGAATCACATGTGAATTCGTTGCGCGCGACACGCACGATGACATCGTCGTGCGCGCTGCCGTTTGGTTGAAACTGCAAGTCCACGAGCGACTCGCCCGCAGCGAACTTATACGCCAAGAACGCCTGGTTGTCCGGCGCACACTCGCCTTCCCACGAACTCCTCTTCCACGGATGTGACTCAGCTGTCAACGGCCCACCTCTACCACTCCGGCCCCCCACTATTCCGCCCATACACATCCGCCATCGCCTGGGTCATCTCGCCCATGGTGCAGCCGACGAGGGCGCAAAGGACCGAACCTGCTGGGCAAGGATAGTAGATCAACCCACGCCCTCCTCGCTGGCGGGATCCGGCGGTACAAGTCCTTGAAGCTGCTCAACAAGCAACGGAATATACACGGTCGCCACACGCCATATCTTGTCGTCGTGAATCACGTCGTACTCGTGCACAAGAATATGCCGCTGAGCCGTGATCGGCCTCCACGGAATGTCCGGATGGGCATCGCGAAAGGCCCGCGAGACCTTCGCGGCGGCCTCCCCAACAATCTGCACCGACCGCTCCACCGCCCGGCGCAACATGAGGTCTTTCAGATACTCCTCGTACCGGCGTCCCCGGACGAACGACTCGGCCTCACGCGCGTGGGTCAGCATGTCCCAGAGCAACGCGGTGTCGCGATCCTCAGGCTGCATAGACGACCTGGCGGGTCTGTAGAATTTGCTGGCGTCGGAAGGGGTTTCTGAGCCGATCTCGCTCGACAAGATCGACCTCGCGACCAAAAAGCTCTCGCAACTCATCGAGCATGTCCAGCCAGTCCTCGAGTGCAGGCGATGGCCCGTCGAATGTCACGAGCACGTCGATGTCACTGTCTGGCCGAAAATCTTCCCGCAACACAGAGCCAAAGAATGAAAACTCACGCACCTGCCACTTGCGGCAGAACTCCGAGATCCGGTCGTCCGAGACATTGAGGTTGGCGATCATGTTGTGCTCACCCTAGCGTACCACAAATGGTGCCAGAAGACCATAGAACCTATCCCAGACCCTCGATGAACCAGTTCACCACAGAGGCACAGAGACCACAGAGACT
>CBDVAM010000028.1:0-32375 GCA_965371965.1 uncultured Phycisphaerales bacterium
GCCGTTCAAGCTGCGGCTGTTTGGGCTGGTCGATGGGGGGCAGCTTGTGGTGGGGAGCCTGATGTCGAGCTTTGTGCGCGAGGGCGCGAGCCCGAGGCTGAGCGAATCGGCGGCGGACGCGTCGCGCGAGATTTCGATGGTCGTGCCGGAGATCGCACCGGTGTTCTCTGCGATCTGTTAGCAAGGGGTGGGCCATGCCTTATGACGAGTCGTTGGTGTTCTTGGTGCGCGATACGCTGCTGGTGGTGCTCAAGATCGCCGCGCCGATCCTGGCGGCGGGGGTCGCGGTGGGGCTGATCATCAGCTTCCTGCAATCGGTGACGAGTATCCAGGACCAGACGCTGACATTCGTGCCGAAGATCAGCGTGATGATCATCGTGGCGGCGGTCTTGATTCCGTGGATCACGTCGCGCCTGGTGGATCACGCATCGGAGCTGTTGAGCCTGAGGCCGTAGGGGGCGTGTGGTCGCGATCGAACCCATGCTGGGGCACGTGGTGCCGTTCTCGCTGGTGCTGAGCCGGGTGGTGGGCATCATGCTGTTCGCGCCGCTCTTGAGTATGGCGACGTTGCCGATGCGGGTGCGGGCATTGCTGGCGTTCGTGCTGGCGTTGTCGATCTATCCGATTGTCCCGGCGGGCGGGGGGTATACACCGGCGCTTGACGTGTGGGACTTGTTGCCGGTGATGTTCGGCGAGGTGCTGATCGGGGTGGCGCTTGGCATGCTGGCGTCGGTGCCGATGCTGGGCATGGAGATGGCCGGGCAGATGGCCGGGCACCAGATGGGCCTGGGCCTGGCGCGATCGTACAACCCGGCCATGGAGGCGCAGACGGACGTCGCCGGGCAGATGCTGTTCACGGTCGCGGCGGGGATCTACCTGTCTGTCGGGGGGCTGGAGGTGTTGTTCCTGGCGCTGGTGCGGACGTTTGACACGATGCCCCCGGGGACAATCATCTCCGCCGGGGCGACGCTGGAGTTGTATCTGGCGCTGGCGAGTTCCGGGCTTGACCTGGCGCTGCGTGTCGCCGCACCGGTGCTGGGCACGTTGATGTTGATCCTGATCGCGATGGGCTTTTTGATGAAGACCATGCCGCAGATCAACATCCTGAGCTTCGGCTTTGCGCTCAAGATCATGTGCGGGATCACGGTCTTGACGTGGAGCATCTTCGTGATCGAGGAGGCGTTCGGCGAGGAGCTGCACGACGCGATGGAGTTGCTCGTGCAGTGGGCGGCCTCGGGCGGGGGCACGAATCAACCGGGGGTGATCGAGGCGGGAGGGCAGACTCTTGGCCGGTGACGACATGGGCGAAAAGACCGAGGACGCGACGCCCCGCAAAATCAGCAAATCGCGCGAGCGCGGGCAGGTCGCTAAGAGCCAGGATCTCTCGGCGGCCATCGGGCTGGCAGCCGCGGTCGGCCTTCTGGGCGTGTTCGGCGCGTCGTTGATGCGCCACTTCGCGCACGTGCTCGAGCGGGTCTGGGAGGGTCAGACCCCGGGCGATCCACTCTCGATCGATGGGATCATCGGGGCGTCCAGATGGGTCGGCGCAACGACGGCGATCGCTGTGCTCCCGATATTCCTGCTCGTGTTTCTGATCGCGTATCTGACCAACCTTCTACAGGTCGGCTGGCTGTTGACGATGTACCCGGTCAAGCCCAAGTGGAGCAAGGTCAGCCCGGTCGCCGGCCTCAAGCGTCTGCTGAGCCTGAAGACCCTGGTCAAGAGCGGGGTGAACGCGCTCAAGCTGGTGGTCGTCGGGGGGGTTGCGGGCCTCGTTCTGTGGCGGTCAATTCCGGAGCTGATCGCGCTGCCCCGTCTGCACGCCGAGATCGCGCTGTTTGCGATCGGCAAGCTGGCGATGGAGCTGTCGCTGTGGTTGCTGCTGGTGCTGATCTTGCTGGCGATCATCGACTTCATGTACCAGAAGTGGCAGTACAAGAAGGACCTCAAGATGACCAAGCACGAGATCAAGGATGAGCGCCGGAGCATGGAGGGCGACCCACACGTCAAGAAGCAGCGGATGAAGATGGCGATGGAGGTTGCGACCCAGCGGATCCAGGGCGCGGTGCCCGATGCGGACGTGGTGGTCTCGAACCCGACGCACTTCGCCGTCGCGCTGAAGTACGACGGCGACGCGATGGGCGCGCCGCGACTGGTTGCCAAGGGTGCGGACCTGCTCGCGTACCGGATCCGACAGGTGGCGATTGCCAACGCGGTGCCGATCGTGGAGCGTGCGCCGCTGGCGCGTGCGATCTACTGGGGTGTTGACGTGGGGCATGAGATCCCGCCGCACTTGTACGAGGCGGTCGCCGAGATCCTGGCATATGTGTATCGAACGGAGAAGTCGGCCGCCTGAACCGGGGCGTGCGACAGAGAGGAGTAGGTCGGGCGAATCGTGGCGAAGACCAAGGGCCAACCTGGTATGCCGGCATGGATCATGGCGATGCACCGCCATCGCGGGCTGATCGTGCCGGTGTCGTTCGTGGTGCTGATGCTGGTGCTGCTGGTTCCGGTGCCGCCGGCGGTGCTGGACATCCTGATCTCGGCGAACATCTCGCTGGCGGTTGTGATCCTGCTGACGACGCTGTACATGAAGAAGCCGCTGGAGTTCAGCGTGTTTCCTTCGCTATTGCTGGCGACGACGCTGCTGCGGCTGGTGCTGAACGTGGCATCGACGAGGCTGATTCTCAGCGCCGACGCCGAGACGCCTGAGGAGGCCGCGGGTGTCGCCGGTGAGGTGATCCAGGCATTCGGGAACTTCGTCGCCGGCGACAGCCTGTTCGTGGGCGTGGTGCTGTTCCTGATCCTGGTGATCGTGCAGTTCATGGTGGTGACCAAGGGTGCGGGCCGGATCAGCGAGGTCGCTGCGAGGTTCACGCTCGATGCGATGCCCGGCAAGCAGATGGCGATCGACTCGGACCTGAACGCCGGGATCCTGAACGAGCAGGAGGCCAAGTCCCGACGCGAGGAGATCGCCCGCGAGGCCGACTTCTTCGGGGCGATGGACGGTGCCAGCAAGTTCGTCCGGGGCGATGCCATGGCGGGCATCATCATCACGGGCATCAACATCGTGGGCGGCTTTGCGATCGGGACCATCGAGCGCGGCTGGCCTATGGGTCAGACCGCCGAGACGTTCACGAGGCTGACGATCGGCGACGGGCTGACGGCGCAGATCCCGTCTCTGATAATCTCGGTTGCCAGCGCGCTCATCGTGACGCGCTCAGGATCCAAGGACGAGCTGGGCAAGGAGCTGACCGATCAGCTCACAAGCCAGCCCAAGGGGTTGATAATCTGCGCCGTGTTCCTTGCGCTGCTGAGCCTGTCGCCCTTGCCGACGCTGCCGTTGATGGCGACAGCGATCGGCATCGCGGTTATCAGTTGGTCGCTCATCCGCGCGGATCGCGAGAAGGCCGGTCTGGCGAGTTCGGCGGGCGAGGGCGAGAGCGAGGCCCTGGACAAGGCACCGGAAACGCCGATCGAGTCGGTCCTCAAGGTGGACACGCTGGAGCTTGAGATCGGCTATGGGCTGGTAGGGCTTGTGGATCGGTCCCAGGGCGGCGACCTGCTCGATCGGGTGAACGCGGCCCGGCGTCAGCTCGCCGGGGAGTTGGGCCTGGTCATGCCGCCGGTGCGAATCCGAGACAACGTCCAGCTCCAGCCCGATGAGTACCGCATCAAGATCCGCGGCGTGCCGGTCGGCGAGGGCGTCGTGCGACCATCGCAACTGCTGGCCATGGATTCGGGCCTGGCGTCGGGTCCGCTCGACGGTGAGCAGACCAAGGAGCCGGCGTTCGGGCTCGAGGCGTGGTGGATCGCCCCGGCGTTGCGTCAGCGGGCCGAGGCGATGAACTACACCGTTGTCGAGCCGACGAGCGTGGTGACGACGCACCTGAGCGAGGTAGTGCGCGACCACGCCCACGAGCTCTTGACCCGAGAAGAGATCGGCAACCTGATCGAGCAGTTGAAAGAGCGTGCCCCGAGGCTGGTCGAGGAGGCGGTGCCGAGCGTGGTCAAGCCGGCGGACCTGCAGCGGGTGTGCCAGGCGTTGCTGCGTGAGCGTGTGCCGATGCGCGACATGGAGACGATCCTGGAGACGATGGCCGACTTTTTGCCCAAGACGCCGGACCCGGACGTGGTGGTCGAGTATGTCCGCAACGCGCTGCGCCGGACGATCTGCCACCAGGTCGCCCAGCCCACCGACGACGGCAAGCTCAAGATCACCTGCGTGGCCCTCGACCCGGCGTTCGAGGACCAGATCAACGCCCACATCGATCGCTCGGGCGGGACGACGAACGTGGCGATCCCCGCGCGGCTCGCCGACCAGATGGCGTCTGCGATCGTCAAGGCCCTGGAGCCGCTGGTGGCGCGGGGGAGCACGCCGGTGGTGGTGACGTCGCCGCAGGTCCGCGCGGTGACCAGGCAGCTTCTCGAAGGGCGGATCGTCTCGCCCACGGTCCTGGGATACAACGAGATCGTCAACGAGATCGAGGTGGAGACTCTGGGGCTCGTCGAGCTCTCGGAGCAGAGATCGGCGGCGTAGGCGCGCACGAACCGCGGAGACTTGGTACCATGGACGGATCCTCTGAACGCCACGGATGGCACGCATGACACTGAAGACATATCGCGCACCCAGCATGGCCCAGGCACTGGCCGAGGTGAAGCACGACCTCGGCGCTGCGGCTGTCATTCTGCACACTCGGACCTTCCGCGTGGGCGGGATCGCCGGGCTGGGCGCAAAGAACATCGTCGAGATCACCGCATCGACCGACCGGCGTCTGCCGGTCCGGCGTGTGGGCGGCAGGTCCAAGGCGCCCGCGGCCCGTTCGGCGGGCGGCGCGACCTACTCACGAAACCCATCCTTCGCGGGCGAGCCGACGGGAACCGTCCTGCGGGGCGAGGTCGAGATCAAGCCGCCGGCGGTCTCGGTCCCGATCGAGCGGGATCCGAGAATCGAGCGTCTCGCCGTGCGGACCCCGCTCGCGCCCGTGGACGCGGGGGCGACGCTGAATCTGCAATCCGAGATCGCGTCGATCAAGCGTCTGATGGGGCAGGTGCTCCAGAAATCCGCCGGCACGACACCTTCTGCGGGGCTGCCAGACGCGCTGTTTGATTTGTACATGCGCCTGGTGGACCATCATGTGTCGGCGGAGCTTGCCGACGCGATCACCGGCGAGGTCCGCTCGGAACTGAGCCCCGCTGAGCTTGGCGACGCGATGGTGGTGCATCAGACGGTCCTGCGTCGGATCGAGGGGCGGATCAAGGTCGATGAGAACGCGACATCGTTCGAGAGAGGCGAGGACGGCAGGCCTCTGACGATCGCGCTGATCGGCCCGACGGGGGTGGGCAAGACGACGACGCTGGCCAAGCTCGCCGCCATCGCCAAGCTGCGTCACAACAAGAAGGTCGGGCTCATCACCTGCGACACGTATCGGATCGCGGCGGTCGAGCAGCTCCGCACATACGCGAACATCATCGCGCTGCCCATCAAGGTCGCGATGACGCCCGGCGAGGTGGCCGGGGCGTGCGAGTCGCTGCTGGATTGCGATCTTGTGCTGGTGGATACGCCCGGGCGGAGCCAGCACGACGCCGAGCGTTTGGATGAGCTGAACACGCTGGTCGAGGCCGCGCGTCCGCATCATCGGGACCTGGTGCTGTCGTCGGTCGCCGCCGAGCCGGTGCTCGAGCGAACGCTCGAACGCTTCAGGGTTCTCGAGCCGACGCGGGTGATTCTGACCAAGCTCGATGAGGCCGTGCACATGGGGCCGATGCTGAATATTCTGGAGCGTCTGTCGCTGCCGGCGAGCTTTGTGACTATGGGACAAGAAGTTCCCGACCACCTCGAGCCGGCGTCGGCGTCGCGCCTGGCCCGCCTTGTGCTCGACGGGCCGGCACGCGCGACGCTCGAGCCGGCGATGGCATGACGTCCTTGGGGACCATCGCGGGTGGCGACCAGGCCTCGCGCCTGCGGTCGCTGGTGAGGGCGTTGCGGTCAGAGCCCGCTTCGCCCGAGTTCGTGCCCGTGGCAGAGCCGGAGATCGCACCCCAGGCGGATTGTGTGCGGGCGGTCGAGTCGCCCGCGCCGGCGCGCCCGAAATCTGCGGTGATCGCCATCGCCTCGGGCAAGGGTGGGGTGGGCAAGACGGTTGTCGCGGTGAATCTCGCGATCGTGCTGGCACGCCGACGATCGGTCACGCTTATCGACGCGGACCTTGGCGCCGCGAACGCCGACATCATGCTGGGCGTGCGCGCAACGCGACGCCTGGACGCCGCGCTTGCCACAGAAAGACCACTTCGCGATCTTCTCACCCAGACCGAGCATGGAATCCACCTCGTCGCGGGCGCGGTCGGCACGCGCCGCATGGTGGAGCGTCCCGATGCGCTGTACCGGCGTCTGTCGGAGCTGGACGGCACAAGCGATCTGATCGTCATCGATCTGCCGGCGGGACTGGATCCGATGGTTATCGAGACGTGCGCGCAGGCCGATCTGACGCTGATCGTGACCACGCCCGAACCGACAGCCATCGCCGACGCTTACGCGACGATCAAGGCGGTGACGGCGCGTCGGTCGGCGAGCGAATGCACCCCCAGGCAGCGCCTCGAGGTCGTGATGAATCAGTCGCCGAGCGATGCAATCGGCGAGCGAGCCCATCAGCGGCTCGCGACGGTCGCGCAGCGGTTCCTGGCCCGTCGGGTGACGCTCGCGGGGTCGCTGGCGGTCGATGGGGGGGTCGTTCGTTCGGTCCTTTCGCGGACGCCGATCGTCTCGGGACCCGGAACGAGCCCGTGGGTGGATCGCCTGGAGTCGCTGGCGGTGAGGGTCGTGGACGGGCTGGGCGCAATGGACGCGCCAGTGTTTGGTGTTTGACAGGGCCGGTTATGACGGCGCGCTCGCGTCGATAAGCAAAAGAAGTTCGAGCGGAGCCTCAAGCCCGATCTTGAACGAGTCGATTGGCCCCTGCGAGGGCTGTTCTGTCTGCGTGGGAGTTTCTAACTGAGAGAGGTCCGGTGGAACGTTCGGCCCAGACAGTTGCGACCTGCCTCGCCTTGAGCGCCTACGCGATCGCGATGATCGCGGGCATCGGCGCCCAGAACCCGGTCCTGCTCGTGATGCGCCGGGGGCTGGTGGTGCTGGTTCTTGGATACGCGATCGGCCTGGCGATTGGGATGATCGTCGAGCACATTCTGCGCGAGCACATCGCGGGGTATCGGGCCGAGCGTCCGATTCCGGATATCGAGGCGATCGAACGGGCGGCGGTGCAGGACAGCGAAATTATCGAGGCGGCATGAAGTTTTCAACGTTTCAGCACGCGGTTGGTGTGACGACTTGCAACGCGGGCCTGATACCCGGTACAATCAGGCTCGCGGTCAAGGACGATCGCGTGTGGGTGCTCCGTGAACGAGGGGTCTCGTAAGCGGAACGCAGGTCAAGGAGCCGACCAATATGTCCACGACGAAGGCGATGCCACGTGCCAGTGCGGGTGTTCACATCCGCTCATCGGCCCGGCGATTCGAGATCACTCCCGGCCCGTCGCGATTCGACGCGATCCCGCCCGAGGATCTTTGGAAGCAGTACACCAAGGGCCACACCCAGGAGCTGCGCAACCACTTTATGGAGCGGTACCTGCCCCTGGTGCGGTACAACGCCGAGCGCATCCATGCGCGTCTGCCGGATGAGGTCGATATCGAGGACCTGATGTCCGCCGGGCTCTTCGGGCTGATGGACGCGATCAATGGGTTCGATCTCGAGCGCAAGATCAAGTTCGAGACCTACTGCGCCCCGCGGATCCGCGGCGCGATCCTCGACGAGCTGCGCTCGATGGACTGGGTTCCCCGCCTGGTTCGTCATCGCACGGCGAAGATCGAGGCCGTCCGCCAGCGCATCGAGAAGGAAGAGGGTCGCCCGCCCACCGAGGACGAGATAGCGGGCGAGCTGGGCGTCGAGGGCGAGGAGTTCGACAAGTTCAAGCGTGACGGTCGCCCGGTGAGCACGGTGAGCATCACCCGGCGGGCCTTCCCGACCGACGGCAACAAGGACGTCCGCGAGATCGACGTCATCAAGGACGACACGCAGCGCAACCCGCTGCGCGAGGCCCAGCGCCGCGATCTCAAGGACATGATGACCAAGGGGCTCAGCCGGGCCGAGCGTCTGATCGTCGTGCTGTACTACTACGAGGGCATGACGATGAAGGAGATCGGCGCGACGCTGGATCTCTCGGAGAGCCGGGTGAGCCAGATGCACAGCTCGATCCTGCTGCGCCTCAAGGCACAGATGCAGCACCGCATGGGCGAGTTGCAAGAGGCCGATCGTAAGTAGGAATCCCGGGCGGCGAGCGTACGATCCCGCGTGGAAACCGCTCGCACCGCCGCGATCGCGTTGGGATCAAACCTCGGCGATCGTGGCGAGAATATCTCCCACGCGACCGAGCGCATCGGTGGGTTGCCTTCAACCTCAATGGTCGTGGTTTCGCCGCCGATCGAGACCGATCCCATCGGTATTCTGGATCAGCCCCGGTTCTTGAATGCCTGTTGTGTCGTGCGCACGGATCTTCTGCCGCGTGCATTGCTCGGGGCGTTGCACCAGATCGAGCGGGATCTGGGGCGGGACCGCTCGCGCGAGCGTCGCTGGGGACCTCGGGCGATCGACCTCGATCTGCTCCTGGTGGACGACCTTGTCATCGACGAACCCGATCTGACGATCCCCCACCCGCGCATGCACGAGAGGCGGTTCGTCCTCGAACCCCTGGCGGAAATCGCGGGCGATCTGGTCCATCCGGTCCTGTCGGTCTCGATTCAAGAGCTGTTGGATCGCCTGCGGGGCGGATCCGCAACGCCGGGCGGTGCTAATCTCTTGTCATGAGTCCATGGAAACACGTCGCGCCGGCATTGGCGGCCCTGGGCCTGATGTGGCTGGTGGCGGGTGCGACCGGACGGGCCTCACAACCGACAGACGACCCGAGCGGATCGCCCACTTCCGAGCCGTCGCCCGCTGAGATCATCGCGCGGGCACGATCGGCGTATCGGTCTGGGGCGATCGCTGAGCGTGTGACGATCGCCGTGCGAGATGGCGACATCACGCGGTTCGACGAATACGTTGTCAGGCTTCGCGCCGACGATCAGGTTCGTGAGATGCGTCTGGAGATGGCGACGCTGTCGATCTGGGCTCGTACCGATGGTCAGGGGGGGCAACTCGCGGCTCGCCATCGCGAGAATGACCAGGTTACCTATCGTGCCGACCTGGATCGCCCGCTCTCGCACCTTGCGTTGCGTGGGCGTCTACCCAGGATCGTCGCGCCGCAGCTCGCACTGGCATTCGGCGAGCAACTGGAGCCGTCGGTCGCCGACGAGGAGTGGACCCGCGGCCCGCCGGCACAGAACCAACTGTCGGTCATCGCGGCAACCGACCAGGGCCTTGTGACGCTCGCATTCGATGCTTCCAGCTTCCGGTTGCGCGAGTATCGGGTGGAGGCCGGTCGATTTACCATCCTGTTGCGCGTCGAGCCGATCGAGCCCGGCGACCCCGAGTCGTGGAAGATCGCGAGCGAGGGTTCGAGGGTGGTCTCGTCGCTGTCAGAACTCCGCCCGCGCCCGCGACAGGTTTCCGTCGGCGAGGAGTTCCCGTTTCAGGTATTGCAGGACGCGACCATGAGCCCATGGGCGATCGATGTCGCGCTGGCGAATCGCAGGGTTCCGCCCCAACGCCCCGAGGAGCGATACCTGGTCCTCGTGTTCCACCGCGTGCCCGGCGATGCGGCCCTGCGCGAGACCGTGCTCCAGCGGGTGGGCAAGGCCATCGATGCGGCGTCGCGGGTCGAGCGCGAGCTGGCGAGAATCTCGATGCGAGCCGAGGGGCTCGGGCCTCGCCATGCGATCGTGCGCGTCATCGTCCGCCCGGTCGCGTGCCTGACGGTGCTCGATGCCCGGCGGGACGTCATCGACTCGCTCGCAACGCGATGGCCCCTGGATACCGGCGGCTCGGGCCTGCTCTGGACCGTCTCGCCCGAGCGGACCATTGATCGATTGTCGGCGGGCGCCGATGCGGTGATCGCGGTCATCGACGATCAGCTGCGATTGGTGCGCATCATGCAGATGGAGAGTGGCCTTGAGGTCGACGCGCTCGCCGCGGACATTCGCGACACGATCATGCGCGAGGTCACCCTGATTGGCGGTCCGTAAAGGCCACCTCTGCGCAACGGCGTCTTGCTCGTCAACTCTCTGGCCGTCCCGGAGGAGTCTCAGCCGGCCTCGGCCCGCGGATGCGCCTGGTCATAGCCGCGCCGGACGGGCGCGTCGGTCAGGTGCGTGTACACCTGCGTCGTGCTGAGCGACTGATGCCCGAGCAACTCCTGGACGCTGCGCAGGTCCGCGCCGTTCTCCAGCAGGTGCGTCGCGAAGCTGTGGCGCAGCGTGTGCGGGCTGATCGTGGGATCGAGCCCGATCTCGCGGAGGTACTTGTCGAGCTTGCGCCGGACCGAGCGGCTGCTCAACCGCCCGCCGTGCTTATTCAAGAACAGCGCCTGGGCGTGCCCCTCCTTCCAGGCGTTGGCGTAGCGAGCGTCGGCGTGCGCGGCGCTGATGTAGCTCTGAATCGCGCCCAGCGCGTGCTTGCCCAGGGGAACCAGGCGCTCCTTCTTGCCCTTGCCCCGAACCAGCAGCGAACCCTGCTCGGCGTCGAGGTCGGAATGGTCCAGGCCGACCAGCTCGCTGACGCGGATGCCGGTGGAGTACAGGGTCTCGAGCATCGCCCGATCGCGCAGGCCCAGCGTGTCCTTGTCGCTGGGGGCGCTCAAGAGCTTCTCGACCTGCTCGACGCTGATCGCCTTGGGCAGGCGCTTGGCCTGACGCGGCGTGCGGATCAGGGTCATGGGGTTGCCCGCGACCAGGTTCCGGCGGTGCGACCACTTATAGAACGACCGCAGTGTCGCGATCTTGCGGGCCATCGTCGCGGGCGAATAGTTCCGGTCGCCCAGGCTGCTCAAGAACCCCCGCACCGTCTCGGGATCCGCCGCGGCGATGATCTCGGTGATCGTCTTGGGCTCGATCTTGCCGGCGATGTCGGAGGTGGTGGGTGCGGCGTCGGCGCCGGCGATCTTGTCATAGGCGGCGCGCTCGCGCTTCTCGTCGATCTCGATGCCGTTCGCCTCGCTCAGGTACGCGATGAACTGGCGCAGGTCGGCGCCGTAGCAGCGGGCCGTGTATGGGCTGAAATGGCGTTCGTCTGCGAGATAGCCCGCGAATGCGTCTGTGATTGCAAGGGTCGACATCTTCAAGCTCCTGCCGCCGCTTTGTTGCGGGCGTACCAAACAAAGAACCTCGCGCAAGGGCCCCGGGCGTGCGCACACGCATCCGTGCGTCGCATCCGCTCGACCGGGCTTCGATCCGCGCCTTCCATGACGCCGGCTCCTCCACGCTCCGAACTCGCGCGGCGACCGGCCCCGCGAGACTAACGATCCGCTTCCGCCGCGGCATACCCCATCCGGAGATGCTCGCCCTCGAGCAGGTCTCCAATGGCGGCGTCTGCCGCGAATCGCTCGTACAGGTCCATGCTTGCCAGATACCTCCGCCAGCCGTAGGCACCCCGCGTGTCGTGGCGTCCCTCGGCGAACCGTCGCACCCGCTCGAGAACCGAATGGTTGCGTCCATCCAGGTGTAACGCAATACTCGACGCCGGCACACTCTGACGGGTGGTTCTTGGGAAATAGCTGTACGCGGTCGGCTGGGTGCTCAGCCGCTTGGGGTCGAGCTGGTTGCCGCTCGCGTTCTGCCCCGTGCGGTCGAGGAGCGCCAGGCTGATGCCGATGGTCGGCGGGTCGTAGGGGTCGTACGCCGTGATCGTTCCGAGGATCAGGCCATCGACGCCCAGAGCCTCGGCGAGCGCGCGTGCCTGGGCGGGATCGTCGATGACGTCCATGTCCAGGGCCCGCATCGCGTCGATTACCGCGTTTGTCGGCTTGGCCCGAAGGCCCCGGACCTCGGTGATCGAAGCGCCGAGCTGGTCGGTGATGCGCAGCGTGTCAACGGCACTGGTGCCCGACTCGTTTCGCAACGGCACGACCGCCCAGAGGAGATCGCCGCCCCCCGGCGGACCGGGGCGGATGCGCACAGTGGGTTCCCCAAAGAGTTCACCTTGTGGCCCACTGCACGCGCCGAGTCCGGCGAAAAGAATCGCCAGCACGACCGCGAACGATCGAGAGAAAAGCATGGATCCTGCACTTGTCATGGCGTCCTGCCGCGATACCCCTTGCTCCACAAGGGGCCGATTCAATCTGTCGAGCCCGGACGGTCCGAGCCCCAAATCCGCCCGCGAGGCGTTAGCCCCGCGGCGCGGCTCAGTCTTCCTGATCTCCAACGCCCGCGTAGTTTGCGTCCGCGTCGCCCATGATGGCGAGCACGAGCGCGTCCTCGAGATCCATCGACCAGAGGTTCTCTCCGCCGTCGCGGTTGGACGCGAAGAGCACACGATTGGGTGAGGCCCAGGTGGGCATGAGGTCGATCGCGTCGCCGCTGGTCAGGCGCACGAGATCGGTGCCGTCGACGTCGATCATCCAGAGGCTTGCCTCGCGCGGCGCGACGTTGCCCAGCATCGACCACTCGTCGTCGGTGGGCACGCTGGAAAATAGGATCCACTTGCCGTCGGGGCTCCACGCCGGGTTGATCATCGCGGAGTCGGCCGCCGAGACGATCTCGGTCAGCGCGGTCGCGTTGTTGCCGTCGTAGTCCAGGGTCCAGATGCTGAATGCCCGGCTGCCTCGCTCGCGCCCCTGCTGGAACACGATCCGGTCGCCGCCGCTCATCCCCGTCCCCGCCCGCGGGCAGAACTCGGGGAACAGACCGTAGCCGATGAACTGGGCCGTTGCGGCGTCGTCGGCGTCGACGACCCACATCTCCCAGCGACCGCTGACGTTGCCGCGCCTGTTGAAGACGATCTTCGTTCCATCGGGGGACCACGACGGATGGATCTCGTGTGCCGAGCTGGAGGTCACGACCAGCGGGCGTCCGCCGGTGATGGGAATGAGATAGATGTCCCAGCTCCCGCCGCGATCGGAACTGAAGGCAATGCGCTTGCCGGTCGGGCTGATCGCGGGCATGGCGTCGTTGGCGGGGTCTCGGGTGAGCTGGGTCTGCACACGTGCGCCCATCGCCTTGACGTAGATGTCGCTGGTGACGCTGTGCTGGGTGCTGGCGAAGACGACTGTCTGCCCGTCCCTGGTGACGTCGGGGTCGAAGACCTCGCCGGTGTGCGCGAAGGTCACCTGGGTGACGTTCGGCGAACGCATCGGGGTCATCTGCGACATCAGGCTTGGTGCCGACGTGAACCGCAGATCCCGCTCGAGCTCGTTGGCGGGCGTCTGCCAGCCCTCGAACTCGGTGAGGAGCTCATCGACCATGGGGGCCTCGACCTGTGCGAGTTCCTCACCTTGGGGCGGCTGGGCCGCGGGGTGGGATTCAGGGATCGACGCTGTCTGGTTGCCCTGGGGCAGGAAGCTGCACCCGCCGAGCATCCCGCCCGCGAGCAGCGTCACCGCCGCGGACGATCCGAGAGTCTGTATGGAATCGCGAATCTTCATTTCCACCTCGCATCGCGGCGACGCCGCCGTCCGTTTCGGGCGACGTGCCGATGCCCACCAGGGTGGTTATCGGATCGTCGCCAGCGCTCTCTTGAGGCCGCCACCGGCCTCGCCGAGAACTGCATCGGACGTTGGGGATGGAGGCTGAAGTCAGGTCCAGGTAATGGCGTTGGTATCCACGCGATCAATCTCGCAGCCAGTTTCGCGCAAAAAAAACCCGGCGTAGCCGGGCTTGAAGCTCGAGGGGCTTACGGCAGCCGTCCAAAGGACGGCGTGCGGTTTCGCCCCTAAGGCCGTGATTTTTGCGTACAACTCAGTATATCATCGGCAATGGACAAAGTCAACCGCCAGGATCATTTGGCAATAGCACGAATCAATGAGTATTGCGCTGATCGGGCTCCGTGGAATCGGACTCTCTGGGCTTGCGGATCGATCTTGCACCTACGGGAAGTTCTTGGTGCGGCAGATGCCGTAGCAAATTCCATTTTGAGTGAAAACTCGCTCAAGGATCTCCAGAGTGCTGCGCGTGAGACAGCAGGCGGGGATGCGGGGTTGGGCAGTCCCGGTTTTCGCAACAGCCTGCGAGTCGCACTGGAGGCAGAGATTCGCCCGGGCAACATTGAGTGGCACACCATAGATCAGACGATCGTCGAGGCCGAGAGCGAGTATCTGGTTAGGTGGGCAGAGAGCATCGAGAGTACGACTGACGATATGGATGTGGAGCGAGTCGCGCGATACATAGCGTCCTACTTGCTGGATCGCGGCCACAGCAAGAGGTGGATTCGAGAGTGGTTCAGCCGAACAGCACCGAGACGTGAAACCGTCATTTCGATTCTGCCAGGTTTGCTGCGAGAGCTCGATGTCGAGATCAAATCTCCAGATTTGAAGTTTCGTGCCATCCTACCGCTTCGTGAGCAGCCCCTCGGAATCCCCACGCGCGTGCTGATCTCAGGCAAGGACGCCGCCGACTGGATCCGGCGACAGGGCGGAGACACCTCAGGTATGAGGATCAATACGGCGATTCAGTTGGCCGCAATCGCAAAGGATCGGTGGTCCGCGATTGCTCGACTTCGCGAGCATATAGACAAGATCATTGCTCGCAGCCTGGTCGGATCTTCGAAGCCCATACGTCATCTTGGTACCTTCTGGATTGATGGACATGATCGTCCTGAATCGGTCAATCGCCCCTCACGCGGAGTTGCGATAATGTCGGTGGGGCGAGAGGATCGAGTACTACCGACAGCTCGATTGAATCCAAGAATCGACGACGCCATGTCGCTGATTGCCGTCTTGGATCGAGGCAACCCTGGTCCAGCGTTGGCGACGGGATGGGCAGCTGCGGAATCACTCTTGCTGGCCGCCAGCGAGTCGGGGAATCATGTTCGCGTTGCCGATCGAATGGCCGCAATCGTGACGTGCTCGTTTCCTCGAGCCGAGCTCACTCGGTTGGCTCATTCGCATGACGGGGACGATTCACTTCGTGAACAAATCCAAGCAGCTGAGAGCAATCGTGATCGATCAGAACTGGTACTGGAGCATTTGTCGAACGGTGAGAGGCTCTGTCTGCACCGCGTGGTCGATAAGATATCTGAGTTGCGCATGTTGAGGCTACTTGGCGAACCGGGGCGAGTGCTCGGTCGAATTCAAGGCCATCAGGCAAGATGCCTTCGCCGCTTCTATCGCCAAAGGAATCTGATGGTCCACGGAGGCGTCATAGATGGTGTTGCCACATTGGCGGCACTACGAACAGGTGCACCGCTAATCGGTGCTGCGCTAGATCGAGTACATCATGCATGGGCCACCGAAGCGATCGAGCCGGTGGCTCTCGCTGCCCGGGCACAGCGAAGCTTGCGGCTAGCGCGAGAATCCGAGGCTCGTAGGCTTACGAGGCTGCTAGAGCCTCCATTGGAATAGTCCGTTATCAGCAAATCATGTCGGGACCCGCGACTTGTCCTTGGACTGGCGCTCAGAACGCCGGCGGGCACCGTCGTCGAGGATCCGCTTGCGCAGGCGGACGGTCGAGGGCGTCAGCTCGACGACCTCGTCCTCCTCGATGTACTCAAGCGCCTGCTCCAGGCCCATATCGCGCGGGGTCTTCAGCGTCACCGTCGCCTCCTTGGTGGCGCTGCGGATATTGGTGAGCTGCTTCAGGCGCGTGATATTGACCGTCAGGTCGTTCTCGCGGGTGTGCTCGCCCACGATCTGGCCCGCGTAGACCTTGTCGCCGGGCTTGACGAAGAGCACGCCCCGGTCGGCCAGGTTCTCCACGGCGTGGGCGGTGACCTGCCCGTTCTCGGTGGCGATCAGCACGCCGTTGGTTCGCCCGATGCGGTCGCCGCTGAGCGGGGCGAATCGTTCGAAGCGGTGGTGCATGATCGCCTCGCCCTGGGTGGCGGTGAGCATCCGCCCGCGCAGGCCGATCAGCGCCCGGCTGGTTATCTCGAAGACCAGGTGGGTCATGCCCGCGCCCCTGGGCTCCATCTTCTTCAACTCGCCCTTGCGCCCGCCGACCAGCTCCATCACCGATCCAACGCCGGACTCGGGGCTATCGACCACGAGGGTCTCGATGGGCTCGTGCAGCTTGCCGTCGATCTCGTGCAGGATGACGCGCGGGCGTCCGATGCTCAGCTCGAAGCCCTCGCGGCGCATGATTTCGAGGAGGATGCCCAGATGCAGGATGCCGCGCCCCGAGACGATGAACTCATCGCCGCTGGCTCCCGGCTCGACCCGCAGCGCGACGTTGCGCTCCAGTTCCTTATTGAGGCGATCGCGGATCTGGCGGCTGGTGACGTAGCTTCCCTCTCTGCCGCCAAAGGGCGAGTCGTTGATCCTGAAGGTCATGCTGAGCGTCGGCTCATCGACGCTGACCGTCGGAAGCGCCTCGGGGTTCTCGGGATCTGCGACGGTGTCGCCGATATCCACGCCCTCGATACCCTCGATGACACAGAGGTCCCCGGCGAGGATCTCGTCCTTGTCAACCCGCCCGAGCCCAGAGAATCCCAGCAAGCGCCCGATCTTGATCGGCGTCATCGGCGTCCCGTCGCGCTTGATCAGCGAGACCCGCTGGCCCCGCCGGATCGTGCCGCGAAACACCCGCCCGATCGCGATCCGACCTACGAAATCCGAGTAATCCAGCGTGGTCACAAGCACTTGCAGCGGCTCGTCGGGATCGCCCGAAGGTGCCGGAACGCTCTTGACGATCTTCTCAAAGAGCGGGCGCAGGTCCACGCCCGGCTCATCGAGATCCGGCGTCGCCCAGCCGTCGCGGGCCGAGGTGTAGACGGTCTCGAAGTCCAGCGCATGGTCGTCGGCACCCAGATCAACCAGGAGGTCGAAGACCTCGTCGACCACCGCGTCGGGCCTCGCGTCGGTTCGGTCGCACTTGTTGACGACCACCAGGGGTTCGAGCCCGACCTCCAACGCCTTGGTCAGCACGAACTTGGTCTGCGGCATCGGCCCCTCGAAGGCGTCCACCAGCAGCAGGCACCCGTCGGCCAGGCGCAGCACACGCTCGACCTCGCCGCCGAAATCCGCGTGCCCGGGCGTGTCGATGAGGTTGATGCGGTACTCGCACCCGTCCTCGGCGTGATAGACGACGGCGCAGTTCTTGGACAGGATCGTGATCCCCCGCTCGCGTTCCAGCGGGTTGGAGTCCATGATGAGGTCGTGCTGTCCGCCGGCGAGCTTGTCCAGCTCACCCGGGCGGAAGTTGCCCGACTGCTTGAGGAGCTGGTCGACCAGCGTGGTCTTGCCGTGATCGACATGCGCGATGATCGCGACATTCCGGATGTCCGAGGACTGGTTGCTCATGCGTGTGAGTTCTACTTATGCTTGCCGCACCGCAACACGGGCGGATCGCCAGGGAATCAGGGGTCAACGACGTAGGCCCGCCGCCCGGATATCCGGACCGCTGGGGCGATGAATCCCGCAGCGGTCGCCACCAGAGTCGGCGTCGAAAGCCCGATCATAGATCCATCGCCCCGCCCCGAGCGGCGCGGGTCCAAGTTTGTCAAGGCGAGGGATCTTGAGGACTGGTCCTGAGCAGCGTCTTCAGGGACCTTGCAGATCGAGCTCGAACTCCGCCCGGACCTCGTCCGGCCCGTCGCGCCAGATCTGCCAGGCGATCCGCTTGATCGAGCGGAGGAAGGACGGCGGATCGTCTTCGCCAAGGACGAACTCGCGCACAAGAGGTGCCCGCTCGATCGCCTCGCCCAGACGTATCCAGCCTATCGACGCGTAGGCCCGCTGCGTGCCCGTGGCGGGTGCGCTCACCAGGTCCTTGGCCTGGGTGATCCGATGGCGGGCGCCGTCGGTTTCGCCCAGCGGTGCCGCATCGACCACGATGAAATCGCCGGCGTCGGCGGCCCGCACATAGGCCCACGACACGGCGGCCGGTCCGCGGATGAGTGGGTCGAGCCCCGCCGCCTCGCTCACGCGCATCGCGTCGGGGTACAGGCCGCCAAAGTCCTGCGGCGCGATCCTCCCGCCGCCCAATCGGGCGATGAGTGCAGAGATGATCGCGTCGCCCTTTGCCGCCGAGCGTTGGCGCCCCATGATGCCCACCGCCAGTGTGATCGATAGATCGCCCGTGGTCGTCGCCCGTCCTGTGATCGAGGCAGTCCGCCCAAACTCGCTGAGCCCCGGGCGATCATCGCGCGCCCGGACCCCCGCGGCCAGCGGCGTGACGCCAATCTTATCGAGATGGGCCGTGGGCAGATGCAGCTGGAACAGAACCCCCTGGCCCGCGTCGCCCTGTGGCGGCAACCACAGATGGCAATTGCCGACGAGCTCGTCTGCGATCGAGGGTGAACGCAGTCTCGCCACGATGTGCCACCCATCGCCGCGCTGGGTCGCGCCCGCGGAAAGCTCGGATTCCGGCGCGGGATATCCCCGCAGCGCAAAGACAATCTGGCCCTCGGGCAATCTGCTCTCGTCGGCCCTCAGATCGTCGAGCCGGCGCGCGAGGCGGATGGCACGACCGAACGAGTCGAGTCGCTGATCTCGCGTGAGCACCAGGATGGAGGAATCGCCGACATGCACGGTCGCCGCGGCGATGCGATCGCCCTCAATACCGAAGACCGGCACACCCGCGACCTGCGACTTCGGGACCACGCGCAACCGCCGGCTGATATGGCGAGCGGTCTCCTTCGAGACCTCGCAGATGACGGTCCAGGAATCGGGGCGATCGGTGTCCTCGATCACCACGGCGAAGCTCTCGCCGAGCAGGCGGTCGAACGCCTCGTCCTCGTCCCATGCGAGCGACGCGCTCAGGCGCAACCAGCTCTCGCCGATCACCTCGAATCGGGCCAGCCCATCCAAAGACGACAGCACGGACTTGAACTGCGCCGTGCCGCGAAGGCGCGAGGCGTCGCGCACATGCAGCACCAGCGGCGCATCGTCGAACGCCTCGGCGATCGCCCTTGGTGCGTCGTTCCTTGCAAGTGCCGGGACGGCGAGCCAGATGATCGCAAGTGCGCCTCCTAGCGCGGCTTGCCAGCGCCCGACGCCGCCTGTCTGCCGGCCACTCACGGATACCCCGCGTCCTTGCCCAGGCCGAAGCTGCTCTTTCTTTCTCCATGGCGCACAGGCTGAGCCACCGCCCAGGGATACCTGGCGCTCGACGCCCATCGCGACCCAGATCCCACAACCCAGATCGCGTGCCCCATCGGCTGCGCGTCGCGATCGAAGACCGCGCCTTCCAGATGCACCCGAACGTCGAACGGCTCGAACATGGCGACCCGCCCGCCGGAGACGAGAACCTGCTCGGGCTTGACCTCCCAGGTGAGCGTCAGGATTCGACTCTCGCCCTCGGCTTCGATCGCCAGCGGCCGTGGCGTCTGGGCCAGGCGGAGCGCGAATCGCCGGGCCGACTCGGGCATGTCGCTGATGCCATTGCCAAACACGCGGGCCTCGTAGGTGAGTGTGCGGACACAGCCGCCCAGCTCGGTCTCGACCGCATCGACGACCTGGGTCATCGGTGCCGGCTGCTCCGGCGAGAGCATCCCCTCGGACTTCTCACGCACCAGCGCGAGGGCCCCGAGTGTTCCAATGATGCCCACGACCGCGGCCACTCGGGCGACCGTGCCGGCAACGCGCATCGAGCGGGCCAGGAATCCCCGTCGTCTTCCAAGCTCGGCGAGAATGGCCGGCGAGATGTCCGGCGCTCGCTGGCCATCATCGCGCATCGAATCGAGTGCCGCGCGAAGGCGCACCAACTCGGCTGCTCTCTGCGGATCGGCACGCAGCTCAAGAATCGCCGCCTCGCGGCGTTCTGCGCTCAGCGTGCCGTCGAGCAGTTCCTGGAACAAACGCTCGCGATCCATATTGTCCTGACCCCCATCAGGTTTCACGCCCAGACCTCCCATTCATGATCGGCGAACATCGTTTGCTCATTCAGATACTCGCGCATCCGCCGACGCCCCCGGTGCAGGTGGCTCTTGACGGTGCCCTCGGGCATCCCGACATGCTTGGCGATCAGCGCGATCGGCCAGTCCATCTGGTGGAACAAGACCAGGATCTCGCGTTGCTGTGTGCTCAGCTGCGCGAGCGCGTCGTCCAGGCTCTTGCGGGTCCAATCCGCCTGCTCGGAGCCCTCGACCGGTCGCTCGGGGCGGCAGGGCGAACCCTGCCAGCCGTCCACGATATCGGTGTCGAACGCCGGCTTGTGCTTCTGGCACGCGTTGACGTACAGGCGTCGCGCGATCGTGAACACCCAGGTGCTGAATCGATACCGGGGATCGAATCGGTCCAGGTTCATCAGAACCCGAACAAACGCCTCCTGGGTCACGTCCTCGGCGACATCGGGGCGGCCCGACATCCGCAACAGGTACGCGTACACCGACTTCTGGTGGGCTCGGATGATCGCACCAGCCGCGTCGCGGTCGCCTCGCGCGGCGTTACGGATCAATCGCTGCTCTTCGCTCTTCAGCATCGGCACGTTCTCCCTACCAAGACAACTGCCCCAAGGTTGCTCTTACTCCATACGACGCATGTCTAGGCGATGGGTGCCTCCGCTTTCATTTCACGGCCCAGATTCGGTGAATAGCCAAAGAAAAAACCCGGCCAAGACGACCGGGCGAGTACCAATCAGAATGCGAATATGACCTAGGCGGCCTTCTTGCGATTGCGCCCGACCGTTCGCTGGTCGGCGGTGGCTCGGCGGGCGGGATTCGCGATCATCTCGTCCACCAGCTCTAACGGATCGTTCGCCCAGAGGTCGGCGCCGATCTCCTGGGCCAAGCCCTCGGCTCTGTTGAAGACCCCGCCGCCAACTACGATCTGGAGGTCCGGCAGGGCGTCGATCTCGCGGAGGCGGTCGATCATCTGTCGGATCTCGGGCAGATCGCTGGGTGCCGAGGCGAACATGCACAGGACATCGGGTTTTTGCTGATGGACCTGGGCGATGATCTCGTCGACGGGCACGCCCCCGCCGCCAAACGTCATGCCGAAGCCGTTGGCCTCGAGCAGATCCACGGCCATCTGAGCGCCCAGCTCGTCGGCGTCGCTGGGGCCGCAGAGCGCCAGGACGTGGCGCTTGGGAGCGTTCTCGTTGGACGCGTTGATGGTCAGGGATGCGGCGGTCTGATCCTCCAGGACGCGCAAGAGCCTTGTGGCGATCCGCTGCTGGAGCATGGTGAGCTTGTCGGCCCGGTACAGGTCCTCGACCCGCTCGTACGTCGCCCAATAGACGTCGACGATCACTTCCTCCGGGGTCCAGCCGTCTTGGAGCGTTCGCTCGATCAGTGCGCGAGAACGGGGTCGGTCGCCCTCGATGAGGGCCTCGAAGAAGGTGTCGAGCAGCAGGTCCAGGTTCATGGCGAGTTCCTTTTCGATGCGATCCTCGGCTCCGCCGATGTCGGGCTCTCGCCCAGGGACCGACCCTCCCGGTCGATGCCCGACAGACATCCGTCGAGCACGCCAGACTTCGGCCCATGCCCGCGTTGGCCACCAGCGAATGATGAGGTCATGGATGTTGCGCAGCATGCGTGCCGGGGCGGTCCAATAACGTGTGAATCCGGGCTTGCGAGGTGCGAGCGTTAGGCGCGACGCCCCCGATAACACGCGCAGATGCCCAAACTCAGGCTCTTCATGCGCACGTCCGAGAATCCGGCACGCTCAATCTCGCGCACCATCTGCGTTGTGTCCTGGAAGGTCTCGACGGATTTGGGCAGATATTTGTACGCACCGCTCTTGTCGCCGCTGATCCACGTCGCGGTCCGGGGCATGATCCAGCCGCTATAGACGCGGTTGAACCATCGGACAGGTGCGAACCCGGGCACGGTGAACTCCAGGACAATGAGGCGCCCGGCCGGCTTGAGGACGCGGGCGAACTCGGCGAGGGCATTGGCGGGCTCTTGCACATTACGGATGCCGAAGGCGATGGAGACGACATCAAAGCTCGCGTCTTCAAAGGGCAGGTCCATGGCGTCGGCGGCCTGGTAGGACACCTTGCTCGCGACTGGGTCGGGCAGGCGAGCACGCTTCTTGCTCGCGAGTTCGAGCATGGCGGGCGTGAAATCCGCGCCGATGACCTCGGCGGCGCTGGACCTCGCGAACAGGTGGGTCAGGTCGCCCGTGCCGCAGGCCATATCGAGGACGCGATCGCCCGATTGGACCAGAGCGAAGCGGACGGCGGCGCGACGCCAGGCCTGATCGCGCCACAGCGAGTGGACGCGGTTGTTCAGGTCGTACCGCGGGGCGATGGCGCCGAACATGGTCTGGACGCGCTGGGCCTTGTCGTCCTGGGCGTGCGGATCGGTCAGGCGTTGGTGATCCCAGGCTGGGGGAGTCTGCGTGCTCACCGGCGATGATAGGATCTGGTGCCGAATGGAAGAGGAGAATGCCCATGCGCCGCCCGCTCGCAATCGTGCTCGCCCTGGCCCTGGTATCGATGGGAAGCGTCGCCTGCTCGACGAACCCGGCGACCGGAAAGCGATCGCTGACGCTGCTCAGCTGGGAGCGGGAGATGCAGATGGGCGCCGACGCCGCGCCGCAGTTCACCGCCCAGTTTGGCGGTGCGGTCGCCAACACGTCGGCGAACCGCTTCGTGAATCGCGTCGGGCATCGCTTGCTGGGCGGGATCGAGGACGGCGTGCCGGAGCTGGAGTGGGAGTTCACACTGCTGGATAGCGACGTGATCAACGCCTTCGCGCTGCCGGGCGGCAAGGTGTTCATGTCGCGGGGGCTCGCGCAGCGATTGGATTCTGAGTCGCAGCTCGCCGGCGTGCTCGGGCACGAGATCGGGCATGTGACGGCGCGTCACGCGAATCAACAGATAAGCAGACAGAGTGGGTTCAAGGCAGGACTTGGCAAGCTTGCGGTTGCGGTGGGGGTTGCTGCTGATGATTCGGTCGTCCGCCAGTACGGGAAGTATGCCGTGCCCGCGCTGGCGGTCGGCGGCAACGTCGTGTTGCTCAAGTACGGTCGCGACGAGGAGTCCGAGGCGGACATGCTGGGCGTGCGGTACATGACCCGCGCAGGGTACAACCCGATGGGGCAGGTGCAGGTGATGCGGGTGCTCGCGGCGGCGGGTGGCGGCGGCGCTCGCCAGATCGAGTGGCTGAGCACGCATCCGTGTCCGGAGACGCGGATCGCGCGATTGCAGGAGTTGATCCACGACGATTACGCGTTCACCCAGAGTTCGCCGGACTATCAGGACTATCCCAATCGGTATCAGAATCAGTTTCTGAGCCAGTTGGGTGCGCTGCCGAGGACTGAGGGACACATGATTCTTGCGTCACTCGGCGAGCCATCCTCTTGGTGCGTGCATTGCGCTGCGGGGTATTGAGCGAGCGGACGAGCATCGACCAGTCAGGGCCTTTACCGGTAGTGTGGTCAGAGCGGCTCGCGGCTATCGGGAGCGGTCGTTGACTCGGATTCCTGATTCGCGCGAGCCCTGTGCGCGACGCCGAGGGCGAGGCCGATGATCAACCAGAGACCGGCGAGGGGAGTCATCCAGAGGGCGATCAATCCGGCTCCGAGGCTCATGCCCGCGAATGCGAACGGCTTTGTGAATCCCGCGCCTAGTGCGCCAAAGCCGAGTGAGCCGCCGGCGTCGCCGGCGCGGTAGACGAACGTGTCGATGATGGGCTTGGAGCCATATTTTTCTTGCTGGCTGGTGAGGGTGAACAGAAGCTCGCGGCTGGGCTTGGCGAGCGCTTGATTCAACGCGCGACGCAGCACCTGAACACCGAAGACGATCCAAAGCACCTGGGCAGAAGCCAGGGCGGCCTCGCCGCCTCGCTCAATGGTCACGCCGAGCACCAGGAGGCCGATGGTCATGAATAACGGCAAGACCGCGAGCGACCAGCCGACGCCGAGCCATCGAATGAGCCGGCCCGTCAGGAACAACTGGATCAAGAGAGTCGCGGTCTGGCCTACGAGGGAGAGAAGCGAGAAGAACGCTGTGGGATCCTCGTCGTCGGGGTAGTTTGCATCGACGACCGCCATCTGTAGGAAGTACAGAACAGTGTTCATGACCGCAAAGAGGAGTACATAGAGTGCAATCGTCAGGAGATACGGCGATCGCAGGAGAAGGAAGATGCCGCGCAGAGTCGCCTTGCCGGGTTCCTCTCCGGCCTGCAGCACCCTGTCGGCATCGACCGAGGATCCGGTCCGCAAGGGCGTCTCTCGCGTCGCCGACCGAACAAGGACGAACGCGACGCCGCCGGCCATGATGAGGCCCGCCGCAGCCATCGTGAACAGCACCCACGGCTGAACGACAGATATCAGGCTATTGGTGATCGCAGATCCAGCGATCGCGCCCAGTGTTCCCCCGACACCGAGAAATCCGAAGAGCCGACGCCCGCGCGTTCGCCCCCAGAGATCCACCATCAACGCCCAGAAGATGCTGACCGCGAAGAGATTGAAGACACTGAACCAGATATAGAAAGCTTGGTCGAGAGCGTGTGCTCGCTCGCCCGACACCGTCGCGAACAACAGGGCGAACACACCCGTGTTGATCGCAAAGAAGAGGTAGGTCCACGGGATGAACCGATCGCGCCGGGTTGAGGCGACGAACAGAGCGAACAACGGGTTGACCAGGAGCATGGCGACCATCGTCGCGAGGAACAGGCCCGGGAGCTCCTGAATCCCACCGCGGATGCCCGCGCTCTCTCGAAGAGGGCGCAGGATGAAGAGGCTTGAGAGGATCAGAAAGAACTGGGCGGCGCAGAGAAGTGCCGGGCGCATCTCTTCTGGGCGAGCGCCGATGGTCCTCGCGATGAGCAGTATCGCGGGGTGATGCGATGGTCGGTCGTGATTCTCGCTGGTCGCGTTCTGGTTGCTCATGGGCTGTCCGTGCGAGGATATCTGTATCGCCGAGGCGGCGTGAGGCTGCGGGGGTTCGCAGAAAAACCCCGTGCGCGGGAGCGATCAGGTTGTCTGAGAGGAAGATTGGGCGGTGCTACCCGGGTCAGGGGGCTGAGGTCCCGTTCGATCCTTGGAGCGCGTGGATCGCGCGGTTGATGCCATCGCGATCGACATCGAGGTGCGTGACCGCTCGCATCTCGTCCTTGCTCAGCGCCAGCATGCGCACGCCGAGGGATTCCAGGCGGGCCTGCAGCGCGGGCGCCTCGCCGGGCTTGGTGTTGAAGTAGACGATGTTGGTCTGGACGCGGGCGAGATCGACCGTGAGGCCCGGGATCTCGCGGATCGCCTCGGCGAGGGCTCTGGCGTTGGCGTGGTCGTCGCTGAGCCTGTCGACGTGATTGTCGAGCGCGTGGATCGCAGCCGCGGCGAGCAATCCGGCCTGGCGCATCGCGCCGCCGAGCATCTTGCGGAAGCGATGGGCCCGCTCGATGGTTTCTTTCGAGCCCGCCAGCGCCGAGCCGACGGGCGCGCCCAGGCCCTTGCTGAAACACGTCGAGACCGTATCGAAGGGCTCGGCGTAGCCGGCGGGGCTGGTGCCGCTGGCGACGCAGGCGTTGAACAGGCGTGCGCCGTCGAGATGGCACGCGAGGTCGTGTTCGCGGGCTCGCTCGCAGACGCGATGCACCTGGTCTAGATTCCAGACGGTGCCGCCGCCGGTGTTGGAGGTGTTCTCGATCACGAGCAATCGCGAGCGGGCGAAGTGGCAGTTGCGAGGGCGGATGCGCGACGACAAATCGTCGGCGTCGAAGCGCCCGTCGGGCGAGGGGATCGGGCGTGGCGAGCAGCCGGCGATGGCGGCGAAGGCGCTGGTCTCATAGTTGATGACATGCCCGCCCTCGTGGATGATGATGTCGTCGCCGGGCTCGCACAGGCATCGGACGGCGAGGAGGTTGGCCATGGTGCCGCTGGGCACAAACAATGCGGCTTCTTTGCCCAGCATGGAGGCGATTTTTTCCTGGAGGGCGTGGACGGTCGGATCGTCGCCCAGCACATCGTCGCCGAGGGGGGCTGCTTGCATTTCCTCACGCATCGCCGGCGTGGGGTGGGTGACGGTGTCGCTGCGGAGGTCGACGGCGGGGTCGTCGGGCATTTTCGGGCTCCTTCTCGGACCAGTTTACGGCAGCGGCGCATCTTGTCGTCCTGGGGTCCGATGAGGGCCTCTTGCGGGTCCCATTTGAACAACGAGGTGGAACCCTCAATGAACTTTGAGCGAATCCGATGAGGCTCGGGCAGCGATCGCGGCACGCTGGCACGAGAAACTAACTAGGAGAGTCCTATGAGATTTCGGTTTTCCGCGTGGCCCATGCTGGGCCTGTGCATCTTTTCCACCAGTTCGCTCGGTCAGGTGTTTCCGTGGGCTCGCGCCTACGGCGGCCCCGACTCCGAGACGATCAACGACTGCGACCGGGGCCAGAGCGGCTTTTTCCTTGCGGGGTTCACCAACTCGGTCGGGATGGGCGGCCTGGACCTCTGGGTCGCAAAGCTGACCGAGCGGGGCGCGGCCTCCTGGCAGGTCGCCATCGGGGGCGCCGCCAATGACCAGGCCCACGAGGTCGTCGCCACGAGCGACGGCGGGTGCATCGCCGCCGGCCAGACCAACTCCTTCGGTGCGGGCGGGAACGACGGGTGGATCGTCAAGCTCGACGCCAATGGCGTCATAGAGTGGCAGAAGACCTATGGGGGCAGGGGGTCTGAGGGATTCACGACGATCGCCGCCTCCCCGAGGGGCTATTACGTCGGCGGGTCCGTGAACTTCCAGGAGGCCGAGCAGGACGCGTGGGTGCTCGAGATCGACCCGACCGGGACCATCATCTGGCAGGAGTTCTTCGACAACAACAAGACCGACTGGATCACGTCGATCGCGCCGACGCCCGACGGGCTGGTCTTTGTCGCCAACTCGAACTCGGACTTCCTCGGGCGCCCCTCGAACATCCCGTTCTTCCGCCCGTGGCTGGTGCGCCTCGATCCCGATGGGGGCGTGCGATGGTCGAAGACCTACAACATGTCGGGCGGCGACATGTGGAACCACATCTCGACGACACGCGACGGTGGATTCGTCGCGACCGGCGAGATACTCGCCGCCGCGTTCTTTCGCGGCGATTTCTGGATCGTGCGTCTCGATGGTGCGGGCACTCCGGTCTGGGACCAGCGATTCGGCGACAACTTCGGCTTCCTTGACGCCGACATCGGTGGGCAGGTGCGCGAGACGCTCGACGGTGGTTTCCTGGCCGTCGGCTCGACGAACACCGGCGGTGCCGGGTCTCAGGACGCCTGGCTGGTCAAGGTCGATAGCAACGGGCAGCATCTGTGGAACAAGACCTACGGGACCAGTGGGTTCGATAGCGCGAACGCCATGGCGCTGGGGGACAGCGGGCAGGTTCTGGTCGCGGGCACCGTCCAAATCGTCTCGCCCGAGCCGTTCGACGGGCTGGCGATGCTTGTCGAGTCGGACGGATCGCTCCTGGGCCACTGCGGGCTCTCGGGCGAGGGCGAGCCGAATATCTGGACGACAGAGCTGGAAATCGATGTCGTTGTGGTATCACCCACGCCGACGGCATATGAGGGCGTGCCTTCCAACGCGGTTGGCGTTGCGTTCAATGCTCAGAGCATGCTCTGCGGGCCGCCCCAACTCAAAATGATGCGCCGGTAGCGAAATGAGTCGTTGAGCCCCGTTGGCGGAGCAGGATCGCTTGTCAGAGCCCGGCCCGGCTGACCGGTGTGGTCTCGACATCCTCGTGATGCATGTCCATCCGCTCTCGCATGGATCGCTTGAGGATGAGGAACCCGACGCCCCCGAGCGCTGAGAGCGCCATGGACACGCCAAACACGACGCCTCGCGGCGTGCCCGCGACCTTGGCGAGATATCCATCCAGCAGGACGCCCAGGAACGGCGCGATCAAGCCGCGCACGCCGGTGAGCGTGACATGGACCGACATGTACTGGCTCGCACGGTTGGGCGGGGCAAAATCCAGGTGCCCGAGCGTCCACGCGAGCGCCCCGCCGCCGAAGGCGAGGCCCTGGATGACCGCCGCGACGTAGAGCAAAGGTTCGATCCCCATGACCGCGGCGACGAAGAACAGCCCGTTGGCCAGCGCGAACACTTGGGCGTGGAAGACGCGGAATCGGATCACGTGCATCCGGCTGAGCAGACGCGACCAGAACGGCAGCGACGCCGGCATGACCAGGAAAGGCAGCGTGTTGGTCACGAGCATGGCCTGCAGGTAGCCCATGTCGAACCGGTCGACGACGACAACCGCCAGCAGCGGCGGCACCATCAGGTTGCCCATGCCCAGGACGAACATGCAGCCCATGTAGCCCGCGAAGGCCCGATCCTCGCGGAGGATCGAGAGCATGCGCAGGGGGTTGAAGCTCGGGCCGGAGTCGTCGGATTCCGCTCGCTCGCTCTGCATGAGCTGCGCGTGCCCGCGGACGCGGATCCTCATCCACACCGCAATCCCCACGAGCCCGAACGTCGCGCCGATCGGCAGCATGATCCGATACGCTTGGTCATCCATGTCCATCGCCAGGCCCAGGCCGATTCCCAGGAGGCCGACGAAGATCACCTGGATCGTCATGAGCTTGCCGGTGATGGTCGCGCGGATCGTCCGCTCGTAGTTGGCGTTCCAGATGGTCGAGCGGATGGTGATGAACCCCGCCCAGACAACGCGGGCGAGCATCACGCCGCCGGCGAAGAGGTAGAGCCCCAGCGCCGAGTTCGTCGGCACCAGCGCGAGCAGGACGACGATCACGGCGCAGCTCGCCTGGAGGCTTGCGGTAAAGACCAGCTTGTTGCGCCCGTGATTGAGACGCACCCACACGAAACTCGTCAGGTTTGCGATGGCCTTGGACGCCCCCAGAAGTGCGACGATCACGTCGAGGTGCGCATCGGGCACGACGCCCGTGAAACCCTTCTTGGCCAGGACGGTCACGATCCCCGTCTCGATCCCCGCGAGCAGGAAGGAGAAGAACATGATCGAGACCATCTCGCGCGAGAAGTTGGCTCGCACGAGCAGCGGGTAGCTCGAGGGGTGGAAGCTGTGCAGCGCAGTCCGCAATCTCCCGCGCCCGTGCTGTCGATCGGCCTCCGTGCTCACCTGGAGAGCCTAGCGCGGCCAACCGATGCGCCCCGGGGGACATAGGCTTGATCCATGACCGATGCCCCCGAATACCTCCTCGGCACCGACGACGAAGAACTCGTGCGCCTGGGCATCCAGCATCGCCTGTGGGCAGAGTCGGCGGTGAGGCTTTGGGAGCAGGCGGGCATCAAGCCGGGCTCGCGCGTGCTCGACGCCGGGTGCGGGCCGGGCTACGCGTCGCTCGATTTTGCCCAGCTGGTAGGAGCGAGCGGGCGGGTCGTCGGCGTGGACGAGTCGCCTCGGTTTGTCGAGCATCTGCGCCAGACCGCCGGCGTGCTCAACATGCACAACATCGAGGTGTACCAGGGCGATGTGCGCGAACTCGACAAGGTTCTTGTGGGTCAAGAACCGTTCGACGCCGCGTGGATCCGTTGGGTGCTGTGTTTTCTGCCCGATCCGGAGCCGGTGATCGCGTCGTTGTCGGCGCTCTTGCGTCCGGGCGGGCGTCTTGCGATCCAGGACTATTTCAACTACCGGGCCATGACGCTCGGGCCGAGGCGGGAGATCTTCGACGAGGTTATTAGGGCCATCGGGGCCTCGTGGAGCGAGTCGGGGGATCTCGACGTCGTGGCGCGTTTGCCGGCGCTGCTGCGCGAGCATGGGCTGGAGCTTCTCGATCTTTCGGTGACCCAGCGAGTCGCCCGCCCGCACGAGCCGGCGTGGCAGTGGCCGACGGTGTTCTGGCGATCGTTCCTGCCGAGGCTGACAGAGCGGGGCTCCATCAGCGAGACCCAGCGCCAGGAGTTCATGGCAGTGTGGGAACAGGCGAGCAGCGATCCCGACACGTTCATCGTGCTCCCGCCGGTGTTTGGCGTGCTCGCGCAGAAGCTCTGATCGGTGTTTCAACCGCTGGCAAGGGCCCTCGCGACGAACAGGCCAAGGCCCACCGCCGCGAGCCCGAGCAGCATGTTCGCGCCGATGTTGAGAAACGCCAGCCCCGTCCGCTGCTCTTCAAGCAGACGAATCGTCTCGGCCCCGAACGTGCTGAACGTCGTCAGCGATCCGAGGAAGCCGATGACGAGCAGCAGGCGGGTCGTGTCGGCGAACGCCCGCGTGCCGTCCGTCGATTGGTGCAGGCCCATGATGACACCGATCGCCAGGCAGCCGGCGACGTTGACGATGAGCGTGCCGAAGGGGAAGCGGTCGCCCGGCTGCATGCCCGCCAGCTCGGCGAGGTGGTTGATGCCGGTGACGCCTCCAAATCGCGTCAGCGCTCCCGCGGCGCCGCCGAGCGCCACCAGCAGGCCGGCCTGGACGACGTGCACTACTCGTTCTTCTTATAGAAGACCGCGACGTGATCGAAGACCTCGATCTCGACCTCGTAGGGGATGTCGGCGCGCTGGGTTGCGGTCGGGCGTCCGCTGGCGATGTTGCCCCCGGGAGCCCCCGTGCCGGGCGTCGTCGTGCGGATGTACTGTGTCCTGGTCTCGGTGCCCGCCGGGCGGAGGCCGACGCGGACCAGGGTTGCCCCGATGCGCATCGCGTGGTTCGTCAGCGGCCCTTCGGGGTCCGAGGGGTCCTGCTCCTGACGCTCCGCGGTGAAGCGGCTGATCCCGATGACCTCGTAGCCCTCGAGCGAGGCGTCGCCCTCGAGCGCGTCCATCGGGGCGGGCTCGATGCGGACCTCGTCGCTGGAGGGCAGGCCGGCTTGGCGGGCGTCATAGCCCAATACCCAGGGCGAATCGCCCGAGCTCGCACAGCCGGTGAGCCCGGCGACGCCGAGCACGCCCGCGCTGAGCACAAATCCTCCAAGAATCACACGCACGTTCGAACGGGTCATCTGTCGCTCCTTGCATCGCGTCGGCGCTCTCGGCGCATCCATCTACCTGTCGGATCCAATCCGACACCTCCGACAGAATATCGTCTGGAGCAAGGCCTCGCTGGCCGGTCGGCGTTCACTAGTCGCAGCTCGTCCTCGCCCCCATCGTCATCATTGGCGTCGTTTTCTCGCATGTGTTCATCGTGTGCGGGATCGCGCTGCGATGAGCGCGGGAGTGTCGGCGTGACCAATCAGTACCGCTGGGTGCAGTGGAATCGCCACAAGAGGGTCTATGACCTCGTGCTCGCGGGCGTGGTTGTCGCGTACCTCGTCGCGTTCGTCGGGTCTCATTGATCGTGCATCGCGGCGACAGCCCAATCAGCGTCATGATCCTGCTCATCAGAGCGTTCGGCACCGGTGCGATCGTCCCGCTGAGGCGAGCGGGCTGCAGAAGCCGCATGTCTGGAAGGAGCGCGGACGCGTCGATGCTCGTTGTTCCTCGCGGCGGCTCTGGCTGGTGGCTCGCCGCGCGAATCGAAAACCGCAAGTACGGGCAGGTGCGACCTCAAGGACCCTCGGGCAGATCGAACTCGACCGTAACCGACGAGGGCATCACCGGATACTCGACAATGCACCGATAGACGTTGAACCGATTCGGATCCCATCCGACGCGATCGAAGACGTCGCGGGCCATCTCCGAGTAGCCGGGCACGTCAGAGCAGTGCAGCGCGGGCGTTCCGTTGCCGATAAACCGCACGGTCTCACGGGTCGGCAGCAGATCCGAATCTCGCCCCTGCGGGTTCGACTCACCGAGATGGTCGCTGAATACAGAGACGCGAGGCGCGACAGGACCGAACAGATCCTCATGCACCAGCAGATCATGCACGAGCACCTCCGAAGGCGTGCGCACGATCGCACTCGATCGCACAAGACGATCAACGTCGGTTCGATACCGCGACCCGGCCGATTGCCAGAGATCACCGACGAAGCACGTGACCGCCGAGCCGTTCCCGACGTCGTCGCCGACGATCTCCACGTTCATAAAGCCGCTCTCGGATTTGGTGCCGCGGAGCGTGGGCAGCGGGCGGCTGCAGTATTTCTTGAGCAGCCCGACCCCGGGGACGTCGTCGTTGTCCTCGAGCGGGCGGCACCCGGAGGCGTCCTTGAGCCCTCCGGTTTCGTCTTCGACGATCCGCAGGCGCGCGACGATCCACGACGCGTGCGGGCGCAGCCGGCGAAGGCCGACGAACCCCCGGACCGATACCACGTCGAGCATCCCCGGCGTCTCGCTGGACCCCACGATGTTGCAACATAACTGGCATCTCGCCTGCGCACCGAGAATGTGGCTCATCGCGCGATACGCATCGCGCTTGTGGCGAAGATTGATCGGGCCGACATGCTCCTCGGCGTAGCCCACGATCATCGAATCGAACGACACGCGATCGCCGGCGTGGCGCTCGACGAGCCCCTCGAAGGCCTCGTACGCCGTGATCGCCGCCTCGACTCGCTCGGGCCGCACCTGCAGGCGTCTGGCGGCCCGCAGCA
>CBDVAM010000029.1:0-31568 GCA_965371965.1 uncultured Phycisphaerales bacterium
ACCGCTTGAGAGGGTGCGGCTGGTGGACCTCAATTTAGAAAAAAATCGACGCCATGATCCTCCTCCTGCCCCGCCATTGTTAGCCCCTCGGGCCTATCGGCAAGCGCAGCACGCAGGATCAACATGCCAAGGAAACCGAAGCGATTCCGTGGCACGCGCCATTGCCCGCCGCCTCAGCCCCGCCGCTCGCCCTCAGCCTTGATCGCCCGAAGCTCCGCGAGCGAGGCCTGATCTTTGGGGCGATTGATATGGCTCTTGATCCGGATCAGCGCGTCCACCGAGAGAACCCGCACGGTACGGACTCCCAAAGGCACGTCCACGCACTGCGTCTCAATCGCATCGTACTCGCCAATGGGCTCGACCCAGCCCAGCAGATCCAGCGGCCCCAAGTCGGTGTCGAGCGTGAAGTTGTTTCCCGCACCCAACGATCGCTCATCGAGCACGAAAGGGAGATCCTTTGGCACGCCGCGAAGGGTGGGTGAGATTTCTCGAAGGGCCTCGGCGAGGCGTGCGAGGTTGGACGGTGATCGGTCGTAGCACAGATCGACGTCGAATGTAGGACGTAACCCGCCATGGAGCAGTTCGGCCATCCCTCCGATAACGGCGAACCGAACGCCGTGGCGTTGCAGCAGTTCGACGATCGGCTCAAGAGGGCTTTGGATCTCTTCTGACACCGGCAATCTCGTGCAATCTGAGAACCCGACGACGGGCGACCTCGCCGAATCGAACCCGCTCAAGAGGCGTCATCCGCAGCGTCTTTCGGATCAGCGTCAGGTCCACGCCGTCGGCGTTCTGCTCGGGAAACGTAGGCTTCGGACATGGGGGCGGCTTCGACATCACCATCATTCTATGTGCTCTGAGACCCCGCCTCAAAGCCCCTTTGGTTCCCCTTCCTAGCTCCGCACCCGCATCATCAGCCCCGCCGCCATCGGAAACAGGATCACCACGGGAAGAAACACCCCGATCACCGGCGCAAGCCCGGGAAATGCCACGCTCGAACCGATGATCGCCCCCATGATCGCCCCCAGGCTCACCGGAGCGCACCGGATCGACACATACAGCATGTTCCTCGGCACCCGCGTCAAAAAATACGGCAACGCGATCAGCAGACCCATCAGGTTCGCCAAACCGATGCTGAACCGCCCCCAACGCAGCCGCCCCAGACGCTCCATGCGACGCTCGGTCTGCTCGGCGTCCCCCTCGGCGTTCTCCAGCCCCTCCAGCATCCGCCCGAGCTGCCCAAAGCTCAGGCTCTGGCTGAACGCCGCGTATTGCAGTGTCGTGATCGTCTGCGGATCAAGGTCCGTTTCGATCCGATCCACGGGCACCGGCTCTGTTATCCGCGCATCACCGCCGACCTCCTCGCCGAACCCGCCCTCCAGGTCCCACCCCCCGTCGCGCCAGGTCGCACTCTTTGCGTGGATCCGACGGGTGGCTAAGCCCCGCTCGTCGCGATCCCAGACATACAGGTCCCCAATCGTCCCCTCGCTCGCGTTGAAGCTCCCGCCGATAAACACCCTGCCGAAGCCGTCGGCCGAGAGCGGGATCGCGTCGCCATCGGCGACACGCCGCCCCGCGTCGCCATGGTCGCGCGTCAGGCGAGGGCCGATCTTGGGGATCACCAGCTCCTGGCTTGCGAGTTGCACCAGCACCATGCCCACGCCGACAAGCAGAATCGGGCGCGACACCCGGCGCAGGCTCTGCCCACTGGCCAGGATCGCCACAAGCTCGCGATGGCGCACCATCTGCGCGAAGGTAAAACCCATCCCCCCCACCATCACGAAGCCCAGCAGGTACGGCAAGAGCTGCAGCAAACGAGGCCACCACAGATCAAACACCAGATAGCTCGTCGTGACCATCCGCCCGAACGCACCCGGATCCCGCCCCTGGTCGCTCGCCAGATCGTCCGCGGCGTTCACGAACCGATCGATATTCAACGTCGCATCCACCGCCACGATGAACGTGAACAAGATCACCAGCAGCGCAACGGTGTTGAGCACGAAGTGGCGCGCGATGTAGCGGTCCAGCAGGCTCACGCTCGCCCTCCCACAACGCGACCCTTCGGCACGACAAGCTCGACGACCACCCACGCAACGATCGCGCCCAGCACCACGTCGCTGAGGAAATGATGGCCCATCAGCACCCGCGAATACGCGCACGCCACCGCCAGCGGGATCGCGACATAGCCCGTACCAGGACGCAGGCGTGAGAGAACCAAAGCCCCGGCAACCGCGATCGCCGCGTGGCTCGAGGGCGTCGAGAGATTCGACCCATCCGTGAATCCGTCAAGGAAGGGCTTGAAGTACCACCCGCCGTCGTGCTTCAAGGGCCTCTCGCGCCCGATCAGCGCCTTCATGAACGCAACGACCAGGCCCGTAAGAATCGTGCAGGCCAAGATCCCCGGCGTGACCAGCCCGCGATCATCGCCAGCAACGCCGACGACGCGCGATCGCCGACGCCGACCCGCGAGATCCACCGCCAGCGCGACCGCAAGCCATGCCGGGATGTAACCGACCAGACGAACGAACTGATAGAGCTGGCTCTGCTCGATGTTCCATTGCGGGCTCCCCTCGCCCTCGAACGAGGTGTCGATGCTGAGAATCTGGTACACCGACCAATCCAACGCGAGCGCCAATAGAAACGCCGGAATCGCGATCAGCGCGAAGAGGCGCCACCGATCCCGTCGAAGCTCGCGATGGAAAGCGTTCACGCTCATGGCTGCAAGGCTAGCGGCTCCACAGACGCCACGGTTTTCTCACTCGAACCCCCGGAACCCATACCCGACAAACGTCACCCGGTCCTGCTCCCTGCCATCTTCCTGCATCTGCGAGACCTCCGCAAACCCCCCCTGCCACTGCCTCCGCCTCGCCCCCAGCAGCACCGCCGGGCGTCCCCGCAGGCGCTCGATCACGTCGGGATTGCGCAGATCCGTCTCGCTCCACAGGTCGTACTGGGTCTTGCGTCCGGGGCACATCCCCTCATCGGGAAATGATGGCAGCACCGCCGACGCGCAGAACAGCTCCGCGTCCTCGCCCAGCCTGGGCATCTCAAATGCAAGCAGGCTCACCCGGCCATAGTGGCTGCCGATCACGAACGGCTCGAGCCCCGTCTCCGCTCGCAGCTCTTCCAGGCGATCACGCACGTTCTGCGCCAATCGCGGCCCGCGACGAACCCGATCCAAACGGGCCACCTCTCCAGCCGCCCCCGGTAGGCGCGAGATCGGATCCAGCAGCACCAGCCCGAACCCTGCAACCAGGCCCATCACCAGACTCGCGTGCCACAGCACATGGCGAATATTCCTCGGCGGGCGCCCCGCGCGACCCTCTCGCTTCCACACCCCTCGCACTTGAACCAATCGGTCCATCCCGCGCACCGCCGCCCGCGCCGCCAGCGGCAGCAGCGTCAGATACCCCGCGATGGGCCAGTTCGCCTCACCCTCGGTCCGCAACGTCACCAGCAGATAGAACACCAGGATCGGCAGCGAAATCCAGACCAAGAGCAGCACGCCGGGCGAACGACGGGCGGGCCTGGTCCGCCATGTTCGCGCGATCGCCATCGCCGCCAGCCCCAGCGCCGGCCCGATGATCGCCGCCTGGGTGCCAAGGAACTCGAGCGTCGTCAATCCGGGAAAGCCGCCTCGTCGATCGCAGCCCTCGATGAGCGGGATGTCCCCGCCCGCGACGCCCACATGCCCCAGCAGGTGGCGGATAGTCGGAAACCCCTCGCGGGCGTTCCATATGACCACCGGCAGCACGCTCAGCACAAACAGCGCGACGCCAATGGCCACGCCCGAGAGTGCCGGTCTGGCAAGCCGTTTGCGATGCACGATCGCAAACGCGACCAAGCCCACTGGCAGCAGCAGGATCGTGTACTTGAAGAGAAACCCCACGCCCAACACAAGCCCCAGGCCCGCCCATGCCCGTTTCGATCGCCCGATCATCGCCCGATGCGCGAGCAACGCGCCAAGCGACCAGCACGCCAGGTATGGCCCGTCGATCGTCATCAGCAGGCTTGTGAGCTGGTACGCGGGGACTAGCAGCACGAGTGTCGCGCTGAAGAACGCGACCCGCCGGTCTTTGAACACCGCCCTGGAGAGTGCCGCGACACTGATCGCCGTGATCGCGCCAAAGACCGGCCCCAGTGCGCGCACGCCGAGCACCGTGTCGCCGAGCGCCTGTGTGCTCAGCCAGATGGTCCACGCGATGCCCGGGCCCTTGGAGTAGTACGACAGATCGAGGCGGCGCGACCACTCCCAGTAGTGCGCCTCGTCCTCAGCGAGCGCGTACGGGCTCATGAATGCAAGCCAGATCAGGCGCAACGCCGTGACGCCCAGCACCAGCAACAGCGTCCATCGCCACGAACCCGCCCAGGGCGCGAACGCCGGTGCGTCAGGGTTTGCCTTCGTCTCAACCATCAGTGGCGCGCGAGCCCCCGATAGGCGACAAATGCATACAGCGCCAGCGCGGCGTTCCCGCCCCAGAGCAACGGCAGCCCGCCCTCGCCCAACCGATGCACGAGCTGCTGCCCGCCGTTGATCGTGACCAGCGCCGCCAGCGCCGGGAAGAAGCTCCACAGATACACCGTCAGCGAACTGGCGTGGCGCAATCGCAGCGCCACGATCGCCCCGGTCATCACCATCACGAAGCAGCTCACGCTCATCGCCAGGCGCTCGTGCTGCTTCGAAAGGATCTCGCGCTTCAGGCGGGCGATGCGCCCCACCAGATCATCTCGCGCCGCGACCAACGGACGCCCTCTTCGTTCGCCCATCGAACCGATCTGAGCCGCCGCGTCTTCGAGTAAATCGTCAGTAGATTGATCCGCCAGCTCGTCGGGGCTGACCCCGGCGTATGTGAGCGAGCCGAACGGCAGCTTCTCACGCTCGCCCTGCCCGCCGACTCCCTGATTGCCAATGACCCGCGCCCGCAACGTTTCGAGGTCGAACTCCAGGCGGCGTTCCTCACGGGTACGTCCCAGGTCGGCCCGGAGGATGGCCTGCTCGACCTGCCAGCGTTTGACCAGTCCCCCGCCTTCGATGATCTTGAGCACCTCGATCACGCCGCCGGCGCCCTCGACAACCCGCCAGGCCCCCTGGGAAGGCACGAGATCGGAGCCCTCGATGCGGATCTGACCACCGGGGGCCTCCAGACGCACCCGCCCGCTGTCACGCAGCGAATCGCGGATTGCGTCGATCGTCTGGGCCTCGCCGAGACGAAACGCGAGCTCCCGCTTGCGCCAGGCGATGAACTCCATCCGCTCGGGATGCGTCGGCAGCTCACGCAGCTCGCCGAAGGTCAGGAACTTCGGGTCGTTGCTGAACGCCCCCGGCAGGAACGTCGGCCCGATCTCGATGCGATCCTCGACCCGGACCATGGTTCGATCGCCCTCGCGTCGCAGCACCGAGTCGTCCAGGCGGATCACCGCGACGGTGCCGTCGCCCAGCTTCGGATCATCCAGATCCGAGCCGTGAAACAGCCAGATCGTTGCGTTGGAAGTGAAAAGCTCGGCCTTGATCGAAATCGTGTCGTCCGCCGTCGGCTCGCCCAGTTCCAGGAACACCACGCCCCGCATCGCGATCCGCTCATACGCGCCCGACACCGGGTCCGCACCCAGCGCCTGGGCGGCCTCGGCGTAGATCACCGCGTCGCCGAACTCCACCGCCCGACCCTGCTCCACCGACCGGACCACAACCAGCGCCAGGTTGCGCGTCACCAGCTCCTCCATCGATCGCAAGAACCGCGGGATCACCTGCTCGTTGAGCGCCAGAAGCGCCAGTGACAGCATCAGCCCGCTCATCGCTGCGGGCATCAGCACGCTGCGATGGCTGATCCCCCCCGCGTGGGCCGCCAGCGTCTCGTTGTCCTGGGCGATGCGGTGGAACGCAAGCGTCGTCCCGAACCCACCCGCAAACGGCAGCGTGTACGCCAGCATGGGCACGACCGCCAGAAGCATGAACTTGGGAGCGTCCAGAGGGTCGAGATTGCCGTCGGCGATCGGCTTGATCGCCGCCGAGAACACGATCACCACCACCACCACGCCCAGACTGACCAGCACGAGCCTGATCTGCTCGGCGAGCACGTGACGCCAGAGCGTGATGGGCAGGCCTCGACGCATGAGCGGGGATGATACGGTCCCCACGGGGAACACCGCTCCGAACCCCCGTCCTCTCCCAAACGCTCAACCCGGGATGGCCACCAGGGCGCTGCGCTGGAGCGACTCGACCGCCCTCCCCCTCGTGTCTCGCCTGGTCTCCATGATCCCCTTGCCGTTGAGCAGGTTGTTGGGGTTGCGCTCGCGGGCGGTCCGCAGGCGCATGCTCTCGCCCCGCACACCCGTGGACGGGTCGTGGTCCTCGTCTCCATAGATTCCCACGGCGACGACGCTGCTGGTCGGGCCGTGGTAGTAGAACGCATCCTCACCATCGGCCCGGAGCTGCGCCACCGCCTGCTCGGCGGCCTGGCGATACTCCATCAACTCATCCGGGTCCGGACGCGACCGATCGAGCCTGCCATAAACCCCCACCTGGAGTGTGTACAACGCCCCTTTCCCGAATCGAGCCTTGGCCGAACGGAGGTCATACTCGGGCATCGTGCCCGCGGACTCGTCGACCCAGGGCAGGGCCAGCACGGCCGTCTGATAGGGGCGTGCGACCGATCCCGCATTCTCGATCTCGATATTTCGCACGAAGGACAGCTCTCGTCTTGCGTCCTCGATTGTCCCGTGCCGACCGACGACCATGGCGATCGAATCCCCTCGCCGTTCCAAAAACGCGGTCGGAATCCCCCCGCGAGTCCTCACCCTCGAAATGGCGGTGTTGGCTCTCTCTTCGCCTGCAAGCGTTGCGGGGAACTGGGCGATGAGCACGCCCCACGTCGGAGCCCCGCTCGTTTCGGCGGGCCATGCACCCGGGCGAGCGACCTCGCCGACGTCGCCGAACACCTTGCTCGCCTCTTCTCGATAGATCGCCTGATCGTCTGTGATTCCGGGCCGATCTCCCTCGCGGTGACTGCCGGAGGACCCGCACCCCAACCCCAAGGCGATGACGACACCGAGCCCCAGAACGGACTGGCACACCCGAACAGAATCACCAGAAAAAAAGTGTCGGGTCCAACGAGTGGTTATTCGAGCTAAGTGTTTCACAGTCATGGGTTTCCTTTATTCCGGATGTCTAGGGGTGTTTTGGAGAGTTCGACTCCGATTCGACGATAGTCAGAGTGTCGATCAACCAGGCACGCCGGGACGCGGCGCTGTATTCTTGACGTTCGAATGAGAGAAGGAGTTCGAGCCATGTCGGAGATCTCGGGTGTTGGAAATGAGGGGGGCGTGAGCCCGGTGCGGTTCCACCAAGGCCCGCTCTCGGGTCGGACGGTCGATTCGCCCGCCGTCCGGCGCGGTTCGGACGACGTGCAGGTTTCGAGGCTCTCGACGTATCTCCAGCAGTTGCGTTCGACGCCCACGATGCGCGAGGACCTGGTCGCCGAGGTTCGGCGCGAGCTCGAGGCCGGCGTCTATGAAGAATCCCATCGCCTGGACGTGGCGCTCGATGAGATGATCGGCGAGGTTCAGGGCGACGACCTCTAGTCCTCGCCGTCTAGCTCTTCTTGGCTCGCGCTGGGATTGGCCAGCGCCCACACCCCCGCCGCCACACCCCGTACCGCGTGTGTGAATCGCTCGGCGTCGATCGTGTCTACACGATCCGACGCCTTGTGGTAGTACGGCGTGCGGAACTCGGAGGTGTCGGTGATCATCACCGCCGGCACCTTGATCTGCCAGAACGGATCCTGGTCGGACCGCCGCATATCCGCCAATGGCGTCGGCAGCATGTCAAAGATCAGCAGCTTCAACTCGGGCGAACCCGCTTGCATCGCCTTCGCCAACGGGCGCGTGAAACCCTGCTGATCGCCCAGCAATCCCACGATCGCAACAAAGTCGCCCCTCGTCGGCGGCTCGAAGATCCCCGGGATCGCGCTGATCGGCGACCGCTGCGATCCCTCCTCGTCGCTGTAGTACCCCAGCATCTCCAGGCTCATCATGCCCACGACCTCGAGCTCGCCCTCGTCGATAGCGGGCTTGATGACCGCGTTGGCGTGGTACGACGAGCCGACCAGCCCGATCTCTTCGAGATTGAAGAAGACGATCCGGATCGTCCGCTCGGGCTCCAGCCCCTGGAAGACCCGCGCAATCTCTAACGCCCCGGCAGTGCCCGAGCCGTTGTCATCAGCGCCCGGCGTGCCCGCCACCGCGTCGAAGTGTGCGCCCACGATCAGCATCTGCTCGGGCGAGACCGTGCCCTTGATATCGACCCAGAGGTTGTGCCACGCCGGGTCTTCAATCTCGACGCCCTTGGGAGCCTCGAATGGCACGATCCGCTGCTCGTGAACCTCGTAGCCCATGTCCTCGAGCGTGAGGCGCAGCCAGGACTCGGTCTCGATGAGCCCCAGAACATGGCTCGTGTCACCGACGGGCGAGCGAGCCTCGGGGAGCGCCCGCAGGTATCCCATCAGGCGCGTCTTGCTCACGTCTTCGTGGGGGTCTTCGTGGGGGCCATCAGGGATCTGGCTCGCCAGCGGACCCAGGGCGAGCAGGACACACGCGGTTGTTGCGATCATCATGGCTGGGACTGTAGCGACGCCTGGGGATGCGCAAACCTCGGATCGCCCAAACGCTGGGCCGCGAGCATCGCGGCACCGAGCACGCCGGCATCGTCCTCGAGCATTGTCGCGTAGACCTCGAGGTTCTTGGCAAGATCCGGGAACGCGACCTCGCGGGCACGCGCCGCCACCAGATCGACCCAGCCCTGCCCCAGCGCCTCGGTCAGGCCCCCGCCCAGGACAACCCGCTGGAGGCTGAGCAGGGTCTGGATACTGCCGATGTGCGTGCCCAGCATCTCGCCCGCGTGGTCCACGATCTCTCTGGTAAGCGAATCGCCCTGGGCGTAGGCCTGCCCGATGGTCCTGGACTTGATCTTGGCGAGATTGCCCTCGACCAGATCGCTGATAACGCTCTCGTGGCTCGCCAGGATCATGGCTTCCAGGCGATTGACGATCGCGGTGCGCGAGCAGACCTGCTCGAGCGTGCGCAGGCCGGGCCCGCCGGAGGGATACAGCCAGGTCTGCCCGATCTCGCCGGCGGTAAAGTGCTTGCCGTGGTACAGCGACCCGTCGAATATCAAGGCCCCGCCGACACCCGTGCCGACCCAGACGCCCATGACAGAGCTCGCGCCCTTGGCGGCGCCGAAGTGGGCCTCGCCCACCAGCGCGACGTTGACGTCGTTATCCAAGAACACCCGCGTGCCCAGGCGTGCCTCGAGCATCGAGACCAGCGCGACGTTCTTCCAGCGCAGATTGACCGCGTGCAGCACCACGCCGCGATAGGGATCGATCGGGCTGGGCGCGCCCACGCACACGCCGGCGAGATCGCACGCCCGGATCCCGATCTCGTTACAGATATCCTCGATGCCCCCGACCAACCGACCCAGCACCTGGGCCATGCCCTGCTCGCTCTTGGTCTTGAGCTTGCGTCGGATAGTAACCTCGGCGTGCTCGGCGGACTCGCCCGGGGCCTTGTCCAGATCCACCAGACCGATCTGCATGTTGGTCCCGCCGAGATCGATCCCGATGTACCGACCGGGCGTGAACTGGCTCTGGGTCATGGATCGGCTCCGCCGGCAAGGGGCAACGAGTGCGATGATACGGGCGTGCGCTCAGGCGAGGCGGGTCGCGACGACCGCCGCCCCGTGGCGATCGGCGATCTCGCGGACACGATCCAGGTCCTGCGAGAACGTGAAGAGGGCCGAGCCCGAGCCGGTAAGGTGGACCCCGCCCTCGCCAAGTGCGCTACTCAAATCTCCATGCAGGCGAGCCAACTCCGGCGCGACGCCGAACGCCGCCTGGGCGAGATCGTTGAACAGGTGCTCATCGAGGATCTCGCCGTGATTTGTGCGCTCGCCGATCTCGGCGTCGCTCGCGGGCGTGGACGTTGCCCCTAGGGCATCGAAGGCTCGATAGATCGCGGGCGTCGAGCAGGCGATTGGCGGGATGACGAGCGTCACGGGATCGTCGCGGCGTGCCAGGCGTTGGATCGTCTCGCCGAAGCCCGTGACGAGCGCCGGGTGCGCCGGCGACTGCGCATCAACAAAGAACGGCACGTCGCTCCCCAAACCCAGCCCGATCGCGCGTAGCTCGGTGTCATCCAGCCCGAGCCCAAAGAGCTCGTTGAGCGCAACGAGGGCGCACGCGCCATCCGACGAGCCTCCGCCCAGCCCAGCGCCCGTCGGGATGCGCTTGCGCACGCGGATCGCCACGCCCAGCTTTCGCCCGCACGCACCCTGCAACGCCGCGAATGCGCGAAAGACCAGGTCGTTCTCCATGGGCCAGTCGATCGGTGATTGTCGCGGCGCATCGTCGGCCCACTCGATGACGATGCGCAGCGTCTTCCTGTCATCGAGCCGCTCGAACGTCAGCTCGTCGGCGAGTTCGATCGCGTGCATCCACGACGCGATCGGATGCCAGCCCTGCCTCGCCCCATCTGGGACCGGGGGATCGACCCGCAGGATGAGGTTGAGCTTCGCGTGGGCGAGGTGGGTGAGCATGGGGGAAAATAGCAAAGCAGCAAAGCGAAGAACAGCAAACTCAGATAGATGGTTCCTCGATTTTGCCCATTCCTACTTGGTGCTCTTCGCGTTGCTGCTTTGCTGGTTTCTTGGCCCGCTGCTCTGCCACGGATATCACCGGTTGATCCGCCTCGCTACCCTCCCTTGAAGGAGGCCCACTCATGCGTGTCGCCGACCTCGTTACCGCGATGGGCGCGATCGCGCCGTTGCGCTTCGCCGAGCCCTGGGATCGCGTCGGGCTGCTCATCGGGAGGGCGGAATCCCCGCTCGTCGGCGGGGTCCTGCTGACGATCGACCTGACCGAGCACGTCCTCGAAGAAGCGGTCCGCAAGGGCGCGCACGCGATCGTCGCCTATCACGCGCCGATCTGGGAGCCGATCAAGAGACTCACCAGCGAGACCCGCCGCGGGCGGATCCTGCTGGGCTGCGTGGAGGCGGGGATCAGCGTGTACACGCCGCACACGGCCCTAGACGCGGCACCCGGGGGCGTCACCGACTGGCTGTGCGAGGGCCTGAGCACAAGCGACGGCCGCATCGAGGGTGACTGCCGGGCGCTCACGCCCCTGGTCGAGGATGAGAAGGAACTTGTCAAGATCGTCACATTCGTGCCCGAACAGGACCTCGAGCGTGTCCGCTCGGCCCTGGCGACCGCCGGCGCGGGACGCATCGGCGCCTATGAAGTCTGCTCGTTCAGTTCCTCCGGCGAGGGGACCTTTCTCGGCGGCGAGAAGACCAAACCCCTGATCGGCAAGCCCGGGCACTTCGAGGAGGTGTCCGAGCATCGCCTGGAGATGATCTGCCCGAGAGGTGCCGTCGCGCTGGCGATCGAGACGTTGCGTCAGTTTCATCCCTACGAGGAGCCGGCGATCGATATCTATGAACTGCTCGGCTCGCCGATGCGCAATATTGGGGCCGGACGAAGGCTGGTGCTCGATCGACCCACGACAATGCGCGAGCTCGCCGGGCGCCTCAATGGCTTCCTCGACCACGCGCGAATCAAAGTCGCGCTGCCCGATCGCGACGAGCCGATCACCCACTTGGGCGTGGTCCCCGGCGCGGGCGAGAGCCTGCTCCACGACGCGATCCGCGAGGATTGCCAGGCGTTTATCACCGGCGAGATGCGCCATCACCAGGTCATCGACGCCCTGCACGCGGGCCTCGCGGTCATGCTGTGCGGACACACGAACACCGAACGGGGCTATCTCCGGCGTCTCGCCGATCGCCTGGGCGAAGAACTCGCGGGCGTCGAGATTATCTGCAGCGAAGCGGACCGGGACCCGCTGAACGAGATCGCATAAGACGCGAGCCAACACACCGCAGAGCAAGGACCACCCAAGGCGAGCGCGATCGCCCTATGCAGCTTCTCGCTCTTCATTTTCGCTTTTCGCTTTGCTATTTGCTATTTGCTTCCCGCCCCCACGAGCGTCCCCTCATCCGCGAACGTGACCGATGGCCTTCGGATGCCGTTGTCGTACATCGCGTCGGCCAGCGGGCCCGGCGCGACGAAACTCACGCTGCCCCGCAGCACATACCCAATCGGTTCTTCGGTGAGGGCAATCGCCAGACTCACCGGGAGCGTGAATCGGATCTGGCCATGGGGCGGCACGGTGACCTGCGGCGAGCGACCGCCCTCGAACACGCGCTGCCCGCCGGCGTCCAGCGAATACGACACCTCTCGCAACGGGAGCGGGTCGTCGCCGTTGTTGGTCGCCTCGATATCGAACTCGACCATCGAGCCCTCGAGGGTCTGATGGACCACGCGGGCTCCGACGACGCGCACATTTGGCGACTGCGTAAACGCGCAGCCGCCAAGCTGGGCCATCACGACCAGGAGCCCGATAATCACCCAGACGCCGCGTGCGGTACCGATCATGGCCAAGAGGGTAACACCCTTACTCGGGTGTCATCGCGAGCCACTGGCCGCCGGAGACCTCTTTGACCACTTCGAGGTAGGGCGTGATGTCGCTCGCCGAGTCGATATACCGGAGCCAATGGAGGGTCAGCGCCATCAGCGCCAGACACGCAAACCACGCCCCCGCCTCCGCGACGCGGGCCTGGCGCCCGAGGTACACCACCAGACACGCCCCGCCCACGATTCCCAGCTTCCACACGCTCAGGAGCGTCGGCGAGCCGAACTCCATCACTTTCCGGGCCACCGGGTTCACCTCCACCATCCCCACCCCCTGCAGGTACGTAAGGGTGAACAGGAGGTCAAAGGCGCTCATGGCGAAGATGGCAACCAGCAGCAGCACGATCCGGCGGGTTCTGGGCTGGGACGCCCGCAGGCATGCGACATGCTCGCCGAAGGACCGCCCCAGTTGCCAGCAAGGCCTGGCGGATGGATTTCTCGCCTGCTCCATTGCCTCTACGGTCGGATACTCACGGGGTGAACACCTCCCCATGACGGCGCTAGAACGGTCTGGGGCGGGCGGAGCAGGAGGCGCGGGACGAATGGAAGATTTGGTCCGGTCCGAGTGCGCGGGAAGGACACCATGAGATTGCAACGTCCGATATTGCTCGGTGCCCTCTCGGCGATGCTCTCCGGCGTCGCGCTGGCCCAGAGGCTCGCCGAGAACCCGGTCTATGTGGACGACGCACCGCTGGCCACAGAGGCGATGGGGCTGATCCCGGCGATGCTGAAATCCGGCAACCACGCCGAGGTGATTCGGGTCCTGCAGCGCCTGCTCGAAGAGTCCGGCGATCGGCTGATCCCGAGCATCAGCGAGCCCGACCGGTTCACGAGCGTCCGCGCGCGGGTGCACGCGTTGCTGCTGGCAGACGGGGATTTGCTCGACCGATATCGCCAGGTGCAGGAGCCGCAAGCGCAGGCGCTGCTCGCAGAGAGTGGGTTCGAGGGCGTCGAGCGGACCCGCCTGCTGACCACGAGCGGCTACGAAGCGGCGCTGCGGGTCGCCCAACGCCTCCTGGAACGGGGCGACTTCGAGGCCGCCCGACTGGTCGTGATGCAACTGGGCACGCATCCGGATCGCCCCGCCGGACCCGGGCAGGCCCCCGACGAGGCGGCCCAGCTCTTGGCGACCATCGCGCGATATCTCGATCGCGAGGATGTCTGGCTCCTGGGCGACGCCTGGCATGGAGAGCCGGTGACCAGAGACCCGATCGAGCCGCCGGCGATCGTGCGCGAACCCAAGCACACGCCGATGTCCCAGGTGGACGCGGTTGATCTGAACGAGATGGTCGCGAGCCCGCTGCACTCGGCGGACCTGCCCGGCTTGCAGCACGACGCGAGCGAGGGGGGGATCAACTTCGACTCGTTCAGCCCCTGGGCGATGCCGATGGTCACCGCCGACGAGCTGATCATCAACGATGGCGGCGTGATCGCGAGCTGGGATCGATTCACGTTCGAGAGGCGCTGGGTCACGCGTCCCGCGGGCTGGGACATGCCGAGCCGGATCCCCAGGTATCGTCCCGGGCGGCGCGGGCGCAGCGAGTCGCAGATGCAGGACGTCTCGACGGTCGACGTGCGAGGGGATCTGGTCGCGGCGATCACCGGCTGGGTCGTGACCTACGGCAGAGGCGGGGTCGCGCAGCGCCACGGCGACGCTCGCCTGCACATGCTCGATCGCGCCAGCGGCGAGGTGCTGTGGTCGTGGAGGCCGGTGCTGCACGACCTCGGTATGGCCCAGGCGATTCTCGTGGGCAGGCCCATATTTGAGGGTGACCTCGTGCTGGTCCAGGCGCGCAAGCAGATCGCCGCCAGACGAAGCCTGGGGACATATATGTTCGCGCTCAACGCCCGCAGCGGCGAGGTCGTGTGGTCGCGCCTCGTGGGTTCGAGCGGCTCGCTGCCGTACCAATCTCAGGGCGGGCTCATCCGCCCCGACATGCTCGTGCACGCGGGCGTTGCGTATATCTCCAGCGAGATCGGCGTGATCGCCGCCATCGAGGCCTGGTCGGGCAGGTTCGTCTGGGCGCGGGTGCGGGCCGGGGCGACCGTCGGGGGGTATGACCCCGCGCCAGCCCACGCGCTGAGCCCGCCGGTGATGTCCGAATACGGCCTGTTCGTGCTCACCGCGGATCGCACCGATGTCATGAGGCTTGATGCGCGCGACGGGGCCATCCTTGGCGAGCGCAGCGCCGATCGCCTCGGCAGGCCCCGGTACCTGCTGGCTGGCGACGGCATGCTCGTCGGCGTGGGTGACAGCCAGCTCACGATCACGCCGATGGATGGATTCGAGCGAGCGCCGACCCGCCTTGTGTTGTACCCCTCGAACCACAAGCCCGCCGGGCGTGTCGTCGCCGCCGGCGATCGCCTGCTCGCGCCGGTCGAGGGCGGGCTGTACGAGATCGTCGCGAGGGACACCGATCGCAGGCGGCTGCTCGAGTTGCGTGCCTCGGGCCTGGTCACGCCGACGAACGGGCAGCTCGTGGTGACCGACTCGTCGTCGGTGCATGGGTATCTGGTGTGGAGCACCGCAGAACGCCTGCTGAGCGAGCGGATGGACGCCGACCCCGACGATCCGACGCCGGCGATGACGTTCGCGCAGCTGAGCGTGCAAGCGGGACGCCCCGAGCGCCTTGTCGAGGCGATCGAGCGGGCGCTGGCGGCGATCGAGCGCCAGGGCGCGAGCGAGCTGGGCATGGCCTACCGCGATCGCCTGTTCGAGCTGATCCTCTCGATGGTCCGCGACAGCTCCTTCGAGGTCGCGATGCTGGACGAGCTTGTCGCCCTGCTCGAAGCGACGGCCCACACCCCCACGCAGCGCGTCGCACAACTGATCGAACTGGCCATCCGACATGACCGCCAGGGGAGGGCACGCGACGCCATCGACGCCTACCAGCAAATCCTGCTCGACGATGAGCTGGCGGGCTCGACGTGGCCCGGCCCGCGACTGACCGTCCGGGCCGACCTCGAGGCGGCTCGCAGGCTCCGGAGCGTCCTGGAGCGCAACGGGCACGAGCTATACGCCAGGTTCGCCACGCTCGCCCAGAGCGAGCTGCGGGCCATGGGAACAAACGCGACGCCGGCGCACCTCGAACAGTTCGCAAGGCGATATCCGGCGTCGGGCGCGGCGACAGAGGCCTGGCTCGCAGCCGCCGAGCGCTACGCATCACAGGGCAACGGGCACCAGGCGGTGCGGGCATTGCGCCTGGGATTGCAGAACGGCCCCGGCGAGGGGGCCGCCCACGCCGAGCTCTCCGGACGGTTGATCGCGGCCTTGGTCGATCAGAGGCGTTGGGGCGAGGCCGGGCGTGCCGTGCAGACCCTGCACGAAGCGATCACACCGACAAACCGAGGCGCCGCCGTCGATCTTGCGGCGGTTCGCCAGACGGTCGAGCGCGAGCTTCGCGAGCGCAAGAACCTGCCGAGGGTTGGCGTGCCGCTGAGCGAGGGATTGGTCTTCGTCGAGTCGTGGTCGCTCGCAGAGGGCGTGCTGCCCAGCAATTGGACCACCATCGGATATGCGCCGATCGAGCAGCGTCGCGAGGATCGTGTCCGTCTGGGGGCGCTGTCGAGCGACGCGACGATTCGTTGGCAGCGACAGTTCGACGCCGGCACGCGGATTATCCGGGCAGATCCGGATTCGCTTCTCCTCCTGCTCGGTGGCGAGGACGCGCCACAGGTTGCGCTGATCGACGCGGCGTCCGGCGAGACAACCTGGCAGAGCGACCCTGTAGATATGAGCCATCCCGGCGGTGAGATCGAGTTCAAGACCCCGATGGATGGACCCGTGCGCGCCAGCGAGCTGATCGCTGTCGCCGACGCCCACACGCTGGTCTTGAGCACGCGCGCCGGTCGCGCGGTCGGGATCGACCTTGAGGACGGACGCGAGCTATGGACCTCGCACATGCCCATCCGGCGGGTGCATGATCTGGCGATCGGCGCGGGGATCATCGCCGTCGGCGGCGCGGTCGAGCCCGCCGACGCCACCTGGCCATTTCTCGACGCCAGCACGCCGATGATCGCGGCGCTCGACGCACGCACGGGCCAGGCGATGTACACCGCTCGCGGCGAGGCCGGGGGGATCCAGAGCGAGGTCCGATGGCTGCGCGTCGCCCTTGGCGGAAGGGTCATCGCGGGATTGGGTGGCGGCGTGCTGTCGGCGGACCCGCTCGCCGGTGAGCTCGCATGGCTCAACGACGAGCAGTCCGTCCGCGCAAGCCTCGATGCCTGGATCGTCGGCGAGCGCGCCCTGGTCATGGGCGCGAAGCGAGACATCTGGAGCATCAGCCTGGAGAGCGGCAGAACCGATCCGGTGGCGCTGCCCACGCGCAGCGCAACGTACGCAAAGTCGCGGATCGTGGTCACGCCGATAGACAGCGGCCTAGTCGTTTCGTCCTCTCGCGGCGTGGTCGTGCTCGATTCGGGCGATGTCGTGCTCGGCGCAGACGCGATCGCCGCGCAGGACACGCTCTTGCCCGCCGTCGTCGGCTCGCAATCGCTGATCACGATCGACACCGCCGCGACACCGAGCGGACGCGAATACCCGCTGTATGCGCTGGACTTCACGGGCAAGCTGCTGGCCAAGCCGATCGGCGTGGTGCTGAACCAGGCGGTCGGGCCCGAGGCGATCGCCCTGCTCGATGGCAGTGTGCTGATCTCGACCAACGCGGGCATCGTGGTGGTGCCGGCGCCGGAGAAGTGAGCTACTCGGTGACGCTCTGCGGCGTCTCGCCCTGCTCGATCGCCTCGATCTTGCGGATCCGCCTGGCGTGACGACCGCCCGCGAACGGCGTGCGCAGGAACACGCTGACGATCTTCTCAATCAACCGCTGGCCCAGCAGATCGCCCGAAAGGCAGACGACGTTGGCGTCGTTGTGGCTGCGGCTGAGCTCGGCGGTCAGCTCGTCCTGCACCACCGCGGCGCGAACGCCGTGGATCTTGTTGGCGGCGATGGACATGCCGATGCCCGTGCCGCAGATCAGGATCCCGCGATCGACCTCGCCCGAGGCCACGAGGTTGCCGACCTGGTAGGCCGATTCTGGATAGTCGCACGGCGTGTCATCGCACAGCCCCACGAGCGAGGCATCGTGCCCTTCACGCTTGAGGATGGTCTCGATGGCGTGGGCCGCCGGGGCCCCACGATGGTCGGCGCTGATGGCGATCTTCATGGGTCCAGCTCCTTGAGGCGGCGTTCGATAGCCCCCGCGATCCGTTCGGCACACTCGCGATATTCACTCAGCGGCCCGCCGATCGGGTCGGGAATATCACCCGCGATATCCAAGCGCTCGGCGGGCGCGAACGGATCCAACGACAAGACCCCCCGCAGATGCGCCTCGGTCATCGTATAGATCGCGTCGGCCCCGGCAAGCAGCTCAAGGCTCAGGCCCTTGGATTGGTGACCGGTGAGCTCGTAGCCCCTCTCGCCGAGCGCCTCGATGGCCTCGGGCGTCGCCCCAGAGCCGGTGCCCGCCGAGATCCCCACGCTGACGATCTCGGTCTCCAGCGGCTCGGTCTCGCCCGCGACCAGCGATCGGGCGATTGCCTCGCCCATCGGGCTCCGGCAGGTGTTGCCGGTGCAAACGAAGACGATCCGTCGGCGGATTTTTCCGTGGATCGTCCGCTCGTCCATCGCCCCTTTCGCGACGATTTCGGGCGTGGGACCATCGCCAAGACGCACGAGGGTCGCCCGTTGTCGCTCGCGGGTGGACCCGTCATCGAGCGCAAGAGACACGCCGGCATCCTGGAGCGACCCGATGGATTCGGGCGTGATCTCGCTTTCCGCCCCGACCCCGGCGTCTCCGATGGGATTGCCCACGATCGGACCATGGCCACCCTCAAGGATCCGCTGGAGCAAGGGGTAATCGGGAACACGTACCCGAAACTCGCCCTCGCGATCAAGGACGCCCAGCGGCAGGCCTGCGGGTGCCTGCTCGGGCGTGAGCAAGAGCGTGATCGGACCGGGCATGAGCTTGCGGATCGCCCGGCGATGGGCTCTCAAAGCCGGGCGGAAGGTCTCGATCACCCGCTTGGCGGTCGGGGCGTGCCAGGAGCCTGGAGAGGGCTCTTGGAGCAGGGCGGTGAGGCGGGTGGTGGCGGCGGGGAGGTCGGCGCGGGCGAATACGCCGTAGACCGTCTCGCTAGGCAGGATCACGACCTCGCCCCCATCGAGCCGCTCGATCGCCTCGGCGATGGCGGCGTCTTGGGTGTCCGCGGAGACGGTTCGCAGGTTGGCAGAGCGAGTGGCGATACCGGAGTATCTCGCGCAAGGTCCAAAAGTTCAAATGGAGAGCGTTTGCACGGGAAATGTTTGGTTTTCGGGTCGTGGCGGGTATGGTGCCCGAACGCCGAAACGTATACTGTCGGCTTGGGCGAGCTGGATTTGGTGGAAACACCGGCTCGCGGGGCAACGAATGGTCTGTCACGGACCTTTTCTGGGCCGGTGCTTTGGGTGGCCGATTGGGCCGCCGGTGGGATTCCAAGGGGAGCGAACCATGGTGGATAAGAAGCCTGTCGTCACGAAGATCGCTTCTCGCGGGTTCAGCCTCATCGAGCTGCTCGTGGTGATCGTGATCATCGTGATCGTGATTTCCTTGCTGCTGCCGGCAATCGGCGGGGCGCGGGATATCGCCAAGGCGGCGACCACGCGCATGACGATCAAAGAGTTCGGCAACGCCGTCGAGGGTTACCGCCAAGACCACAGCGGCTTCCGCCCCGGCGTGTTCAGCGAGGAGCAGATGGGATCGAGCGAGAACGCCGACGTCTATGGCTTCACCGCCCAAGAGAACATTATGCTCGATCTCGCCGGTGGCGTGGTCGAAGACGACGGCTCTGGCGGCGGCGTGCTCAAGACCTTCGGCCCGACCCAACGCGCCCACGACGAGAACGCCGAAATGGAGCGATTCGTCCGCGAGGATCGGATCGGTGGCGAGTACGCCGGGAATCCCGGCTATTTCCAGCCGAAGGCGAAGTTCTTCCAGGCCCAGACCCGCCCGGAAGGTCAGTTCGGCTCGGGCGCGGGTTTGGGGCCGGATGAGGCGAACATCCCCGATCTGATCGACGCGTGGGGCAACCCGCTGCTCGTCTGGGTCGAGGATGGGCAGGCCCCGCCGGTGGTCGATGACATCGATCAGTTCGCGGGCGAAGACAGCGATAGCAACCCCGCGCTGTTCTATTGGGCATCCAACGCCGGCTATCTCAAGGCGAAGGAACTCGGGCGCTCGGGCAAGGACCAGACCCGCAATAACCGTGACCCCTACAGCCTGATCGGCGACAACGCCCCGAACATCGTCAAGTCGATCACGGGCCTGCTGGGCAACGCGGGCTCGCCACTGCAGTCGCTGGATAGCTCGTCGCTGGACGAGCTGCTGCCTGCCACCTCGCGCGGTGAGATCGTGGTGCAGTCCGCCGGGACCAATGGCTTGTACATGGGCACCAAGGAACGGGCCAGTAAGACATTCGACGCCGAGGCCAGCGGCCTTCGGTATGGATCAACCTTCTATACCACCGGCTCGAACCGGCGACTTACCGAGTCGGGCACGATGGGCACCGAAGACCTCACCGGTGGCTTCGACGACATCATCCTGACGTTCGGCAACTGAACCGAGTCTGGTTCTAGGTCAGAATCAAAGAACGTCCGGTGTTCGGGTGGATGCCGCCAGATTCTTCGCTGCGGAGCAGTGCCGCGAACATAGCGAGTGGCGAGAGCCGCTCGTGACACGCCGGAGAACTACTCCAGCCCCGGCAGGAGCGCTCGAGCGCCCCTGCCGGGGCTGGGTTTTCCTGCGAGACACCATCGAGGGGCTTTCGCCCCTCGCTAGGCTCGCAGCGCCACTCCGTGGCGACCTGCATCGGGCGTTCCTCGCCGCCAGCAGCGTTGCAGATGCCATGTGCATCCACGTTCTTCTTACCGCTGGTTGGAGAACCCTCCGGGGGCATTGAATCGACGCTGACCAATCGATCCCGCCATTCACAAGCGCGTCGCTTGCTATCTGGCGCGAAATCCGCAAGAGTGTGGCCCATGGTGCGTCCTGCGCGTCGATCTCTGGTGGTGTTCTCGCTGCTCGCGGGCGGGATCGTGCTCGCACGTGCCCTGCCCGAGTCGCCCGCACCCGCGTGGTTCTCGATCGCATGCCTGGGTTGCGCGATCGCGGCGATATTTCGAGGCTGGACCTGCCGAATCGCGCTGTCGATCGCGTGTATCGCGTTTGCGGGCGGGTGGTGGACCCTGCAAGTCCCACTGCGAGGGGGCTCGACGCTGGACCAGATGCTGGAGTCTGCCCGCCCGAGTCACGCGGAGCGCATCGTCGAGGTCGAGGGCATCGCGACCGAGACGCCGCGGACCGTCGAGCGGGGCGGGGCGCTCGCGCGGTTCGTGCCGATGGAGCCGCGTGAGTCGTTCGAGCTCCGCGTGCTGAGGGTTCGCACGGACGCCGGATGGCGCGAGAGCAGCGGGCGATTGCGGGTCTTCGGCGGAGAGTTCGAGACGCGGGCGGGCGATTCTGTGCGGGTCATGGGTCTGCACAGCCCGACACGCCGAGCGATGAACGCGGGCGACGCCGACAGAATCTCGTGGGCGGCGATGCGGCGCGACGCCGGGACGCTCAGCGTGTCGTCGAGTGAGCTGGTCCGCCCCCAATCCACCGCCCCATCGCTGGGCAGGGTCTGGCTCTCTGGCAGGGCGTGGCTGCGCGATCGTGCGCGCGCGGTGCTCGATGGACCAGACGGCGACGGCGGCACGCTGCTCCGCGCTGTCACCCTGGGCGTGCACGACCCCGACCGCGGGCACGTCCGCGACGCCTTCACACGCGTGGGCCTGGCGCACCTCATGGCGATCAGCGGGTTTCATCTGGCCCTGCTGGTCGGGCTGGTGCTGCTTGCGATGCGACTCAGCGCCGATTGGGGGCGGCTCGAGGCGATCGTGATCGTCGCGCTCGTGCTGGGATATCTCATCATCACGCCGGCGCGACCGCCGATTGTGCGCGCGGGGCTTGTCGTGCTCGCGATCGTTGTGAGCGAGTCTCGCGGCAGGCGCTACGACCGCCTGAGCGTGCTGGGATGGGTCGGCGTCGCGCTGCTGCTGTTTCGCCCCATGGACCTGTTCACGCTGGGCTTCCAGCTCAGCCTGGGGCTGACCGGGGCGCTGCTGTGGCTCGCGGGCAGGGTCGACCGACGCCTGGGTCCGACGCGGATTCGCGGGCTGATCGAACGACCGGATCAGCGATTGTGGCCCGCGATCGTGCGCGGCGGGCTGGCCAAGGTTCGCTCGGCGTTCGTGGTCACGCTCGTGTGCTGGCTCGTGGCGGTGCCGATCGTGATCTATCACACCGGCCTGGTCAGCCCGATGGCGATCGCGACGACCCTGCTGGTGACGCCCGTGATCGTGCTCATCCTCGCGCTGGGATTCGCGGGCGTGGTTGTGGGGCTCGTGCTGCCGACACTGGGCGGCCTTATCGCGAGCCTGGGCGCAACTGTCGGTGACGGTCTCGTGTGGTCGGTCGAGATTGTCGACACGCTGCCGCTGTCTTCGATCCGCCTGCCGACGATCTCGCTGGCCTGGGCGATCGTCGGCGTGCTGATCGCGATCGCGTGGCTCCGTCTCGGCGGGACTCGCCGGCGCACGCTGGCTGCGTGCACGATCGGCGTTCTCGTCTGGCTCGGCGCAGAGGTGGGTTCCGCAAGGCTCGACCGGGGCGTGAGGCTCCGTGTTGATGCCCTGAGCGTGGGCGACGGCACGTGCTATCTCCTGCGGTCCGGCGGCGAGGCGATGCTGTGGGATTGCGGCTCCTCGCGCGTCGCGTTTGGCGAGCGCGAGCTCGGGCGGATCGTCCGCGAGCTGGGCGCATGGCATGTGCGAACCGTCGTCATCACCCACCCCAATCTCGACCATTACAACGCTCTGATTGACGCGATCGAGCCGCTGGGCGTGCGCCGGGTGATTGTGGGAGACGCGTTCCTCGATCGAGCAACGCGCCGCAACGCCGGCGGAGAGGCGTTTGTTCTCACCGAGCTTGCTCGCGAGGGCGTGATGGTGCGGACGATCCGTGCGGGCCAGACGCTGGAACTCGGGGAGGTCACGCTGGAGCTGATCTCGCCGGACTCGGGCTGGTCGCCTTCGAACGTGAACAGTTCCTCGCTGGTCGCGCGTGTGCGGGCACCTACGGCGCGCGGGGAGCGCCGAGTGCTGCTCACCGGCGACATCGAGCGCGAGGCGATGGTGCGCCTGCTGGAGTTGGGCGAGGACCTGCGGGCGAACGCCCTGGAACTGCCCCACCATGGCAGCCATCACCCGACCGGCGAGGCGTTTCTGGAGCGTGTGGATCCCGCGATCGTCGTGCAGAGCACTGGCCCGTCGCGCTTGCTCGATGAGCGCTGGGAACGGGCACGCCAGGGGCGCAGGTGGCTCGTGACGGCGCGCGATGGGGCCATCGCCCTGGTCATCCACACCGATGGTAGGATCGAGACCTCGACGTTCATCCCCCGCTGAGGGCTCGCTTGGCGGCGTCGAGAACCTGTTGATCGCGGTCGCCGCGCGGCGTGATCGAGTCGAGGAAAGCGCTCGCCGCGCCGGTGGTTTGGAGCTGGGCGATTCCTCGCGAGAGATCCGCGGCGTCTTCGGCTCGCTGGTCCTCGCGCAGATGGCTGCGCAGATAGGCGATCATGGCCCGATCGTCCTCGCCCGGCGCTCTCAGCCTCAGACGCACCAGGTTCCAGAGGTGATCCAGGCGGTAGGGATCGCGTGATCGCGCGTCGTCGAGGCGGGCGTAGATCGAAAAGACCTCCGACGGTGTGCCTGCCCGACCGACGGCGAACATCGCGAGAGCCGCGACATCGGGCGTGATCGCCTCGGGGCGCTCACGCTGGAGTGCTCGCACCAGGCGCAGCGCGTCCTCGTCGCGCCCAAGCACGCTTAGCACGGCTAGAGCCTCTGAGAACTGCTCCTTGGAGGCGCTGGTCGCCACGATCTCTGCGAGATCCACCGCACCGTCAAGATCCGTTGGCGAATCGACGCGCTGGAGCGGCCCGCCCAGGGTCACCAGCGGATCGCCGAAGCAGGCGAGCTTCCAGACGGGTGAATCCTTGATGCGCACGCCTGCGGCCCATGGGAACGCGCCGCGCAATCGCCCCACCACCATCGACGGCGGAACAAACGCCTGCAAGAACGGCTCGTTCACCGACCCGTAGTAGACATAGACCCCCCGCTCGAACCATCGCCCCGCGACGGTGAGCCGGTCGCCCGGACGCACCGCCGACCACGAGTGGATGAGGTGGACCATCGCGGGGATCTTCAGAATCGGCACCGATCCCGGGCGCAACCTGCCGGGGGAGAGGTTGAAGGCATCGCGCATGCCGTGGGAGTTGACGAGGATGAGCCCGGCGTCGAGCGTCCGCCCCGCGCCGATGAGCCATTGCTCGCGACCGTTGGCGGGCGGGGCGTACGACCGGACTGTGAACCCGCCGGACTCGAGCATCGGCCTTGCCGACTCGATCTCATAGTTGGAATAGGGTGGCTTGCTCTCGTAGCCGTCGAAGAGGAGCGCGGTCTTCGGGGTGAGGAACAGGGCGCACATGGCCATGTACGCCGATTGCGCCTCGTCGCCGAAGATCTGGCTGGACCATGCCCAGCGGGCCTCGCCGAGCTTGTCGATGGCGTGGCGTCCGATGCGATCGGTCGTCGCGCGGACCTCGCCCTTGGCGTGGGTGTACTTCGCGGGTGCGTTGAGGCAGAGCGAGACCGCGTCGATCTGATCGCCCAGCTCGCGCCAGGGGAAGTTCAGCTCTTTACAGCCCGACTCAATCTCGCCGACCAACTCCTCGATCTGCTCACGCGAGAGCATGCCGTTGACGTTGCGGGGCGACAGCGCCCACACGATCGGCTGGGCACGAAATGCCGCCAGCGCGATGGCGCCGGGCCAGGCCGAGTCGGCGGGATAGGCAACGACGATCCCCGGCGCAAACTGCTCCTTGTCGCGCCAGAACTCGTACAGATCCTCGATGGTCCGCCCGTCGGCGAATCCCCAGGACGACAGCAAGGCGCGCTCGATCGCGCCCTGTTTCTGCGGGTTCGTGCCGGTGAGCTTGACGGGCTTGGGGCTGGCCTCGTGGCCTAGCAGGGAGTCGGGCCAGGCGACAACATGCTTGGGTTGATAGCCCCGCACGAAACGGGCGATATTCTCGCGCGTCTGGACCGTGCCGTCGTCGATCAGGATCGGAAACCGCGATGCCGGACGCCACTGGGATATAGCCCGGAGATAGGACTCGCCATCGGGCACGATGACGACGGTGTCGCTGGCGGTCATCGCGCTTCGGATGATCTCGGCTCGCAGGCCGAGGCGCGAGGGTGGAGCGAGCTTCTGGGCCTGCTCACCGGGCGCGGGAGGCTGGGGGCTCTCTTGAGGAGCCTGTGCCCCGCCCCGCGCCACGCACAGGATCGCGCCAACCGCCAGTATCGAACAGCAACGACCGGAGATCATCACCAAGTGTACTGGGCGGGCCATCGGACGGTTCCGATAGCGAGATTCCTACACTGCCAGCACCCATGCCCAGCATCAGCTTTCCGCAGTTCGAGCGGCTCGTCCGGGACCACGCCGGCGACGGCGCGTTGTGCGTGCCGATCTCGATCCGCGTGCTGGGCGATCAGCTCACGCCGGTGCTGGCGTATCGGAGGCTGGTCGCGGGCGACGAGCGGACCGCGCCCTCGTTTCTGCTCGAATCGGTCGAGGGCGGCGAGCGCCAGGGGCGATATTCGATCATGGGCGCAGAGCCCATGCTGCGCGTCATCGCGACCGGGCACGAGGCCTCGGTGCTGGACGGCGCGGGCGGGACTCTGCATCGCCAGACCCACGCCGACCCGATCGCGCTGCTTCGAGAGATCGCGAGTGAGTACCGCCTCTGCACGCCCGCGATCGGGCAGGCGCTGCCGAGTTGCGTGCTCGGCGGGTGGTTCGGATATGCCGGGTACGACACGATTCGCTACGCCGAACCCGCCAAGCTGCCCTTCGACGCGGCGCCCCGCGATGACCGCGACCTGCCGGACCTCGAGTTCGGGCTCTACGACGGCGTGATCGTGTTCGACCATGTGGACAAGGTCGTGCATGTCGTGCAACTGGCGATTGTGCGGGCGGGCGCGGACGCCCAACGTGTGTACGACGAGGCGCTCGCGCGCCTCGAAGAGCGTGCGGCCCGGATCCAGCGCCACTCCAAGCCCCTGCCGCTGGGAAGGATGGGGCCGGACGCCCCGCCCCGCGCGATGGAGTCGAACATTTCCAAGGGCGAGCACGCGCAGATGGTCGCGCGAGCCCAGGAGTACATCCGCGCCGGCGATATCTTCCAGGTCGTGCTCGGCCAGCGGTTCGAGCGCACCAGCACCGCCGACCCGTTCGATGTCTACCGCTGCCTGCGCGCGGTGAACCCCAGCCCGTACATGGTGTACATGCAAACCAGCGGGTGTCTGCTGGTGGCGTCGAGCCCCGAGATTCTGTGCCGGGTCAGGCACGAAGGTGAAGAAGAGGCGCTGGTTGTCACGAATCGCCCCTTGGCAGGAACCCGCCGGCGCGGGGGGACACCCGATGAGGACTTGCGGCTCGAACGCGAGCTGCTCGCGGACCCGAAGGAGCGTGCCGAGCACGCGATGCTGGTGGACCTGGGGCGCAACGACGTGGGCAAGGTCTCCCGCCCCGAGAGCGTCGAACTCAAACGTTGCATGGAGATCGAACGCTACAGCCATGTGATGCACATCAGCTCGACCGTGACCGGGGCGTTGCGCGATGGGCTGGACGCCTGGGACGCCCTGCGAGCGGCGCTGCCGGTGGGGACAATCTCCGGCGCGCCCAAGATCCGCGCGATGCAGATCATCGACGAACTCGAGCCGCTGCGCCGCGGGCCTTACGGCGGGGGCATGGGCTACGCGAGCCTCGACGGCGACATGGATCTCGCCCTGGCCCTGCGGACCATGATCGTCCCCATCGCCCTGAGAAATGGCGACTCATGGACATACCATGTCCAAGCGGCCGGAGGGATTGTCGCGGACTCTTGCGCCTCGGATGAGTACCAGGAGACCGTGAACAAAGCCGCGGCTCTCGCCAGGGCGATCGACCTCGCCGAGAGCGCGTTCGCCCCGGACAGCCGCGAGGGAGGATGAGATGGCAGTCACGATCGAGTTCCTCGGACATTCGGGCTTTCTGATCAGCGTCGGGCAGCACGCCCTTGCGATCGATCCGTTCCTCGAGGGCAACCCCGTCGCGGTCAAGAAGCCGCTCAATGTCGCGTGTACCGCCGTCGCGCTCACCCACGGGCACGCCGACCACATGGGCGACAGCATCATGATCGCCGAGGCCAGCGGCGCGACGGTCTACGCGGCGTACGAGATCTGCGAGTACATCCAGAGCCAGGGGCACGAGAAGTGCGAGGCGGGAAACCCCGGCGGCAAGATCGAGACGCCCTTCGGCTGGATCGCCTTCACCCAGGCGTTCCATTCCTCCAGCTTCGACGGCAGGTACATGGGCATGCCCTGCGGCATCGTCGCCAATATCGGCGGCGTCACGCTGTATCACCTGGGCGATACCGCCCTGTTCGGCGACCTCAAGCTCCTGGGCGAGATCTACAAGCCGGACGTCGCGATGATCCCCGTCGGCGACCGGTTCACGATGGGCCCGGAGCTGGGCAAAATCGCCGCCGAGATGGTCAGGCCCAAGTTGGCCATTCCCATCCACTACGGAACCTGGCCAATGCTGGTCAGCGACATCTCGGCGTTCAAGCCCGAGGGCGTCGAGGTGCGGGCGATGAAGCCCGGCGAGACGATCGAGGTGGGCTGAGGTGGCGTGATCTGGCCAGCGACACCCTGCTGGAGCGGGCGGGGTCCGAGAAATGACCCCAATTCGTCCGCTGAATGGTGGAGATAGGCTGGCGCTGGCGACTTTGGGCGATCCGAATCGTAAGATAGAGCAATGCCTGGAACGCAGACCCAAACCCTGACCGAGCACAAGACCCAGCGCCCGGTGCCCTGGAACGTGGTGCTTCTGGACGACGACGAGCACACGTACGACTATGTGATCCGGATGCTCCAGCAGCTCTTCGGACACCCGCTGGAGAGGGCTTATCAGCTTGCCAAGACGGTGGACGCCGACGGGCGGGTGGTCTGCAAGACAACCCACAAGGAACTCGCCGAGCTGAAGCAGGAGCAGGTCCATTCGTTCGGGCGTGACGAGCTGATCGCGGGCTGCGTTGGCGCGATGAGCGCGATCATCGAGCCCGCCGAGCACGATGGCGAAGACGACGAATAAAGAACTTTCCGTTCTGGTCGCCGAGGAGATCGAGCCCGAGGCCATTGCCTGGCTCGAGGCCCGGTGCCGGGTGGTGCGCGAGGATCCAGGATCTCCCCGGTTTGGCGACGCGCTCGCGGGCTGCCGGGGCCTGGTGGTTCGGACCTACACACGGGTTGATGACTCGCTCTTGGGGCGAGCGCCATTACTGCGGGTCGTCGCACGAGCCGGGGTTGGGCTGGACAATATCGATCTCGACGCCTGCGCAGCGCGAGGCGCTCGGGTCGTGCATACGCCCGATGCGAACACCCAGAGTGTCGTCGAGTTCACCATTGGGGCGATCCTCGACCATGTCCGTCCGGTTTCATTGGCACGCGCCGGGCTCTCGCTCAAGGACTGGAAGGGCGATCGCGAGCGGGCCATGATCGCGCGCGATCTCGCCGATTGCACGCTCGGGATCTGGGGGCTTGGGCGGATCGGATCTCGGATCGCTCAGGTGTCAACATCGCTCGGCGTCGAAACAATCTATCACGACATCCGCGAGATCGAGCCGGGCGATCGTCACGGCGCTCGCCCGGTCACGCGCGATGAACTGCTCGCGTCGAGCGACATCCTGACCATCCATGTGGATGGGCGGGCAGAAAACCGCGGGATTCTCGGCGTCACGGAACTCTCGCGTGCGAAACCCACCGTGCTCGTCGTCAACACGAGCCGAGGATTCGTGATCGAGAGCGATGCGCTCGCGGCGTTCCTCCGGTCGCACCATGAGGCACGCGCGATCCTCGACGTACACGACCCCGAGCCGATCCCCGCGGATTCACCCCTTTTCGGGCTCGCGAACGCCACCCTGACGCCGCACATCGCGGCGGGAACCCGCAGCGCCAAACTCGCGATGAGCTGGGTGGTCCGCGACCTGTGGGCTGCGCTGTGCGAAGAATGATCGCCCCGACGCGGGGATAATCGAGCCCAGTGAGAGGACACCAATGACCTCGCGAAGCGCCCGCAGGAGCACACCATGATCGGCGACGGCTGGGCGGGCGAGCCCGCGACCAGGCCGGGGGAGTATTCCGATGGCCCCGATCGCGCCCGCACGGTTGCCATCGTCACCGGCTCGCGCGCTGATTTCGGGCTGCTGGAGCCGGTCATCGCGGCGTGCGAAGAACAGGCGGGCCTCCAACCGCTGGTGATCGCCGCGGGCTCGCATCTGGTAGGCCCGACGCTGACCTACCGCGAGGTCGCGGCCCGCTTTGAGGTGATCGACAAGGTCCCGATGCAGGTCGCCGGTCGCACAGGGCGCAGCGCCGATGTCGAGGCGCTGGGGCGAGGCGTCCAACTCTGCGGGCGCATCTTCGAGTTTCATCAGCCCGACTGGGTCATCGTCCTGGGCGATCGGATCGAGGCGCTGGCCGCGGGCACCGCCGCGAGCGTCGGCGGGTTCGCCCTTGCGCATATCCACGGCGGGGACCGGGCCGAGGGCGTCGCCGACGAGGCGATGCGCCACGCGATCACCAAGCTCGCACACCTGCACCTCGCCGCCAGCGAGCAATCTGGCGAGCGGATCCGGCGGATGGGCGAGCGCCCCGAGATGGTCCACGTCGTCGGCTCGCCGGCTCTGGACGGGCTCGCTGACATCGAGCCGCTGGATGATCAGGCGTTCGCGGAGCTGGGCTCGCCCGAGCTGCTCGTGTTGATGCACCCGATCGGACGGGCCAATGAGGGCGAAGAGGCAATCATGTCCAGCGTGCTCGCGGCGTGCGAGGGGAGGCGGATGCTGGCGCTCATGCCCAACTTCGACGCGGGGCGCGTCGGCATCGTGCGCGCGATCGAGGCCTGGGGAGGACTCCACCGCTATCACCTCGCCCGCCCCCAGTTCATCGCCCTTCTCAAGCGAATGGGCGATGGCGGCGGAGTTTTCGTGGGCAATAGCTCGGCGGCGTTGATCGAGGCCTCGGCGCTGCGCGTGCCGGCGGTCGATATCGGGCTCAGGCAGGGCGGGCGCGAGACCGCGGGCAACGTCGTCCACTCGCAAAGCGAATCGACCGAGGGGATCCGTGCCGCGATAGAGCGGGCGAGGAACTTGGATGTGAGTTCGATCAGCGATCTCTACGGCGATGGGCACGCGGGGGCGCGGATCGCGTCGCTGCTGGCGAAAATCAATCCGCGTGATCCCGGTCTTACTCGCAAGCGCTGTGTGTACTAGCTACGAGCCCGAAGCGCGAGCGAGGTTCACCGATGTCTCGGAGTCTCGGAAACACCTCGCTTGCGCTTCGGGCTCGTAGATGTCGAGAGTTATCTCAGGCCGCGAGAAGGTCACAGGTGCTGATGCCGAGGATGTAGCCGTCGTCGGTCTCGGTGACGCGTGCGACGACGCCGGCGGTGCGACCGGGGTGCAGCTCGTCGCGGAAGATCGTGCATGATTCGCCGGCGGGGATGCGCTCGGCGGAGAACACCCCATAGCCCTCGGCGCTGACATCCAGCAGCTCGACGCCGACCAGGCGCTGGAAGCCGTCCCTGCTGGTCGCGGCGAGCATCGCACGCTCGCACGTGGGCTCGCGGGTCGACCGCCTCCGGTCATAGCCCTTGTCTCGCGTCCAGGTCTCGCGATCGGTACCCAAGTCCAACAGCTCGGCGATTGCCATTTCTGTGCCCTCGGTGGCTTTCGGCCGCGAGGCCGACGCTGAGCAGTGGCATCGGACCAAGACAGAGGCAACTTCAGACCGAGAATCGCGTTTCGACCCCCAATTCCACTCAGCACCCCAGCTTGCGGGCCAGCAGAAACGCCATCTCCAGGCTCTGTTCGTAGTTCAGGCGGGGGTCGCAGTTGCTGGTGTAGTTCTGATGCAGGTCCTCGGCCCGGAGCCCGCCCGACCCGCCGACACACTCGGTCACGTCGTTGCCGGTCAGCTCAAAGTGGACCCCTCCCAAGGGGTGGCCTTCGCCAGCATGGATATCGCAGGTCGCCTCCAGCTCCTGGAGGATGTCGTCGAACGAGCGGGTCTTGACGCCCTGGGGCGTGGTCATGCCATTGGCGTGCATCGGATCGCACACCCAAAGAACCGGCTTGTGGGCGCTGCTCACCACGCGCACCAGGCGGGGCAGGGCTTCTTGAACCCGCTTGGCGCCCATGCGCGTGATCAGCGCGAGCTTGCCGGGCTCGCCCGAGGGATTGAGCACGTCGATCAGGTCGAGCAGTTCGACAGGATCGGCGTTGGGGCCGACCTTGACGCCGATGGGATTGGCGATGCCGCGGAAATACTCGACGTGCGCCCCGTCGAGCGCGCGGGTGCGTTCGCCGATCCAGGGCATGTGCGTCGTGAGGTTGTAGTAGTCCTCTCGGCGCGGCACCCGCCTGGTCTGGGCGCTCTCATAATGGAGATTGAGGCCCTCGTGCCCGGTAAAGAACCGCACGCGCGACAGGTCGTCCACGCTCTTCTCGCCCAGGGCCTCCATGAATCGCAGGGCCGACGCGAGCTCTCGGCTGGCCGACTCGAAGCGCTCGCGCTTCTCGGGGCTGAGGGCCGCGTTGGAAAGGAATCGCAGATCCCAGTACTCGGGGTGGTGCAGATCCGCAAACCCGGCCTCGCAGAGCGAGCGGACGAAGTTGAGCGTCATCGCCGAGTGGTGATAGCCGCGCAGCATCCGATCGGGGTCGGGGGTTCTGGCCTCCAGAGTGAACTCGGCGGCGTTGACCAGGTCGCCGAAATAGCTGGGCAGGGTGACCTCGTTGCCATCGACCTCGCGGGTCTCGCTCGGGCTGGACCTCGGCTTGGCGTACTGGCCCGCAAACCTCCCCATG
>CBDVAM010000030.1:0-30030 GCA_965371965.1 uncultured Phycisphaerales bacterium
ATCCCCGCCTCGCACCGATCAAGGCGGCGGTGTTTCCGCTGACCAAGAAGGACGGGATGCCGGAGGTCGCGAGCAAGCTTGTGGGCGAGCTGAGAGCGAAGTTCGGGCGGCTGGGCATGATCGAGACCGACGCAAAGCAGTCCATCGGCAAGCGGTATGCCCGCATGGACGAGGGCGGCTGCCCGTTCTGCTTCACCATCGACGGCGAGACCCTCAGCGACCAGACCGTGACGGTCCGCGATCGCGACACGGCCAGCCAACAGCGGATTGGCATCGACCAGGTTCCAGAGTTTGTAGCCAAGGCACTGGAATGAGATCTGTGAGAATCTACGGCGGCGATCAGGGAAACTTTGTCGATAGCGACTTGGTCTGGAGCGCTCTCAACGCGCTTGGCCCGTCCGTACAGGAGCCTCTCCAACTCGTTGACTTGAGCGATCTACATCATGCTCGCCCGTACACCGTCACGGCCATCACAATGCTCGGGATACTGAGCGGCGGCAGGGCTGAGCTTGTGCTGCCCGCCAACCAAGTGCCTCGCGACTTCGTGATTCGCAGCGGCATCCCGCAGTTCTTCACTTGTACAGAGGCGGTGGATCTGTCGACCTCTCCGCGCAATGTTCCAGTCGAACACCTTCGAGAGGTTTCGCCTCAGTTCGCCGACAGGATTTCGCACGCATGGGAAGCGGAGTTTGAGGGAATGCCTGCGGGCCTGCGTCCCCAGCTCGCTGGCCATCTCGACGAGATCATGCTCAACGCATTGTCTCACGCCGAGTCACAGATGGGTTGCGTAGTCGCGGCGCAGGTCTATCCGCAACTTTCACAAGTTGAGATTGCGGTGCTCGACTTGGGGCAGACGATCCGAGGGCATCTGGTCAAGGTCCAAGCCTACTCGGCAATTTCTGATGACGCCGAGGCCATCATCAAGGCGACCGAGGAGGGTGTGACCGGTACGCCGCACGGGCAGGTGAACCGATTGGGCGATCCAAACTCCGGGGTGGGGCTCTTCGAGTTGCGACAATACTGTGAAGAAGGAGGCGGAGAGTTTACGATCGCAAGCGGTACCGCGATCGTGACCTTTGGACGAGAGATCGATCCCGTTGCTCGGTCATTTTCCGGTGGGCTGGGTGGTTGTCTGGTCAGCGTACGGTTCCGTGTGTAGGCACCCTGGCGACGAGCGAGCCCTAGAATCTCCGTAGTGAGCGATCAACCGAGTACATTCAAGATGCCAGGACCGGCGTTGAACTCCGGGGCGATGGGTATTTCGCTCGCGGAGAAAATACTCTCAATCGTGCAATCCGATGGACAGATTTCGCTGGATTTCGCCCAGGTAGAACGCATGACCGCGTCATTCACCAATGCCCTCGTCATGACACTGCTGGAGGCGTTGGGTGGCGACGAGTTGGATGAGAGAGTATTACGGGAGTCCGCAGCCAACGGCGTGCTTGCAGAATGGCAGAGGGCGGTAGATCGATACGGAAGGGGCATCCGGCTCAGCACGCAACGACCAGGGGCGGCCTAGCGGATCAATCAGCGGCTCGGAGCGACAGCACGGTGACACCAAGGTGCCTTTCCTCGCGGCCCAGGAGTGGATCTCGGGCGGGCTATCTGGGGGAGAAGCTGGGGCTCTAGGACCAAGTTCGTAGAACCGCAACGGGCGGGCCCGGACTGCAACGGATGTGCCGGTGAAACCTAGAGGTCTAAAGGCCGAACAACGTCAATCTGGGGAATCGCAGGGGGACGTGGCTCCTGCTCCCACAACTGTTGCGGGTGTAGCGCGGAGGGCTCGGCGTGTGGAAGTGGTTTGCCGGCGGGTTCGGGGTTCTGGTCCTGCTCTGCGGGGGCGGCGGGTGGTTCTTGACCAGCTCCGAACAGTTCAAAAAGCTCATCAATCCGCCTGAGAAGGCGATCGAGGTCCGCCTCGAGACCGTCGCGATCCGCGATCTGATCCGAACAGTTGGGGCACCGGGCAACATCGAGCCCAAGAGCAACGTGAAGCTCAGCGCCCAGGTTCAGGCTCGGATCAGCGAGTTGCCGTACGAGGAGGGCGATGAGGTCGAGGCGAATGCCGTGGTCGTTCGCCTCGACGATGAGGACTTGCAGGCGGCGTTAGAGAGTTCTGAGGCCAATCTCAAGCTGCAGGAGGCGATGCACGCGCAGTCTCTGGTCAGCCTGAGTTCGAGTAGGGCGTCGATGCGCAGCGAGGAAGCACGCCTTGAGGGCGCGAGAGCGGCGCTCGACGAGACGACGGCAGAGGTCGGGCGGGTCCGAGAACTCTTCGATACCAAGGACCGTTCGCGGGCCGATCTGCTCCGCGCCGAGGCGAGCTTCCAGCAGCAGGAGGCGAACGTCAAGATCGCCGAGGCGGCGGTCGAGGTCGGCGAGCAGGGCGTGAAACGGGCCCAGGCGGTGGTGCTGGGCGCGCTGGCGTCGATCGAGGTCTCGCGCGCACAGATCCGGCGGGCGAGAAAAGATCTAGCGAACACGACGATCGCGACACCGATCTCGGGCATCATCACGACGCTGGATAAGGAAGAGGGCGAGCTGGTCGTCGTCGGCACGATGAACAACCCGGCGAGCGTCATCATGGAGATCGCGGATCTGTCGGAGATGCTCTTTCAGGCTCGCGTGGACGAGGCCAACGTCACAAGCGTCGAGGCCGGGCAGCATGTTGACGTCTTCATCAACGCCTACGGCGACGAGGTCTTCAAGGGCGTCGTCCGCAAGGTCGGCCAGCAGCGTCTGACCCACACCGACGGCACATACTTCTTTGAGACCGAGATCGTTGTGCATCTCAAGGAGGGCCAGACGCTCCGCAGCGGGCTCACCGCGAGTTGCGATATCCTCGTCGAGACGATTCCCAATGCGATGCAGGTGCCGAGCCAGGCGGTGCTGAGCCGCAGGATCAGCGATCTGCCCAAGGAGATCGTCGAGGCGAGCGAGCTGATCGACAAACGCAAGACGTTTACCTACGTCGTGTACACCGTCGCCGACGGCAAGGCGTGGGTAACGCCGGTGACAATCGGGGCGAGCGATCTGAAGAACACCGTGATCGAGGCGGGTCTCGGCGAAGACGATCGGGTGATCGCGGGGCCCTACAAGATTCTCGAAGAACTCAAGCACGGGCAAGCGATAAGGAGCGACGACATCGCCGCGGGCGAGATGGCCGGCGTGCTCGCGACCGACGGGCCTTCGAGTGAGACACTGGAGTCGGCGGGCGGATGACCATCGAGATCAGGCAACTCGAGAAGACCTTCAAGGTCGGCGTCGAGCGTGTCCACGCGCTGCGCGGCGTCGATCTGTCCATCGCCAACAACGAGTTCGTCGCGATCATGGGTGCCAGCGGCTCGGGCAAGAGCACGCTGATGAACATCATCGGCTGCCTGGATAAGCCGACGCGCGGGTCGTACGTGCTCAACGGCAAGCCGACGCACAAGATGGGCCAGGCAGCGCTCGCCCAGGTGCGCAACGAGGAGATCGGGTTTATCTTCCAGAGCTTCGAGCTGTTGCCCAGGACCAGCGCGCTCAAGAACGTGATGCTGCCGTTGATCTACAGCCGCAAGAACTGGCTGAGCGCCCGGCGATTGGCCCGCGGGGCGCTGGATCGGGTCGGCCTGAGCGATCGGATGCGCCATCGCTCGAGCCAGCTCTCGGGCGGTCAGCGTCAGCGGGTCGCCATCGCGCGGGCGTTGGTGAGCCATCCGAGCATTCTCCTGGCCGACGAGCCCACGGGCAACCTGGATTCGACGACGACCGAGGACATCATCGAGCTCTTCAAGCAGTTGCACGCCGAGGGTCAGACCATCGTGATGGTCACCCACGAGGAGGACGTCGCCGACGCCGCCGAGCGGATCGTGCGCCTCACCGACGGCAAGGTCGTCAGCGATTATCCGGCTCACGATGACCCGGTGCACGCGTCGTTCCTTCACAGCGCGGCGAGGGCCGCGGCGGTGAGAACCGAGGTCGTCGAGCGGACGCCGGCGACGGCGAGCAAGGAGTGACTTCGCCATGTTCCTGCTGCGCACCATCCTGATCTTGCCCCGCCTGGTCACCCAGACCGTGTTCCTCGCCCTGGGCCAGATATGGGCGAACAAGGTCCGCTCGCTGCTGACGACGCTGGGGATCATCATCGGCGTCAGCTCGATCATCGCGGTGGTCGCCGCGATGAAGGGGCTGGAAAACAGCATCCTCACCGAGTTTGAGACGTTCGGTGCCCGCAAGGTCTATATCAGCGGCGATCGCCCGCGCGAGTTGCGCAACAAGATCAGCTGGCGCGACGTCCTGCTCACGCTGGAGGAAATCGATACGATCGAGGAGCATTGCCCAAGCATCACGAAGATCACGCCGCTCATCAACGGCGGCTATCCGGCGCAGTTCGGCGACACCAAGCTCGATGGCGTACGCGTGACCGGCATCAGGAACACCTGGCACGAGATCGAGGGACGCAGCGTGATCCTGGGACGCCCGTTCAATGATATCGACGAGCGAGAACGCCGCGATGTGTGCCTCGTGAACGATAAGGCGATCGATGAGTTGGGCCTCGACAGCGATCCTACGGGGCAGACGTTCCTTTTGAATCAGAATCGCTTTACGATCGTGGGGCTCGTGGAGACTGTGGAGCTGAGCGCAATGTTCGGCGGGGGCGAGACCAATGCTGAGATTTTCATTCCCGTGAGCACCGCTTTTCGGCTGAATCCAAACGCGTGGGTCAGCTACGCCATGGGGCAACTGTCAAGCCCGGACAAGTCCGAGGATGCGATCGCCGAGATCTCCGCCGTGCTGCGCAAGGTCCGAGGGTTGGAGGGCGACTATCCCGACACCTTCGATGTCGGCGTCATCCAGCAGTTCATTGACGGTTTCAAGCGCGTGGCTAGCGCGATCACCGCCGGCGCGGGCGGCATCGTGGGCATCAGCCTGCTGGTCGGCGGAGTGGGCATCATGAACATCATGTTGGTGAGCGTCTCCGAGCGCACCCGCGAGATCGGCCTGCGCAAGAGCGTCGGCGCGAGGCCCAGCGTCATCTTGACCCAGTTTCTAGTCGAGGCGGTCACGCTGTGCCTGGTCGGCGGGGCGGTCGGGCTCGCGGTCGGCCAGGGGCTGGTTCTGCTCATGCAGATGATCCCTGGGTCACCATTGGACGAGGCCTCGACGCCGCTGTGGGTCGTCGTTCTCAGCGTGGGATTCAGCGGGGCGACCGGCGTGGTCTTCGGCATGTTCCCGGCAATCAAGGCGGCGCGTCTCGATCCCATCGAGGCGCTCAGACACGAATAACACGAGAGGTCCGATGCACAGACTCGCGATATGTGGAGTGGGGGGTTCGTGTCTGTTGCTCGCGGGCGGGTGTTCCAACCCACTCGCGCCGATGCAGAACGACTATGGACGGGTCGTCGCTCCCGAGCGGACGCGCGAGGTGGTGTCGCTGCCCATCGACAGGTATGTGTCGCCGGACGGCGTCGATGGAGAGCCCGAAGACTTTGGCGACGAGGCCCCGGATCGGTTCGCGGGCCTGGAGCGAGTAGAAATCTCGCTCGAAGACGCGCGGGTGTCGGCGTTGATGAACAATCTCAACCTGCAGGTTGCGCTCGTAGACCCGGCGATCGCCAACGCGTCGCTCAGCGAGGCCGAGGCGGCGTTCGAGTCGCTGTTCTTTCTCAACGTGAACCGGACCGAGACCGACACGCCGACATCGAGCACCCTGACCAGCGCCGAGCAGCAGTTCACAAGCGTTGAACCTGGAGTGCGGATCCCCCTACGCACAGGGGGCTCGGTCGAGGTCAGCGCGCCGTTCACGCGCGTGGAGACCAATAACGAGTTCAGCACGCTCAATCCCGCGTTCACCGCGGATCTTGAGCTGACCCTAAGCCATTCGCTCTTGCGCAACGCCGGGCGGTTCAGCTCAACCAACGCGATCCGCGTCGCCAGCTACAACCGCCAGATCTCCGAGGCGCAGACCAAGCTGAGTGTCATCAACGAGCTGGCGAGTGTCGATCGGGCGTATTGGCGCCTGTACCAGGCCCGCCAGGAACTCGACGTGCGACAGCAGCAGTACGAGCTTGCGATGACGCAGCTGAGGCGGGCCGAGCGAGAGGTCAACGCGGGCGAGGTCGCCGAGATCGAGGTCACCCGCGCCCAGGCGGGCGTTGCCGATCGCCTGGAGGACATCATCAACTCCGAAAATCTGGTGTTGGTGCGCCAGCGTGAGCTGAAGCGCAGGATGAACATGGACGGCCTGGACGTGGACTCGCCGCAGGTCATTGTTCCCGCCACCCCGCCGGACCCGGTTCGCTTTGAGCTCGATGCGCCGGCGCTGGCGGCGCGTGCGATCGACCAGCGGATGGAGCTGCTCGAGCTGGAACTGCGATTGCTCACCGACGCGGCGAACATCCGCGACGCCGAGAACCGACTGCGGCCACTGCTCGACGCGACGCTCACCTACACCATCAACGGCCTGGGTTCCAGCGAGGGCGATGCGCTGGACACGCTCAGCGAGAACGACTTCGAGGATTGGTCGATCGGCCTTCGGGGCGAGGTGCCCATTGGCAATCTCGCCGCCCGCTCGTCGCTGCGTCAGGCGATCCTGACCCGATTGCAGCGGGTTTCCAGCCGGGCGGGGCGCGATCAGACGATCCGCCAGGAGGTCTTCGACGCGGTCGACGCGATCTATGCGGGCTGGCAGCGCATCCTCGCCGCCAGGCAGTCCGTCGTGCTCAATCAGCGAACGCTCGAGGCCGAGCAGAGGCAGTTCGGCGTGGGCGATTCGACCAGCACCGACGTGCTCGACGCCGCAGCTCGCCTCGCCGACGCGCAGTCCGCGGAGATCAACGCGATCGTTGATTATCAGGTCTCGCAGATCGACCTGGCTGTCGCGACGGGGTCGCTGCTCGGCGCGGCTCGCGTGCGATGGGAGCCGCGCGATCCGCAGTAGATCAATCAGGGTTCGAGCAGGATCAGCGTGCGCTCCAGCACGACCTCGTCCTGGATCGGGCCGAACTCGCCCGATTCCAGGCGGATGACGATGGTGCTGATCGGCGTGCCGGCTGGTCGCAGCGAGATGTTGAACGGCACCATGACCTGCTGGGCGTTGAGGCGCTCTCGCAGAACTTCGCGGATCTCGCCGCCGGAGGTCCGCACGCCCATGACCAGCTCGTAGTCGCCCCAGAGCCTCGAATCCTCGGGGAGCACCGCGACCCCGGCGAGCCTGACCGCACCCTCTGGCAAGGGCCACTCGCATTGCACCGGCCCGCTGATGGTGATCTTGGCCGCACCGAGTTGGGCGACGCTGGGGTCGCCAACGTCGATCGGAGGCGCCCAGCGCCGCTCGTCGAACACGTCAATATTCGCGGGCTGGATCTCGCTGAGCGCGACGAGGCGCGTCGGGTCGAAGGAGATGGCCCGAATCGCAATCGCCGGCAGCGAGATCATCGGTCCGCGCGGCGATTGGCCCGGCGGGCTCTGATCGCCCAGCGCGAGCGTCGCGGTGAACAACGAGGGCGAGTCGATGACCCCGGCGCGAAAAGCGACGATCGATCCATCGCTTAGCCACGCGAGCGGATCGATCGATCGGACCTTGGGGTTCGAGAGGCGGACCTCGCGGATAAGCGACCAGGGCAGGTTGATCACGCCCGAGCCCGGATCGATCTCCAGCGGGTCGCCCATCGACTCCACGAACCCCGTGAATCGGTCGGAGTTGATCGCGACAACCGAGTCGCCCGCAGATGGGTCGAAGGGGGTTGGCCCGCGGCTGGACCTGACCAGGCGGATCGACGCGATCTGCTCGAGCGAGATTGTGAGATCGTCAAAGCCCGGGATGGTCCAGAGGACGGTGTCGGGCTCGGGCGATTTCTCCTCGGCGAGCCTCCCGAAGAGCCTCTGGGCGTCCACGAGCTCGATGCGATGGTTGAGCCCGAACGACGCGCCCGATCCGCTGATCAGGATCCGCCGATCTCCGATCGACTCCCAGGCCTGTCCGGGGGTGAGCATCGCTAGCCACTGCCCGCGCGGGGTCTGCTCCAAGAGCCCTTGGCGGCGGATCGTGATCGTGTCGCCGGTCATCGAGACAAGCTCAGCGAAGGTCTCTTGGAGGTCGCGGTCGAGGAAGATGCGCGTCTGCGCGAGCGAGCCCGCCGACACGACGCCCATCGCGGCGCCTGCGATCAATCTGGCACGAGAACATATCAGCAAGGCCCGGCTCCAACCTCTCTCAATACCTGATAGCGGATCACCTCTGGAAGATCGGCAGATAGCGGTTGGGCATCTGAAGAACAATCAGGCTCATGGCGGTCGCGTAGGCGCTGCCGATTGCCCGATCCTCCCACGAGCCGTCGGGGAGCTGGTTGTCCACGAGTTCGTCGCGGATCGCGGGCCACCATTCGGCCCAGTGCTCCCCGCCGGCGAGGTACATCGCCTGCACGGCGTAGTAGTGCCCGTAGTAGTAATGGGCCCGCCGGGGATGCGGCTCGCCGGGCTTTGCCATCTGCTTGATGTACGCCAGGGCGCCGTCGATCGCGTCGTCCTCGTAGACCCCCGCGTAGTAGAGGCTCGCCACGCCCGCGGCCGTCCGGGGCCACAGGCTGGTCCCCTGTTGCAACTGGTACCGAAACCCGCCGTCGGGGTTGCGCAGGCGCCGGACATACTCGATCGCGTGATCGATCACGTCCTTGTCCACCTCGATCCCGGCGTTGCGTGCCGAGCGCAGGGCCATGATCTGGCAGATCGTGACGCTCAGATCCGCGTCGTGGGGCACGGGGTTGTAGCGCCACCCGCCGTCGGCGCTTTGGGTCCTCTCGATCAGGCGGATCGCCTTGATGAGCACCTCGTGGGTGCGTTCGGCGAGCGCGGTGTCGCCCCCGCCCTGGGTCATGCCGTAGGCCTCGCCCAGGAACAGCGTCGCGAAGCCGTGCCCATACATCGGCCCATGGCTTGATTCGGCGGCGAGCAGCCCGTTCTCGTCGCTGGAGCCGAGCACGAACTCCAGGCCCCGATCGAGTTCCTCGCCGAAACGCCCGCGCCCGGGCACGCTGCCCTCCGCCATGAGCGCCAGGCACGCCAGGCTGGTGACCGCGACGTTGCGCGAATAGCGCCCCGTTCCGACCGAGCCGTCGGGCTGGAACTCTGCGGCGAGGTAATGCACGCCGCGTTCGACGGCACGCGCGCTCTCATCGGTGATCTCGCTGGGCATGGCGTTGTTCTCTGCGCCGCTGAGCGCGGGCGGCGCATCCTGAGCAATCGCCTGAAAACCCAAGGCCGCAATGAACCCAGCCGCGATGCGCTTCATCTGCCATCCTCCTCTGCAAGCCGCTTATAGAAATCCTCGGTGAGCGAGCGATACAGCGAGCTGAACGGGTCGCTGGTTCCCTGCACCAGCGCATCGCGCACGCGGGCGCGCAGCGAGCCCCAGCTCGCGCTGTTGCCCGCGCCCTGGGGCGAGAGCTGCGAATCCTGCTCGGCGGGGGCGTCCTGGGCGTCGCTGGATTCTGACTGCTGGGGGTTGCGGTTTTCCTGTTGCTGCTGCTGGTCGGGCTGCTGTTGGGGCGAGTCGCTGGAACTCGACGAGCTCTGGCTCTGCTGCTGTCGCGCGGCCTCGAGCACCTGGTCGAGCTTTCGCAGGATCTCTTCTTGCAATCGCTGGGTCGTGATGCCGGTATCGCCGGCCAGATCGATCCGCTGTGCGGTCTCACCCATCAGCGCCACCGCCTCGATGAACGCCTCGTTGATCTGCTGGCCTTCCAGACGCCGATCTAGCTCATTCTTGGTTGGGTCGTTGATCGGCAGCTCGCGCTCTCGCTCACGAACCTCGCCGGCGTCTTCCAGGCCCAGCAGCTCATCCAGCGTCGGCGGCGCTTCGCGCCGCTCGACTTGCGAATCCTCGCTCGATCCATCCTGCGCGAACGCGGGCCATGCCAGGGCGAGCCCGACCAATGCCACCAGGCGCCGACTCATCGCTGATTCTCCTTGTCCAGATTCGGCAGCCCGCGCTGCTGGTTCTGGAACAGCTTCTCGATCAGTTCCTCGCCGCGCTCTTGAAGATCGGTCTGCAGTTCACTCAGCATCTCGAGTTCTGTGGAATTGACCTCGCCCGAGTCGTCCAGCTCGCGGGTCCACGCCAACGCCTCGCCCTGCATCGCCCGCAGCAGTTTGAGTTCGGACGCCGGCGGGAGCAACGGCTCATCTTCGCCGCCCTGTCCACCGGACTGCCCGCTCGATTGGCTCTGCGCCGAATCCCGGAACGGGTCGTCCTGAGACTCGGCGTCCTTGATCGCCTCGATGATCGACTGCAGGATGCGCACCGCCGAGTTCTGGCGCCGGACCGTTCCGCCGGCCGGTGCTCCGTTGTTCAGGTCTCCCGCCGCGGATTCCATCAGCGAGTCGAGTCGCCTATGGGCGTAGTCGAACATCGGCGCATCGTCGAACTCGTCGTTGTTCTCGCGGATCTCCTGGAGGGTGATGCGCAGCGCGTCCTGCTGCTGGCCCAGCGTGCGGGCCGATTGACGCTCGCGCCGCCCAAGCGTCCGATCGGCGAGCGTCTGGGTCTCGGCTCGCAGCGCCACCTGCTGCTCGAGCGCATCGCGATACGCAGCGCGCAGCTCGGCGAGCTCGCGGGCCTGATCGCGTGCGGCGGCCTCTTCTTGCAATCGCATCGCCTCAGCCTTGGCTTCCTTCAGGCGCGACAGGCTCGCCTGCTCGCCCTCGCGCGCACGGGGCTCGTCGACGGGCTCGGCGCGGAGGCCCGCGATCGCCTCTTCCTCTGCACCGATCGCTAGATCGAGCAGGTCCGCGACCGAATCCAGATCCGCACCCTGCGAGCGGACCTGGTCATGCACGCCCAGCGCGTTGGTGTACAGGCGGACCATGCCCTGATCCAGATCCTTGAAATACTCCTGGGCGACAGCCTGATCCAGCGCCGCCAGCTCGCGTTCCTGAGCTTTGATGAGCCCTTCGAGCGATTCGATCACGCTGGCGAGCATGCGTTCCAGCGCCGCGTCGCGATTGCGGTTTGCCGAGTCCAGGTCCTCGATCATCTCTTCCAGGGCCTCGATCGCGTTCTGCTGATTCTGCCCGGCGCTGGCGGTCTGGTTCTGCTGCACCTGCTCGGCGGCGTCGCGCATCGATTCCTGCGCCTGCGAACGCCTGCCGCGGTCTGCCGCCTGCCGCATCGCGGCGGCCTGAGACGGATCCACCTCCGAGAGCTGCCTCGAACGCTCGTTCAGCTCATCGAGGGTCTGCTCCAGTTCCTCGGCGGCCTCGCGCTGACGCTGGGCGATGCGATCCAACTCGCTGAGTTCCTGGGGCGACAGATCGCTCGCGGCGCGCCCGGCGGTGGTGCGACCGATGGCCTCGGTCTGCTCGGCGAGGCGCCTCTGCTCGCTCAACAGGCGCTCGACGTCGCGACGCACGAGCCACTCGTCCTGCCCCCGGCTGAGCATCTCGGCCAGGCGTCCCAGCTCGTCGCGCACTTCGCGCTGGGCCCGCTCGATCTCGCGCTCGAGCTCGGGATTGTCGCCGGGCCTTGCGCCCTGCTCGACGCTCTGTTCGATGGCGATCGCGGCCTCACTCGCGGCCTGGGCAGCGGCGTCCAAGGCACTCGCCGCATCATTGACAAGCCCATCCAGCGCTGGATCGTTCAGACGGTTGCGTTGCATCCGCTGGGCGATGCGCTCGGCGGCCTCACGCTGGGCCTGGATCTGCTCGCCGATCGAGGCCTGCTGATCGCGTGCGCCGTCGCTCGACCCGAGCCGATCGATCTGTCGCTCGACGCGCGCCTGGGCCTCGTCCAAGGTGCGGGCTGCCTCGCGGATCGCGTCCAGGTCGCGTCGCAGCCGATCGACGAGCTGATCCTCATCGATGATCAGCAGCCGGCGAACCTTGGAGCGAGCGGGATCGTGGGTCACGCCATCGCGCGCATAGATATCGCTGGCGACACCGGTGATCCAGAGTTCGTCGCCCGCAGTCAGGGGCAGTGTCGCCAGATCGAACGCAATGCCGACACTTGCGCGGGCTCTCGAAGACGCCGGCTCGCTCTCGAGCGAGCGCACCGCGATGATCGATACCCTCGAGTCCGGCTCGGGCGGTGCGCCTTCGGAGTTGCTCGGACGCCGGGCGATCTGGTGTTCGAGCGAGACTTCTCGCAGTGCGACGTCGTCGCTGGCCTCGCCCACCAGATCCAGCATCGCGGTCGCCAGCACGCCCTCGTCGTGCGCGGGCTCGGTGACACTTGCGGCGGGTGCCATGTCCTGCAACACATCGAGGCTGAAGGCGCTGGAAAGGGCGTTGACCAGCCCGTGCTGATCACGGAGCGAGACAGCGATGCGGGTCGAGTCGTCGATCGACCCGCTAATGACCATCGAATCGCCCAGCAGTTTAACGCTCGCGTCGGTGCTCTTTGCGATGAGATCATCCAGCCATGCCGGGCTTGGATTTCCCGGCGAGAGCACGGCGACCGGCTTGTTCAGTTCGATCCGCAACTCGTAGCTCGACCCGGCGAGGATCGGCCCGGCGATCGCCCGCCCGTCCACGCCCGTGCCCAGATCGTGCGACCCGGAGAAGAACTGATCGCTCGCCGCGACGATCTCGCTTGCGTACGCCGGCGGCGTGATCTCGATTCTCGCCGAGACAACCTCGGGTGTCGGCGCCAGCAGGATCGTGCGCGGCAGCGTCTGGTCATCCAGCGAGACGAACCAATACTCGATACTGATCTCGCCCGTTGCCTGATCGGGCGTCTCGACGCGACGCTGATACAGCTCGCCCGATCCCGGAGTCTCGCTCTCGGCTCGGGCGGTCATGGGCAGGCGCATCGCTTCGCCCGCGTGCCCGTCCTCGATGAAGCGCACCATCGCGACGACGCGCGATTGCCCCAGTGGCGCGGGGGTCCTGGTGAGATTTGCGGATAGATCCAGGCTCACGCCCAGCGGGTGGACCGCGCCGGTCGTCGTCGCGTCGGCGATCAGTGTCCTCTTGGGCCAGCTCACATCCGACCATGGTGCGAGCACGCGCAGCGTGCCGATCGACGCCAGCGTCGGTGACATGGCGACCACGCCGACCGCAATCACCAGTGCCGCGCCGAGCCCCGCGCCGAATCGCGCAGAACGCACCGGCTCGAGCACATGCCATGGCCCGATCTCGGCGAGCTTCGCATCGGCGACGCGGATGGCTTCATTGGCCCGGGCGTCGTCTGGGTCCAGGTCCAGCGCCGACGCGAGCCATCCCGCGGGGTTGTTGCCCAGAGTCGATTCCACGCGCAGCGCAAGATCGCTCAGCTTGGGGTGGAACTTGAAGGTCGGCAGGATCAGCGAACGCACCGCGAACACGAATGTGACCACGCCGCCCATCCACGCGATCCAGCGCATCGCCGCCGGCAGACGCAGAAAATAATCCAGCACTGCGACCGCGAGAATCGAGCCCAGCGCGATCGCCAGGATCATCGCCACCCCACGCGCCGCTAGCAGCAGCCTCGCCCGCGAACGCAGGCGGCGCAGCGCCGTCTCCAGGCGATCGATCGGCACACCTCGGCGGGTCGTGTTGCTGCTCACGCGGACCTCCTGAAAAGGAGTTTGACGCCTCTTACCCTACCCAATCAACGTTTCTTCTCAGGATTCTGTTCGGTCTATCGCCTGCCCCGGATTGAGGATTATCGAACACCACCCGAAAACAGCGGTTGACGGCTGTCCCTCGTTCAACGATTTCACAACCCCTCGGTTGCGTCACAATCGGGTCACAAGGGCGTCTTTGGCACGATTCATGCAAGCGACAGCAGCTTGCGCCCCACCCACTCCAACGTTAACAGCCCCAGCAGCATCACGAGCACGATCCAGCGGTCCCAGAGCGGCTCCACCGTCGGCGGGGCCTCGGTCCGCAGATCCCGAACAGGAATCAGCCCGGGAAGATCCGCCAGCGACTCCGGACCCAGTTCCACCGGCGGGTCGGTCTCGCTTGCCAGGCCCGGATTGACGCTCCGCTCGCGGATCGAGGCCAGGAAGGCGTGGTCGGCCTCGGGATGGCGCATCTCCGCGTCCTCGCGAAAAACCGTCAGCGATCGACGGATCCCAAGCCCCGAAAGCCACGCGTCGGTCGGCTCGATCGTCAGGTCGGCGGGGGTCGGGAACGACCATGTGCCATCGAAGGTCGTCAGCCCCGATGTCCTGGCGGTGTTCGATGCGCGAAGCTCGATTATCACGCCCGGATCATCCGGATTCCTCGCGTCCCGCGCTCGCAAGCGCACCCGCTCACCCGCGGCGTCGGCCAGGCGCTGATCCAGCACGCGGACCGTGAACCGCACCGGCTGGTCCACCAGCGCCTGCGAGGGCGAGACATCGAGCACCGCCGGCTGGCCCGATCGCGCCAGGCTGTCGCGCCCGGGCAGGCGAACCAGCGGGATCCAGAACTGTTCCTGGAGCGCCTCGCCACGACCGAACCGCCAGCGCCATGTGTCGTCGGTCCCGACATAGACCACCCGCCCCGCGCCATACCGCATGGTCATCACCAGCGGCGTCGCGTCCTCGGGCGGGTGATCGAGCGCTGAGATCCCGTCGCGCTCGATCGCGCGACGCACGCTCTGCTCGGGCGCGGCAAACGCAAGGACCTCCGCCGTCGGCTTGAGGCTCGCCGGCTCGATGCGCTGGGCGAACCACAGCCTCGACCACCCGGTGCGCGGATCGCTCAGGCGCGACGAGAAGCCGCCATCTCCCATGCGGAGCACGCCCAGGCGCTCGCTGGCATCACCGGCGAAGATTGTCACAGGCTCGGTATATGCAGACAAGCCCTCGCTGTCGTTCAGCGTGAAGGGCAAGAGGTCTTCGAGGGGCGTGCCGCGCCAGCGTCCGGGCGTCGGACCGGTGCCACCGATCCAGATCAGCCCCGCCCCGCGGGTGGCGACCAGATCGCGGAGCTGCTCGAGCTGCGTGGGGCTGAAGACCTCGGGGCGCAGGTCGCCCATGATGATCACGTCGAAGTTCGCCCACTCCTCGGGGGAGGTGGGGACGCTGAGCAGCGCCTCATCGCCCTCTTGGGTGAACCGCCGATTCGTCGCCAGCAGCAGCGAGCTCGACCGCAGCGACGCCTCGCGCAGGAGCAGATTCTTCAGATATCGATACTCCCAGCGCGGGTAGCCGTCGAAGTAGGCGATCCGCAAGGGGCGATCGACCAGGGTCAGCTCGATCGTCTGCGTGTTGTTCGCCTCGACCAAATCCGGGCTGTCGGTGACGATGCGCACGCTCCAACTCGCCTGGCGCGGCTCGTCGGGCTTGGTCGAGAGCGTCAGTTCCTGGACGGCGTCGCCGGTCAGCTCCTGTTCATCGAGCACGATGCCCGTCCGGTCGTCCACGAGCTGCAGGCGGGCCGTCGGCGCATCGCCGGTGCCCAGGCGCTCCACGCGGACCCGCACCGGCACGGGGTCATTCACATACGCCTCGTCGGGCGCGTCCACGCGCGAGAGCGCGAGGTCCGCCATGGGCGTCTCCGATCCCAGCGCGATGGTCACGATGCGGATCCGCTCGCTCTGGATCCGTTTGATCGCCTCGGGCGAGATGTCGTCGAGCGAACGCCCGTCGCTGGCGATCACGATCGCCGAGACGATCCGTCCGCTGGTGCGACGCAGCGCCTGATCGAGCGATTCGCCCAATGCGGTGCGTCGCTGAACGGGTTCGTCGAGATCGATCGTGGCGTCGGCGGTTCTGGACAGATCGAATGCGCCCGCGCCAAAGCCCATCCACAGCACGTTGCGGCTCTGGTCCATCTCGCGAAGTGCCGGCCAGGCGTTTGCGATCGATTCACGCAACTGCGCATCGCGCGAACGTCTGCGGGTGTCTGAGCCCTGCGCGCCCGAATCTTGGGCGTCGGGAACGCTCAACGACGCGCTGCGATCCACGAGGACGATCGTCCAATCACGCTCGATGCGCTCGTGCGGCTCGATGAGCCTCGGCCCCATCGCCAGGATCGCCAGCAGCATGAGCAGGAGCCCTCGCACAACCGCGAGCACGGTCCGTGTCCGAACAGCGCCCACCAGGTGGCGATAGCTCCAGACGCTGACGCCCACGATGCCCGCGAGCAGCAGCGCCCACGCCCAGGTCGAGATGGGCCTGGCAAAGCCCAGGTGCACGCCGCCGTCACCGAATCCCAGCTCTCCCGTGCCGAACAGCCCGTTGAGAATCTCGTTCATGGCGAGCCCCCGGTCTCGGCGTGGCTCGCGAACCGGGCCATCATCGTCTCGAAGACACACAGCACCAGTGCCGCGAGAAAGAGCCCGAGGCTGAGGTTTGAGCCGGCGTCGCTGGCCAACTCGCTGCCCACACTCATGGTCAACGAGTCATCGAGCCATGCCACCTCGCCCGCCTGGCGCGCGAGCCAATCGCGGGCGCGATCGGGCGTGACGACCGCGGTGTCGCCCGCGTCGGCGTCTGCGTTGACGATCATCAATCTTTCGCCTGCGCCCTGGGCCTCGCGCACTCGCCACACGCCGGCGCGCCCTGTGGAGACCTCGCGATCGCCCGCGATGGCGATGGGGGGCGCGCCGGGCGAGATCGGCTCCAGCGCGATTGCCTGGGCATCGAGTGTCAGCGGTCGCCCCGCGATGGTCGTCGCGACCATAGAGGCCTCGCCCACACCCTGACGCACGATCTCCTGCATCAGCGGCACCATCAGCGGCTTGGTCGGCAGCGTTGTCCACCCCGGGTCGATCGCGCTGAGCATCAGCACGACCAGCCCGCGCGCCCCCGCCCCCCCCATCCCGCGCCCCGCGACCAGGAACGGGTCTCCCGCCTCGGTCCGGATCACCACCTCATCGTTGTCGATATCGCGGATGGCGAGCAGGCGTTCGACGGTGACGGGCCTGGTGAGCGACTCGAACTCGCCGAGCAGCACGCCGACGAGGCTGGACGATGGGGCCTGCGGATCGGGCATCGCCAGCGACACGGGCGCATCAAGCTCGCGGGCCTCGAGATCCAGCGTCCACGAGAGATCGAACGACTCGATAAGGCTCGCCAGCCCGTTCTGGGTCTCGCCGGCGCGATCGGCAGAGGCGAACAGCAGGCCGCCCTCCTCGACAAACACCCGCAACTGACGCCACGCCGATTCGCTCAGGCGGTCGGGGATGGTGACCACCACCGCGTCGTAGCGCGACAATCGCGCCCGATCGATCGAGCCCGGCAGCAACGCCTCGGCGTCGATCTGTCGCCCGGCACGATTCGCTCCCGAAGGTTCGAGCGCCACGCCCACCCAATCCGGCGGCTCGAATCGGCGGAGCGACACGCTGGCGAGCGATCGATCGGAGACCACGCCCACGCGCAGCTCCCGGCGGACCTCTAGTCCGCGACGCCTGATGTTGTCGCCGGCGATCGCGTCGTCCTCGCGGATCTGCGCGACCAGAGCCGCGTGTCCCGGTGTCGCGTCGTTGAGCGTGAAGGGGATGACGACACTCGTCTCTGTCTGCCCGCCCTCGAACACGGCGCTGCCCACGCCCAGGCTCAGACGCCCGCTGTCGCGTTCGAGCGAGATCGCGACATCGACCGATCGGCGAGCCAACGCGAGCGATCCGCTGCGCCGCAGCGTGACCGCGACCTGCCCACTGCCCGCAAGCCCGGCGTCGCCCGCCCCGCCTGCGATCAAGACCGACCGCCTTGGTCGCACCTCGCTGATCGTGAAGTTCTCCAGCACCTCGATGGCGGGTGCCGCGGCGACGATGGTCCGCCCCCCGCTCTGGCCCACGCCCTGTCCCGCACCCTGCTGCGAGGCACCGCTCTCGGATTGGCCCAGCGAGCCCTCGCGCCAATCGCTGAGCAGCGCAATCGTCGCTGCCGAGTCGGGCTCTTGTGCGAGCGCATCGTCGATCGCGCGCAGAGCAGCACCCATGTCCGGTCCGGCGTCGCTTGATTCGATGGCGTCGATGGCGTTGCGCACGCGGGTCAGATCGCTCGTCGCCGGCACGATCACCGCCTCGCTGGGCGCTCCCAGCAGCACCAGCCCCGCGCGATCTCCTCGGAACGTGCTCAGTTCGCTCAACAAATCCGCGGCTCTGGCCTCGTGGCGATCGAGCGAGGATTGCCCGTTCTCGTCGGTCGCGCTCGCCGTCAGGCTGTTGTCGATGGCGATATACAGCGTGCGTGCGCTGATTTCTGACTCTCCGCCGCCGAGGAACATCCGCCCGATGGCCAGCGCGAGCAGGGCGACAAGCGCACAGCGCACGAGCAGTAGCAGCCATTGCTCGAACATGAGCCGGCGGCGTTGGCGCTTGTACGCCTCGATCAGGAACCGCATCGCGCCCCACATGACCGGCTTGCGCCTGCGGCGCATGAAGAAGTGGATGATGATCGGAAGGGCGATGGCGGCGAGGCCGATCGCGGCGAGTGCGGGGTTGAGAAAGGTCACGGGTGCGCCTCCTGCGGAGGCGGGGTCTGGGGTCTGGGGTCTGGGGTCTGGGGTGGGGAGGGCTTGTCATTCCGCAGGCTTTGGGTGAGGCGTGTCAGCATTCGCCCGGTGTCCTGGAGAATCGACCAGCACTCGGTGGCGGCGTCGCGATCACACACGCCCACACGCACCGCTATCGTGAGGAGAGTCTCCACTTCCATGAGAGATCCGCTGGCGATCGACAGAAACCGAAGATAATCGCCGCGATGGCTCCTCCCATACCCCTCGGCGATGTTTGCTGGAATCGACACCGAGGCCCGCTGGATCTGGGAGATCAGGCCGAATCTCTCAGAATCGGGCCAGGGCTTTGTCAGCGCGTACACGCATTCGACCAGTTCGATGGCGCGCTGCCAGACCCGAAGCTGGCGATACACCGGACCATCCCCGGGCGTCGATTTGGAGTTTCCGGCGATGCTCATCATGCCGCGATCTGCTCGCGCGAGATGGACTCAGATGCAGGGCGGCCCGAAGGAACTTCGCACGCCCTCGCACCGTGCCAACCGCAACCCCAGACCCCAGACCCTAGACCCCAGACCCTACCCATACTTGCTCCTCTTAATCCTCGCGTTCCTTCTCGCCAGATACGCCGCCAGCGGCTTGCCGAGCCAGCCGCCGGTATCTACCTTCTCATGCTCGAACCCGAACCCGCGCACGATCCGCTCGACCTCCCGCATGTGCCTGTCGAGCGCTTCGAGGTATCCCTTGCGCAGCGCCCTGGGGTCGATCCGCAGGCGCGCCTCGCCCTCGAAGCCCTCGAACGGCGTGGGGTCGCGAAAATCGAACGCCATCTCGGCGCGGTCGAGCACCTGGAAGCAGATCAGATCGTGCCCGCGATGACGCACCCGCGCCAGGGCCTTGCGCAGCGCCGCCGGGTCCTCGAACAGGTCGCTGACCAGCACGATCAGGCAGCGGTTGTTGATCTTGGCCAGGACTTGGTCCATGACCCGGGCGATGTCGGTCGGACCATCGACCGGGTGGGTGCTCAGCGCATCAATGATCTGACGCCACTGACGCTGCTGGCTGGATCGGGCAACGATCTTCTCGATCTCGTCGGCGAACACAACCACCCCCGCGCGATCCCCCCGGCGGAGCGTGATGTAGCTCAGCGCCGCCGCCAGGGCTGTCGCGTGGTCGAACTTGGTCCAGGCGGTCTCGCCCCTGGGTCCGACCTTGGCCCCGGTTCCCGAGGCGTCGCCGAAGTCTCGCGAGCCGTAGTTCATCGACCCCGAGGCGTCAACAAGGACCATGAGGTCCAGATTGGTTTCCTGCTGATACTGCTTGAGGTGCAGCTTGTCGGTTCTGGCGTAGACCTTCCAGTCCAGGTGGCGCAGGTCGTCGCCCGACGCGTAGGGGCGGTGCTGGGCGAACTCGACGCTGAACCCGGTCCTGGGCGAGCGGTGGGCCCCGGTCATCACGCCCTCGACGATGTGGCGAGCCCGCAGCTCCATCGTCCCCAAGCGCGCGAGCGTCTGGGGGTGCAGGTACAGCGTGTGGTCGAAGTGTGCCTCGGGAGCGTCAGCCATCGCCAGATGGTATCGGCTGGAGAGTTGAGGGTTCGCCGGAATCATCGAACCGAGCGCCGAGCGAACCTCTCCATTCGCGATCGAGTTGCTCGAATCCGATGCCGAAGGCGGCCCGCGTCGCCTCATCCAACTCGCTGCCCTGTGCCATCAATCTCAGCCAGGCGTTCCGGGCGGTCCTGCCGAAACGCTCGGAAACATACCCCATGATGTGATGGCCCTGAAGATAGGCCATGCGCCTGATGTTCGAGTCGACGTTGTGGAAATCGGCCATGCGCTCCCACTCGACGATGCCGCCCTTCTTGGCGATCCGCTTCATCGCGCGATCGGCCGCCTCCCTGGACATGCCATATCCCTCGGAGACAAGCTCGGCAACCCCCTCGAGTGCCCACCAAGGAGCATCGACGATTTTGTCGCCCAGCAGAAAGCTCACAACGTGCCCGTACTCGTGCGCAAGAAGAGCCTTGAGTTGGCGTCCGCTTGCGCTGGCGCGTGTCAGCAGCTTGATGCTCTCGCCGGGCTCGTTCCAGCCGCCCAGCGATTCGACGTAGCTGGGATAGATCGAGAACTGGAGCTCGCGCATCGAGGTGTAGAGCTTGACGCCCTGGATGCGATGAGGCTGGCGCGGGAACTCGAAGCCCTCGTGCACGTGCTCGATGATCTCTGGGAGATCATCGATCACGCGCTTGGCGGTCCTCTCAAGGCCCTTGGCGAACTGCACGCGGATGCCGTCGGCCTCGAGGCTCTCCCAATCGCGACCGGCGTAGAGCCAACGCCCGTCCTGCTCGATGAAGCGAGCGGGAAACTCGACCGAGCGGACACCCGCCCCGGGCATGCGCCAGCGGGCGGTGAGGGTCGCGGCGGTGTAGTGGTGTCGATCTTTGTACCGGGGCCGACTGCCCTCGCGGGCCGGCTTGTAGATCTCGAACCATTGCCCCTCTTTGCCTCTGTAGTCGATCTCGCTGGCGTTGAGTTCGAACACATCGGGAGTGTCGCGATTGAGACCCTCCGCCCAGGCCCGCTGCTCGGTCGCGTACGCGCTATCGCCCTGCCAGACGTGCCTGAGATACGCGGCTTGGTCGCCCTCGAGAACCGCGCTGCACATCTCATCGAGGATTGAGGTGATCGAGTTGACCGCACCCTCGCGCTCGAGCTCCCTTTCGCGTTCGAGCTTGCGATGGAGATCGCGAGCATCCTGCGGGGTTACTCTTCTGCCTTGAGCGCATGCGGTGGATGCGCATACAGCGATGAGTGTCCCGGCAATGAGATGACTCAGCTTCATGTGGCTAGTGTACCCGCCCGCCATATCGCGGCTGCGAACTTCTTTTCCGCGAGCACGGCGGCGACTCAATATTGGATGGAATCTGTGTATTGGACACGTCGCAGCTTATTTGCGGCTGCTAGAACTCACACTGCTTCGGAGCCCTTGGAAACGGGATCACGTCCCGGATATTCTGCATCCCCGTCGCTAGCAAGACCAGCCGCTCGAACCCCAGCCCGAACCCCGCGTGCGGCACCGTGCCATACTTCCGCAGATCCCGATACCACCAGTACGCCTCGGGCTCCAGCCCCGTCTCCTTGATCCGCGTATCCAGTACGTCCAGCCGCTCCTCACGCTGGCTCCCGCCGATGATCTCGCCGATCCGCGGCACTAATACATCCATCCCCGCAACCGTCTTGCCATCATCATTCAGCCGCATATAGAACGCTTTGATATCCTTCGGCCAATCGATGATCGTCACCGGCTGCTTGAAATGCTCCTCGGTGAGATAACGCTCGTGCTCGGTCTGGAGGTCCTTGCCCCATTGCACCGGGTACTCGAAGCCCTTGCCGCTGGATTCGAGGATCTTGACCGCCTCTGTATATGTCAGCACGCGGAACGGCGACTCGATGATGTGCTTGAGCCGCTCGATCAGCCCCTTCTCGATTCGCAGATCGAAGAACGCCATGTCGTCGCCCCGCGCCGTCAGCAGATCGTCGAGCAGGAACTTCAGCATCTCCTCGGCGAGTCTCGCGTTGTCATGGATATCCCCGAACGCGATCTCCGGCTCGACCATCCAGAACTCCGCCAGGTGGCGGGCCGTGTTGCTGTTCTCTGCGCGAAACGTCGGCCCAAACGTGTACGCCCGGCTCAGCGAACAGCAGAACGTCTCGACCTCCAACTGTCCCGAGACGGTCAGGAACGTGGACTTCCCGAAGAAGTCTTGCGCATGATCGATCGAGCCGTCGTCGGCCCGCGGCAGGTTCATCTGGTCCAGCGTGCTCACACGGAACATCTGCCCCGCGCCCTCGGCGTCGCTCGCCGTGATGATCGGCGTGTGCACCCAATAGAACCCTCGCTCATCGAAGAATCGATGGATCCCCATCGCCAAACGATGACGCACCCGGGCCATCGCGCTGAACGTGTTGGTCCTGGTTCGCAGGTGCGCGACCTCGCGCAGGTACTCGAACGTGTGGCGTTTCTGCGGCACCGGATACGTATCCGGATCCTCGACCCACCCGACCACACGGATCTCGGTGGCCTCGATCTCGACCCGCTGGCCCTTGCCCTGGCTCTCGATAAGCCTGCCATCGACCTCGACCGCACAGCCCGTCGTCAGGCGCGAGATCTCATCGGCGTAGTTGCCAAGCTCGGCTCGAGCCACGACCTGGATGGGGTCAAAGCAGGTGCCATCGTGGAGCTGGATGAAGCTCAGCCCACCGTCGGCCTTGCTGTCGCGCCTCGTGCGGACCCAGCCCTTGACCGTGAGTTCTGTGCCGGGCTCGCTCGCGAGTGCCTCTGATACCTTGATCCACGCCATCGATCACCTCCGAAGAGGCGGATGGTAGCGTTGGCGGCACGGGCGTCCCGCCCGTGCTAACCACATCGCAGACCAAAGTCAGCCAACTACCGGCGCCCGTGCCACGGGTTGTTGACCCAGCCGAACGGGCGGTTCTCGTCCCAGTCTCTCACCGATCCGTAGCTCCACCAGTAGCGATACCACTTGCGGTCGGTGGCCTTGGAGGTCACATAGAAGTCGTTGGCTACCAGGTCCTGCAGGCGTTCTTCGCGTTCGGTGTCGGGGCCCATGGGCGGATCGAACAGCTCGACCACGCCGTCGAGGTTGAGCATGTTGCCCTTCTTGTTGTGTCTCTCGGTGATCTGATCGACGTTGCCCCACATCCCGTCTCGCACACGCTCGTTGTACCAGATCGTGTGCTCCTCAAGAAACACCGGGATGCCCCGCAGGCGCGTGAACCGATCCTCGAACTGCGGCGGCAATCTCGGGGGCGGGTTTCGCGACGCACTGGGATCCAGATACCCCGCGAACAGCGTCGCGCCCAGGCGGGCTCCCGAGAGGTCCCGGGCCATGGTGTAGTCAAAGTCCAGCACGGCGCCCGGCCCGAAGAAGCCGCCGCCGTTGCCCGTGCCCGCCGAGTCCCGGCGTTTGTTGCTCGGGCACTCGTTGATCTTGTCGGCATTGTCGACATACTCATACAAATGCCCGGGGATCTCGCGGTCCTCGACGCGTTGGTCATTGGGTCCCAGTCGCGCCCAATCCCGCGAATGCCAGATCTGGTCGCCATTGTCGTTGGCGTACATCGTCATCGCCAGGCCCATCTGTCGCAGGTTGCTCTGGCAAATCACCAGCCGACCCGTCTCGCGAGCAGAACCCAGCGCCGGCAGCAGAAGGCTGATCAGCACCGCGATGATCGCGATGACGATCAGCAACTCGATCAGTGTAAAGCCTCGGCGTGGCGTGCTGCCGCTCATGGGGTCTGCTCCGAAGTGGTCAACAACGCATCATACACGATCCCAACCGGGGACAAACCCCCGATTTGCTCAAATCCCACCCTCGCTCGCCCGCTCTGAGACGATCCGAGCATTCTCCAGCAGGTGTTCGGGGCTGATGGTCCCCACGACCGCGCACGAGACGCTCGACTCGTCCAGCACGAACCGCAGCGACTCCGTGGTGCTCGACGCGTGCCCGCTCGCCAGAGCCTTCTTGATGAGCACCCCGACGCCCCGGGTTCCGCCCTCTCGGATAGCCCCCAGGTCGCCGCGTTCGCCCAGATTCAACGTCGCCATGACCACATCGCAACACTCGACACCCCTCGCGGTTCCCTCGGGCGTCTTGGTCGAGATGCCGACCGAGAGAATCTTCCCCTCGTCCTTGAGCCTGCCCAGCTCGTCCATCGCGCCCGACTCTTCGAGAATCCACAGATCCCGCCCATCGGAATGCAGCAGCAGACACTCGACCCGATCGGTCCGCAGACGCCGCAGGCTCCGCTCGACGCTCGCGCGGATCGCGACAGGTGAAAAATCAAAGCTCGACCGCCCATTCTCGAACGTTTCGCCGGCCTTGGTGACGATCACCCAGTCATCTCGCGACCCGCTGAGCAGGCCGCCCAGGCGTTCCTCGCTCGTCCCGTACGCCGGCGCGGTATCGATCAGGTTCACACCTACATCTCGCGCGACCGCGAGCAGGTACTTCGCCTGTTCATCGCTGGGCAGCTCGAATCCCTCGGGGTATTTCACCTGTTCGTTCCGCCCGAGCTTGACCGTTCCCAGCCCGAGCACCCCGACCTCCAGACCGGTCGAACCCAACGGACGCCTGGGAATCATGATCGCCACTCCAGATCCTCATCCCAGGGCGCAACTGCGATCCCCGGTCGAGGCACATCGAGAGCCGGCTGGGGGTATTCAGAACGCTCGGGCATATGCGAGATGATCTCCGCGCCGGCCCTGGGCGCGAGCGCCAGCTTCGTCGGCCAGCAGAAAACAGCGTTCCCGACCTCGCGTACGACAGCGCCCGCCGGGCGTTTGCCCCCCGCCTGCGCCCCCTCGACCCGATCGACCCGCCATGTGGCGAATCGCACCTCGGAGAGATCCACCCATGGCAACAACCTGCCAAGCTCGGCGCGAGCCGCCTCGATCTGGTTCCCGCTGTCTCGCTCGACGCCCTCCTCGGCGACGCGCCCGCCGATCCACCACACCCGATCGCCATCCTCGCCCGCGCTGGTGATCGTCGCCATCGGCGTGGAGCTCGATCCGATCGCGTGCCCGTATAACTCGGCCAGCGGCCCGCGCGCCATCACCATGTGCAAGGGACGGCGCTGCGCGCGCACAAACCCCGCCATCGCCGGACCCAGACGCGAGAGATACTCCAGATTGCCCGCCCCGGCACAGAAGATGTACCGCCCTGCCCGGATCTCGATCGAGCGCCCATCGACGGTTATGTGCGCGCAATCCACGCCGTCATCGCCGCGGATCACCCGGATATCCTCGGGAAATCTCGCGTAGACAATCGCGTCACGATGACTCTCCGCGATCGACCCAAGCACCGACCCGATATCCAGCACCGGCTCGTCCAGGGCGTAGATGTCTACCGATGTCGGCGCGTCCCGGAACACCGGTGGGCGATCCCCGTGATCGACACGCGTGGGTGTCGCCCGGATCGCCTTGCTGGCGGCGAGCCCCATCAGCCTCGACCCGAATCCCGGCGTCGTCCAAAGGAAGCACCGCTCGCTGAGGACTCGCGCCGACGAGAGATCAACCTCGCCGCGCCCCTTGAGGCACTCGCGCCAGGTCTGGGGCATATCGCGGATCGCGGCGCTATCCCGCCCTGCCGCACCTGCGAGCGCATATTTGACCCCGCCGTGAATAATCCCCTGGCTGGCAATCGTCTGGCCCGATCCCAGGGTCCGCGACTCGACGAGCAGTGCCGAGTACCCTAGCTGTCGCAGGCGGGAGAGTGCCCATAGCCCGGCGATCCCGCCGCCAAAGATCAACGCATCGACCTGAATCGTCTCGCTGTCCACGGACTCGACCATTGCCCGAATCATTGAGCCAGTCAAACCCGGGGGCGAAACGTGCGGGGTCCACCCGCGCGTTGCGGGCGCATCTGAGGCGTTGGTGGTGGGCGTGGTATCTGGGCCTGGTGCTCGTCAGCCACGCCGTGGAGCTTCTGCCCGCCGATGATTCCTCGGGGCCACGCCCATTGGTCGAGATCCCCGCCACGACCCGCTCGGGGGCGGTTCCAGATCGCACGATCCACCTGTCGTACGACCACTGGCCAGTTGGTGAGACTGCGACATCGGGTTCGTCGACCGACCACACGCCCCTTCCCATCATCCTCCTGCACGGCTCGCCGGGCGATTCGCGCAACTTCGCCACACTCGCGCCGATGCTCGCCAGCGCCGGGCGCGAGTGCTTCGCGCCGGACCTGCCCGGCTTCGGCGAGTCCTCGCACTGGGTCGCCGACTATTCCGTCCGCGCCCATGCCCACGCCGTGCTCGCGATGATGGACGCGCTCGACATCGAGCGCGCCCACCTGGTCGTCTGGAGCATGGGCGGCGGAGTCTCGCTCAACATGGCGGATCTCGCGCCCGATCGTGTGGCGTCGATCACGCTCATGGCCGCCATCGGCGCACAAGAGACCGAGGGCTCGGGCGAGTACTTCTTCGAGCACGCCAAGTACGCCCTGGGCTATCTTGGATTCGTGGTCGGTGGCGAGCTGGTGCCCCTGCCGTGGCACCGCGAGCGTTGGAAACGCCACAGCTGGATCCGCAACTTCTTCGACACCGACCAGCGCCCGCTGAGTGGGATCATGGAGCGTTTAGAGACGCCGACGCTGATTCTTCAGGGGCGTCATGATTTTTTCGTGCCCTATTGGGCCGCCCAGCGACATCACGAACTGATCGGCCCAAGCCGGCTCGTCATGTTCAACGCGGGCCATTTCATTCCGGTCACCGAAGATCAGGCGGAAGTCGCCGCGGGCTGGATGGACCGGTTCCATACCAGCGTTGAGCTGGGCGAGGGTATCGAGGGCGAGGTCAACTTGGCGCCCTTACCCGTTCGCACCTGGACCGTCGCTCGCGCTCACGAGCTGGGCATATGGATCCGCTCGTGGCATTGGACCATGCAGTCGTTGCTCTTCGCGGCTCTTGGCACGATCGGCCTCACACCCGCGATCGCGGTCGCCGGCCTCTTGCGCGCGACCGAGGACGTCAACCTCGCGGTCTCGCTCGTCGGCCTGCTCGCGCTGAGGGTCTTTTCACGCGATGGCCCGAAGCTTTGCCGTCCCCACCTGGTCGTGTTGTCGGGGTTTGCTCTCTGGGCGCTCTCGTTCGCCGCCTGGATCATGGGCGGGCGGGTCGCTCTGCCCATGGGCGATCGCTTTGGCGGCGCGGGCCTGCTCGTAGGCTTTCTCTTGGTCTGCCTGGGCGTGCACGTCCTGCGAGGCCTCTGGACCCGCGAGAACCGACAACGCGCCCGGGCATCGCTCGCCCGGTTCTTTGGGCACGAGTTCTGGCCCTCGTGGATTTTTTATACTCCGCTCGCTCCTTGGCTCATCCTGCTCTCCATCCGCCACCGGTCGCCGCTGGTCTTCACCTGCGTCAACCCCGGCATCAGCCACGGCGGAGGGGTTTCCGGCGAGTCCAAGATCGACATCCTGCGATCGATCACCGACGCACCGGAGGTGCTCGAGGCCCACGTCATCGACGCGGGACCGCCACCAGATGTTCGCGCACGCGCGGCCCTCGCACTCATGCAGAGCAACCCTCGCTTGCGGGAGTTTCCCATCGTGCTCAAGCCGCTCGCCGGCGAACGCGGCGTTGGCGTCCGGGTCGTTCACTCGCCTGGCGAGCTGTCCGACTACATGCAGGATAATCTCGCCGACACGATCATCCAGCAGTATCACCCCGGTCCTATCGAACTCGGCGTGCTCTGGGAGCGCGACCCTGGCGCATCGCCCGAAGGGCTCGCCGGGCGCATCACGTCGATCACAATCAAAGAGTTCCCGTCGGTCGTCGGCGACGCCAAGCGCAACCTTCGCGAGCTGATCCTCGCCCACCGGCGCTATCGGTGCCAGGCCGACTTCTTCCTGGAGAAGCTCGCCGACCGCTGCGAGGACGTGCCGGGAATGAACGAGCGAGTCACGCTCAGCGGCATCGGCAATCACGCCCATGGTGCGGTGTTTCGCGATGCTGCCCATCTCATCACCCCCGCGCTGACCGAGCGGATCGACGAGATCGCACGGTCCTTCCAGGGCAAGGGCGATGGCCCGTTGGATTTCGGGCGATTCGATCTGCGCATCCCCTCGCTCGACGACGCGGCGCGGGGCGAGAATCTTGCGATCGTCGAGCTCAACGGCGCGTTCGCCGAATCGACCAATCTCTACGATCCCGGGCGATCGGTGCTGTGGGCGTTCGGCGTTCTGTTTCGCCAGTGGGCAACGATCTATCGCCTCGGCGCGTGGCGACGAAGGCAGGGTGCCACGCCCATGCGCGCCCGGGCATTTGTCGCGATGATCGTGAACCACCAGCGTTCGACCAGGGCGGCTCAGGCCGCGATGCTGCGAAGATAGCGCGCGAGTTCCTCGACGGCGGGCTCCTCGTCGGCCTCCAGCCCCAGCGCATCGACCACGGCGACCGCCGACTCATCCGTGGGGTCGAACCGATACGAGACGATCCCGTCACCCCTGGAATCCAGCAGCACGGCGAGCACCCTGGACGGCCCTTCCACCTCGACGCGAACGCGACCGAACGAGAACGCGAACTCCTCGGGATGGTTCAGACCCTCGACGACGAACCCCGTGCACGCGAGCACTTCGGCCGCATCCGAGAGCTGGCGGTGCGTCATCTCGCGCAGCGCGTCCATGTCCGTGATCTTCTGGGCGACCTCGCCAAAGACGCCGATCAGCGTCTCGTACTCGCCGATGGTCTGATTGACCGAGTCGCGAAGGTCGTCCGCGTTCAGGCCCAGGATTGCCGAGGCGTCGGCGCTGAGTTCGCCCGGGTCGACCGTCTCGTCGTCGAGTGTCAGATCCAGCCCGCCGACGAAGTACGCGATGCGATGGAGAATCTCCAGATCATCGCCGCCCTTGCGCGTGCTCGGCAGGATGTGGTGACGCTCGATGGGCTTGCGCAGCGTGTCGGGAAGATCCCAGATTCGACACAGCGCGGCAACCACGTCCACATGCGTGCAGGGCAACCGGCGGAACTCCTGCCTGGAGAGCTCCGTGGGCGTCCAATCCTGTTCGAGCATCTTGCCGTAGCTCGCCCCGGCTAGCTCTCGCAAGAGGGGAACTCCGGTATCGAGCATCAGGCCGATCAGGAACGCCTCGCCAGCGCGATTGGGCACGAGTTTCTCGCCCAGCATCCCGGCGACGCACGCCCGAAAGACCGACTCGCCCCAGACCCGGCGCGAGAGTTCCTTGGGCCCGCCCTGGGCCGACTTGGAGAGGTGAAAGCCCAGGGTGATGCCGCGGATCCGCTGCAGGCCCAGGAGCGTGCACGCCCGCTCGGGCGTGGTCACGGGATTGCGCTGGGCATAGAGCGCCGAGTTGGCGACTCTCAAGATCCGTCCGCACAGGGTCGGATCGTGCTTCACGACGTTGGCAAAGTCCGCCGGCACCGAATCGGGATCCTTCATCAATCCGAGAATCTGCTGGGCGATCTCCGGCTGGGTCTCAGGGAGGAGGTTTTCGAGGCGGAGGCGCAGGCGCTCGATCAGCGCATCGACCTGCCCCGCGCTGAGATCCTTCCTGGTATTCACGAATACACCTTTAGCCGACCGCGAGCCGAATCGGCACGCACAGACCCTACATCGGCAAGAGGATTCCTCGCCTCAAGCCGCTCTCACAGGCTCGCAACACAGATTTTGCGGGGATGAGCCCGGGTGCCACGCCCTAGGGCTGTAATCGGGTCGCTTCCCAGGGACCCGGATCAAACTGCCCATCGCCGGCGCGCAGTTCTCGGGTCCACAGGGTCCGGTCGTGGACCCGTCCGGTGCCTCCCACCCAAAGCTCCACAGCATCGAACCACAGGCGATATCCACCCCAATAAGGGGGTCTTGGAATCGTGACCCCTGTTTCTCCCAGGATGTCCGCCGCGCCGATGCCAAGCTGGTCCATGGTTTCCGCGACCCGATCCATCAGGTCTTCTCGCGAGGCGATCGGGCGGCTCTGGTCGCTCGCCCAGGCGCCGATACGCGAAATCACCGATCGACCCGCGAAGTATTCGTCGCTCTCGGCGTCGGGGCTCTTCACGACCTGCCCCTCGACGCGGATCTGGCGCTCGAATGCGTCGAGGTGGAAGACGGCGGCCGCGCGCGGCTGTTCCGATAACTCTCGCC
>CBDVAM010000031.1:0-29574 GCA_965371965.1 uncultured Phycisphaerales bacterium
TTCCCCCTCACGACCCTCGACCCCCGACCCTCGACCCCTCAACCCCCAGCCACCGGACCAGAGCCCAAGGAACCACGACCCTACCAGGACAACCCCGACCGGCCCGCCCACCAGGAACAACGCCGTCGGCTTCGCCCCGCACGCCACGCCGACAATCCAGCCGATCAGCACGCCGCGTGCGAGTGGATGCAGCCCCGGCGAGATCGCGACGATGATCGCCGCCGTCGCGAGCGCAACCACCGCCATCTCGTTGTACGCGAGCGATCCCACGACGAGGACCCACGGTGTCGAGAGCACCAGCGCCCCGGCGAACCACGCGAGGATGTCGAGCCGATCGCGATCTTGGTCGGACCCACAGCGTTCAACGAGGAGGCAAATCGTCAACCGGCGAACCAGCCACGCGCTCGCAATGGCGAGCATCGCGTGCAGGTAGTGGGGGATGAGCGCCCGCCAGCCGGTCCCGCCGAGCAGGCCCGCTTGCGTCTCATCTGAGCCGATGTCGCCGGGCGCGAGCGTGAGATGCGCGAGATGCACATACGCCGACTCGACATACGACGGCAGGTACGAGTACACGTTGTGGGCAACCGGCTGGATCTGCCCCGCCGCGATCCACTCCTGCGGCAGCTGCAGGTGATAGCTCAGCGCGTCGTACCCGCCAAACTCGCTGGCCCACAGCCATCCCGGCGGGCTCGCGCTCGCCACCAGCAGCAGTGACATCGCGGGCAGCCACGACATCACCGGTCCGACCGATGACCATGTCATGGGCGCGCGGATCCGATCAGATCGCAAGGCCTCCGATCGGAGAACTTGCACCAGCGCGAGCACAAGCCCGAATCCGACCGTTCCGATCGCGGTCGCGGGATTGAGCACGCCCAGCACGCCCAGCCCATGGCTGAGTGACAGCATGAGCCCCAGCCCGACGCCGAGTTGGATCGCGTTTGCCTCAGGCGAGCGAGAAAACCCCGCGCGGAGGATCCCGCCCAGGCCCCACGCGCCCAGCACATACAAAGCCGCCGGCAGACCGCTCTGGATCGTCGCGAGCACCGCCCCAGTGATCGCCCCGACCGGATCGATCGAGCCGAGCCCGGCGACGAGCACGACGCCCAGCACGCCGACACCAAGCAGAACAAAGCCCGGCGAGACCTCTCGCCGCTTCGTGCCCTGGGTTGCGTGTTTGAGACTCGCCATCGTCGGCGAGTGTACCGCCCGCCGACGCGCCCTTGCGCCGCCATCCGATTCGGTCGGCTCAGGCCGAACGCCGTTGATCGCAGGCGGGCATGGACGGGTCGATCGACCGCCTGGCGCAGGACACGCGCGCAATACTGTTCAGCGTGGTCCGCATGTCCTCGCTGACATCCACGAACTCGACGCCAAGTTCCCAGATCCTGGAACCCCTGCTCTCGACCCGAACAACCCGCGCGGGGATCGTGCTGATCCCGGCGAGCGTCTTCAGCACCACCGTGATGGGCCCCAACTTAGGCTTGAACATCGACTTACGCCGGATCCGAAGACCCTGCCCGGACATATCCATGATCTCGCCGAGATTGCTCTTGATCAACTCGACGCGGATCCGCCCGCACCGACGCTTTTCCTTGCGTCCGTCGCGAGACCAGCCCTTGATGCGTTGCGTGAACCCAGCCATCTGACGGTCTATCGGTCCGGGCGAACCCGTACTTGACGCCGCTACACCGACGCAATCCTCGTTATTCCCAGGGTTTCGGGTTCTCGGGCTTCAGCCAGTAGGTGTTTCGCACCGATCAACCGATGATGTCGCGCCACGCCGAGAAATCTACCGAGATGACCCGTCGAGACGCCAGGTTGCCCATGACCGGCGTCCGCTGTCCGCTCGGCACGGTTATCGATCTCTCGCCATCGGGGCTGAAAGCCCAGACGACCGTCAAGCCCAGCGTTCTGATCGGGCACACACTCAGCATCCATGTCGAGGCCGGCGACCGCAAGTTCGACATCATGGGCAAAGTCGTGTGGATCAAACGCGCCGCTCGATTCAAGAAGGAATGGCGCCTCGGCGTGCAGTTCGAGGACCAGTCCGACGCCGTCCGCGATGCCATCTCATCGATCGCCAACGCCTTCCGCATCAAATCACCCGGCGAGAGCACCGACACCCAGGCGACCCAGACTGCAACCGTCTCGGTGGATGTGGACGACCTCTACGTCCTGCTCGGCCTGACCCAGAGCGCCTCAACCGACGACATCCGCGAGGCCTACCGCAAGCTCGCCTTCCAGTGGCACCCCGACCGATGCTCGCAGCCAGGAGCCGTCGAGGTCTTCGACCGCATCAACAAGGCCCACACGATCCTGCGCGATCCCGCCAGCCGCAGACGCTATGACGACATGGTCGCCAGCGGCCAGCTGGTCGCCTGACGTACACTCCTGCCATGCCAACGCCCCAGGGCGATATGCAGATCGTCGAGCCCCTCTGTGCCGTCTTCCGGCGCAAACTCAAGGCCGAGGGCGCCAAGTACACCCCAGAGCGGGCCCAGGTCCTCGACGCGATCATCCAGATCGACGCCGTGTTCGAGGTCGACCAGCTCGCCGACGCCCTCAGAGAGTCCGCCCAGCACGTCTCCAAGGCGACGATCTATCGCACAATTAAACTCCTCCAGGACGCCGGCATCGTCCAGCGCGTGTTGGTAGAAGGCGAGAGCGCGTATTACCAGCTCGTCTATGGTCGCCGCCCCGACGATCTGATCATCCGCATGGATACCGGGCAGGTCATCTCCGTCAGCGTCCCCGAGCTGACCGAGATCCGCGACCGCCTCTGCGCCGAGCGCGGCCTCAAGGCCAAGGGGCATCGATTCCAGGTGTTCGCGGTGGGTGAGGAGTAGCGGGGTGTTCATTCTGAAAGACGCCCGCCTCGCCGGGAAGCCGCAGGTGGCGTAGAAAAAAGCCGCGACCCATAAGGGTCGCGGCCAATGGTCTATCAACACCGAGGGTGCGATTACGGCCCGCCGACGCAAGCAATGCTCCCGCCGACCGCATCGCCAGACTCGAGGTCCTCAGCAGCACACACAGATTCGACGGTGTCGGTGTCTACGTCACAGTCATCCGACGATTGAGCCGAGAACGCAAACTGGGCGTCGTCTATCAAGATTAGCGGACCACATCCGATTCGAATGTAGATTCCGGTGGTATCCACGGTGACATCCTCAAACACAAACGCACCCCCGGTGCCGTTGGTGATTCCGACATCGTCGAAGTCGCCCTCAAGGCAGGCACCCACCTTGAACACCATCATCGCCTGGCAGTTTGTGAACCATGTGGCATCGGCCGTGTCATCCAAAATGGCTGTATCAATGACAAGAAAGTCCACGCCGGACCCGTCCGGATCAAATTGCACGGCCTCGACAATGCCGTCGTTGATGAATCGCCCGGCACCGCTGATCGTCAAGGATCCACGGATTGTCGTTTGAGCGATGCCCTTGCCGTTCTGAAAGAACTTGCCGGATGCGATCGTGATCCGGCCTCCCACGGTCAGTTCCGAGTTGTCGATCGGTGCGAGGATGAAGCCGTCGCCGATGACGGTGTGGTTTCCCGTCGTGAACGCGAGCGTGCCATCGTCCTCAAGCTCGATCGTGCCGTCGAGGATGGAGTTGAAGCTGGTGCACGACGGCACGAGGCCGCAGTTGTGGTTCGTGAGGCTGAGCGTGGCGTCGGTCTTGATGAGAATCCCTCCCTCGTCTCCAATCTCGACTGTCTCGCACAGCATGGAGTCGCCACCCTTCACATCGACTGCTCCCGTGACGATCTTGGCGCGGTCGCCCGCCTGCGGGTATCGAGGGGCGGGGTCACCGCCCGTAGTCTCCCAGTTCGCTAGGTTCTTCCATGTCGCATTGTTCGTCCCGGCCCAGACGAATGTGTCACCTCCAAGGGCAACACCGGTGACGACCGCTATCCCAGCAACGAATATCCATATTCTCATTTCTGTTGTCTCCTAGACACCTCACCCACAGGCACACCGAATCCGCACACACGGCTCGCCAAGCCTGCTGAAATCTGGAACTTTGTACAAAGCCGATTGACCGGCACGGCAGTTTGGAGTAACCTGGTAAGAATGTCAAGACCAAAGTAGGGAGATACCAGAAAAAAGTTCACGAGTCGAGGAGCCTTGAAATATGCCGCGATCCGCTTTCCAGACTACATGCCTCTTCTTGGCGTTGGCCCCCCTCGCATTCGCCCAGACCTGCCCGCCCGATCAGGATTGGAACGCCCATCCGCTGTTTCGCCAGTTGACGGCCAGCCCCGTGGTCGAGACCTTCGACCATCGGTTAGAGGCTATGAGCCTCCGATTTGCAGATATGAATGGCGACGGGCTGAAGGACGCGATCTGCGCCATGTCAATTGAGGACTCGTATGTCGCGATTCTGCTCAGCCGCGGCGACGGCTTGTTCGAACGCCGCATCGGCGTGTCGACGGGCGATGAGGACGAGTTGGAGACCGCAGACGCCTATCCGGTCGATCTGGACGGCGACGGCGATCTGGATATCGCCACCGCCAACGCCCGCACCGACGATTGCACCATCCTGTTCAACGACGGCAACGCGAACTTTACACGCGGTGCTCGCTATCCCCTTGGCGACGAGCCGCGATCTTTGGTCGCCGGCGATCTCGATGGCGACGGCGATCAGGACCTCGCCTTCATGAACGTCCTGAGCCAGGACGTCTCCATCCTGCTCAATCGCGGCGATGGAACATTCGATCCAGAGATCCGGATTCCCGTCGGCGGGACCACGGGGCGCGGCCAGCCCAACCGCAACTTCGCCTATCCCGGCCCGTTCCTGGCGATCGGCGATCTCGATGGCGACTCGGACCTCGACATCGTCGTGCCCGGCGGGTTCGAGGCCGAGATCCTGATCAACGACGGGAGCGCGGGCTTCACGCTCGCCGATGAACCGGCGCGCGTGCCCGTAGCATTCCAGGTCTACGACATCGAGCTGCGCGATCTGGATGGCGATGGCGATCTGGATATCGCCGCGTCGCTCTACGCCGGCGGGAGCTCGCGCCTGGGCGTCTGGCTGAATAACGGCGACGCCTCGTTCGGGGATGGCGCGGCCTACGACGCGCGGGCGGACGGAGAGGGGTTCGGCTATTACAGCACGAGTGTCGCGTTGGGCGATCTCGACAACGACGGCGACTTGGACGCGGTCGTGGGCAACGAGTATTGGAGTGCGTACGCGCTGCTGCGCAACAACGGCGACGGCACCTTCGCGCCCCTCGAATCGCCGAACATCGCCCAGGGGCCGTGGCTGGTTGAGATCCTGGACGTGAACGCCGACGGATGGTCGGATTTGGTGGCTATTACATCGAATTACACAAGGTCTCACATGACCACCCACCTCAACGACGCCAAGGGGACGCCGCGCGGATCCGAGAATGTCGAGATCGGCGGCCCCGAAGAGTTCGAGTACTCGGCGAGCGACAGCGCGGACCTCGATGGCGATGGCGATCTCGATCTGGTTCTGGCGGTGATGAGCAACGATCCGCTGCATATTCGGGTGATGGAAAACGACGGGACGGGCATGTTCGCCGAGAGATTCCGAATGCTCGTCGGTGAAGAGAACGAGGCCAAGGTCGAGGATGTCAAGCTGGCCGATATGAACGGCGACGGACGACTCGACCTCGTGATGTCGATTCGCGACGATCTGGGGGACGGCACGGTGCCCGGCGCGATCCTCGTCTCATTGCGCGAGGGCGGCTTCGCCTTCTCGCCGGTGGTACGGACAGAGTTGGTCGACCTGTTTCCTTTCCCGATCGACATCGCGGATATAGACGGCGACGGCGACCCGGACGTGCTCGCAAACTGCGTCGAGGTCTTCGATCCCGACGATTTCATGCTCCCCCGAGATGTCAGGACGGTCGTTCTGACCAACGATGGCGACGGGGGGCTGACGATCACCCAGCAGATCGTCCTCGACAGCTCGACGCGCAACCAGCCCAACGGCGCCGTGGAGGCGGCGGACCTGGACGGCGACGGAGACATGGACGTTCTCGCCGCAACCACCAGACGCGACACGATGGCGATAATCTCCGTGCTCATCAACGACGGCACGGGCCACCTGGATATCTTCGATCAGATCGACGCCTCGGTCGGTGCGACCTCCAGGGGAATCACGATCGGATCAGGCGATTTCGACGGCGACGGCGACATCGACGCCGCGGCGATGCACTGGCGCGTGGACGGCGATGCGCCGTACCTCACGATCCTGAACAATGACGGCGCCGCGGGCCTTTCCATCTCCCAGACATTCGCGGCGCCAGAGGTTCGGGTATCGGAGGACATGACCGTTGTGGACCTCGATGGCGACGGCGCGCTCGATATCATCTGCGTGAGCGAGCGCAGCGGCCCGGTGGTCCACCTGAACGACGGGCGAGGTGATTTCTCTAACATGGCGTGGTACGCAACGCAGAGTCCTACGAGCGACCTCGCCTTCGGCGACTTCGACCTCGACGGCGACACCGACATCGTCAGCCCCAGGCGTGCCGGCCCGGACGTCGCGATGATCGTGATGCTCGAGAACGTCGCCTGCCGCTGCGCCGCCGATCTCGACCGCGACGGCGTGCTTACTCCCGACGACTTCTTCCTCTTCCTCGACCGCTACAGCCTGGGCACTCTGGCGTTCTGCGACGTCGACCACGACGGCGACTGCGACGCCGAGGATTTCTTCGCGTATCTGGACCTGTTCGCGGCGGGATGTTGAAGAAATGGCCAAAGGTCCAGAGCGCCAAAGGGCCAGATGACCAGATCGCCATTTGGCCATGTGTCTGGCGTGCCTGAGTTGCCTCCGCTTTACGAGCCCGAAGCGCGAGCGAGGCTCCTTGGAAGTACCGACGCGTCGGGCGCATCCACCGGTCGCTCGCGCTTGCGGCTCGTAGAGGCGTTTCGCGCTCCATCACCGGGGACGCTCGCGTCATCGGTCTATCGCAGCGCCACCCTCGTCGCCCCGCCCTGCTCACACAGCTCCCGCGCACGCACCACCGCCTCATACGCCACGCGATCACTCGGCTGCAAGATCAAAGCTAACTCATCGCTCGGAACCGTCGTCAGCAGGCCCGCCACACGCCCGGAAAGCTCATCCAGCGGAGCCCGATCCAGGCCGAGCCCTGTGGCGACGGGGGTGCCATCGTCCGCCGCATCGATCTCGACGACAAACCGAGGCGTGGGCATCGCAAACGGGTCGGGCTCGCCGCCCTGACCCTCGCGCTGGGCGAGCCCGACGCCCAGCAGCCACTCGGGCGTCATGAACGCCGCGCTGGCCATGAAGAATATCAAGATGACGAGCACGACATCGACCATGGGGGTCATGCTCGGCCCGGTGCCGAGTTGCATCCGGCTCGCCGCGTCTCTTGCGGCCACCTTCATGGCGTCTTCTCCGACGCCAGCGCGATCGATCGCACGCCGGCGCGTCGGCACGCGTCGATCACCGGGCGCACGTCGCCGTAGGCAAGCGTTCTTTCCGCCCGTACGCGAATCGCACCCTCCGCGGATGCCCCGGCGTGCTGGCGCGCGATCGATTCCAGCGTCGCCAGATCGATCTCCTCGCGTTCGATCACGACGCGAACTTCGCCATCGCGTCGGAGGATGTTGATCACCAGCGGATCGCTCGATTCGGTCTCAAAGCCGACGCCCGATGGCGGCAGGTCGATCTGCTCAAACCTGTCCGATGCGAGCTGACCCACGATCAGAAAGAACACGATCAGGCACATCACCACGTCGATCATCGGCGTGACGTTGATCTTGGCGCTCGCGGCTTGTGGTGGGCGAATCCGCATGGCTCAAGCCGCGTCGTCCGAGTGCTCTTTGTCCTTGGTCGGCGGAGCGCTCGAAGCGGACGGCGCACCAGCGATCTCAGACCGATGCTGAATCAGCACCTCAACGAGGCGTCCGGAGATCACCATCGCGTCGTTGCAGATCCGATCGACCCGCGCCCGCAGGATGCCATACGCCGCCAGGCTCGGCACCGCCAAGAGCAGCCCCAGCAGCGTGTGGAACAACGCCTTGGAGATTCCCAGACTCAGCACCCCGGGATTCGCCTGCCCGCCCGCGGCACCGAGGCCCTGAAACGCCAGGATCATCCCCCAAACCGTCCCCGCGAGCCCAACCAGCGGCCCGAGATTTCCGATCAGATTCAACGGCTCGACCCTTCGATACCAGTTGGCGCACTGCTCGCCCGCGACGGTCTCGGCCCGCTCGCGCATGCCCACCGTCGTTCCGCTGGGCGAATCCGCCGCCGCCGCGACCACGACCCCCGCGATGCTGCGATCGCGCTTGGCGAACTCGATCATCTCGCCGATACGTCCATGCTCGGCGAGTTCCTTGAGGCGTCCGACGGAGCGCTCTGGGAGCATGACGCTGCGCCGGATATCCAGCACGCCGCGCACGATCAGGGCGACCGCAAGGATCGACCCGAGGATCAGCACGACGCTGAACCCATCGAAGCTCGCCGAGAACAACTCCCAGAGCCCACTGCGCTCAAGGCCGGCCTCCTGCGCCGACGCGACACTCGCCGCCACGCCGAGCACCGTTCCAACGCTAACAACTCGCACTGTGGACACGCTTGCCATGGGCCGATCGTAGCGAACCGGCGGGATTCATGCGGGCGTGGGCCGACTGTTCCACGACCGCCTGAGACACCCGCGCCTCAGTCGCCCAGCTCGATATCGCGCTGCTCGATCGGGCGGGTGATCTCGTATCGCTCGTCGAACCACCGTCCCAGGTCCGCCATCCGCGCCCGCTCATTGGCGAACGGCCAGGTCGGGCTCTCGCCGGGCACCCGCTCGCCGGTGATCGGACAGATCGTGTCCGCCCGTGGCTCGAGCGATCCCAGCCCGGGTCGGTCGTGCCAGGACTCATGGACGCGGATGTGCGCCGATCGCGCGTCCAGGTCCACATGGCGGAGCTCGATCCGCAGGGCCTCGTTCGCCAGCGCAGCGCCCAGTCGCTCTGCCCACTCGATGACGACGATCGCGCCGTCCTCAATCGCATCAAGCCCGAGCGTGTCCAGCTCCTCCGGCACCAAGCGATATGCGTCGATGTGGACCAGATCCGGCCCGCCCTTACGCTCGTAGCGGTGCATGAGCACGAACGTCGGGCTCGAGACCAATTCTGGAGCAATTCCCAGGGCCTTGGCCAGAAAACGCACGAGGGTGGTCTTGCCCGCCCCCAGAACCCCGTCCAGCGCGACGACATTGCCCGGGCGTAACAGCCCGGCGAGGTCCTTGGCGAACAGCTCGGTCGCCGCGAGAGAGTTGAGGGGGCGGTCGATCTCCATCGGGTGATTGTTGCTCGCGAGTATGCCAGAGGCCACGGGCGTCATCCGGCGTGGTCCCAGCCCATCTCGTCGGCGCGGTGGCGTTTGCCGTCGGGGTCGATCACGACACAGGCGGGCGGCTCAGAATCGCTGGGTGCGATGCACCGCCCGATGAGTTCGCCGTTGTGCGGGGCGTGCTCCGCGTCGCCCGAAACGACGAAGAGCAACTCGTAATCCTCGCCATCGCCGAACGCCCGGTTCCAGCCGGTCGCCGGCGGGCGAAGGCTGACTCGACCGGCATCGATCTCAACCACGACACCAGAAGCTCTAGCGATTCTCGCGGCGTCCCGCCCGAGTCCATCGGAGACATCGATCATCGCGTGAAGGTCCGTGGCGAGACGGTCACAGTTGAGCCGGGCTGCGGTCAGGCGCGGCTCAAAGCTCAGGTGATGGCCGGACTCGAACGATGCGCCGATCGGCCCGGTGACGTACACATGGTCGCCGATTTCTGCTCCCGATCGCAACACCGGCGGGCAGCCGGGCAGCTCCTCGCGATTGACATGCGGCTTGCCAATGACCGTCACCGATAGCACCATCGGCCCACTCGTCACCGCGACATCCCCGCCCACGAGCGGGCATTCCCAGTGACGGCCCCACTTGGCCATCGCATCGAACAGCTCGTCCCCGTGCTCATATCCCTCCGGAAGTGCCGCCGTCGCGAGACCCCACGACGGCGTCCCGCCCATCGCCGCGATATCACTCAGGCTGCGAGCGATCGCCTTGCGGGCGATGAGATCGATCGGCGTCCCCGCCTCGTAGTGGCGCCCCTCGATGAGCTGATCGGTGGTGATGAGCAGCAGATCGCCCGAGGATGTCCGCACGACCGCGCAGTCATCGCCCGGCCCGACGACCACGTCGCCGAACGCCGCCGCGAGATCACGCGACCGCTTGTAGATATGCCCTAGCAGCTCTGATTCACGCACGACAGAGGGTAAGCCCTACGCGGCGACCCCGGCTTCGTCCAGCACGCGATGGGCATACTCGTTCATCCCATCGCGCAGCTGCTCGAAGCTCTCCAGCACGTACAGAATCGGCTGGTAGTGGTCGATCTCGAACGGCGTGTCGCAGACCCGATCGAGATCGAACGGGCGTCGATCGACGTTCGGGCTGTCCAGGGCGTGAAAACTCTCACCCAGGCTGCTGATCAGCCCCGAGCCGTACAGCTTGGTCTGCCCATCCTCGAGGATGAGCCCGAACTCCACCGTGAACCAGAACAGGCGGGCCAGCCGCTCGATGTGGCGCGGGTTGTTGGTGTGCAGCGCGGCCTTGCCGTAGGTCTGCAAAAAGTCCGCGAACACCGGGTCGGCGTGCAGCGGTACATGCCCGAACACGTCGTGAAAAATATCCGGCTCTGGCAGATACTCCAGATGTTCCTGCGGGCGGATCACGATCGTCGTCGGGAACTCCCGCTTGGCCAGACACGCGAAGAACGACTTCGCCGGCAGATAGCCCGGCACGCCTCGCGATTGCCAGCCGGTCAGCGGCCCCAGCCTGGCGTTGACATCCTCCAGGCGGGGCACCCGGTGCTGGTCGAATCCGAGCAGGTGGACTCCGTTGAGAAAGACCACCGACGCCTGCTGATCGAGCGTCTCAAGCCTGCGGGCGACGAGCGTCGACCAGACCTTGTGGTTCTCCTCGCTGTACCGATCCCAGGGCTGGGCGACGTAGAACTTCTCGGGGTCGATGAGGTGCTCGGGCAGCTTGGCCGAGTTGTCGGCGGCGGCCTGGGCACGCGCGAACTCGTCGCCGTCGATGATCTCGTTGTAGCGGATGTCCTTGCGCACGGGCGTCCTCTTCGATGGGCGGCGCCGGGGAAGAGCCTCGCCGCCTTCCCTGGCGAGTGTACGTCGCCCAACCCCATTTGGCCCCGTGTCGCCAAAAACAGGCGAGGCCGGGCGTTTGCCCGGCCTCGCACAGACGTGGCGCTTGAACGGGGGCCGGAACGGACCGGCCCGAAACCCAGAGCCGCGCCAAGAGCGCGACCCGAGCGGTAGATTACCTCTTCTTGGCCCTCTTGCGAGTGGCCTTCTTGCGAGTGGCCTTCTTGCGGGTGGCCTTCTTGCGAGTCGCCTTCTTGCGACCGGCCTTCTTGCGGGTTGCCTTCTTGCGGGTTGCCTTCTTGCGAGTGGCCTTCTTGCGAGTGGCCTTCTTGCGACCGGCCTTCTTGCGAGTCGCCTTCTTGCGGGTCGCCTTCTTGCGGGTCGCCTTCTTGCGGGTCGCCTTCTTGCGAGTTGCCTTCTTGCGAGTCGCCTTCTTGCGGGTTGCCTTCTTGCGGGTTGCCTTCTTGCGAGTCGCTTTCTTGCGAGTCGCTTTCTTCCGCGTTGCTTTCTTCTTCGCCATGTTCGATTCTCCTGGTTCTCGGGTCGGTCTCGGACCCTTCCGATTACGCGATCAGCGCCACGCCAATCTTGCGCTCCACATCCTCCTATCGGAGGCGTCGCACACGTTCCTTGAGACAACTCATGCACGACATGTTGTGGAACATACCCAAATGCGCGCAACAGGCACCACTTGTCAACCTGTCGAGTAGCGTGTGTAGCGTTGCGCGATCGACCTCGTGACACGCTCCGCGAGCGCGCCGAGCACGCGTTACGACTACCACGTCGCTCGCGGCCGATAGCGACGACTGCCATCCATCTCACGCATCGAGCAACCCGCCAGATCACGCACATGACGCCAAGAAGCCGCACGTTGTCCGCATGATCGCCGCGAGTTCGTGAAAGAACGTGGCGCGTTCGCGCATCGCGTTCTCGGTCCTCCTGCGCCGTTCACACCCCCCAAACGCGATATCCCAGCGCGTGCGCACGCTCCAACTCGCTCGCTAGACTCTCGGTCGTCGGCGCGTTCGCTCGCCCACGATTGCAACGGAAGGAACCGCCGATGAGCTCGATCAATTTTTTTTCACTTTCTAACGGATTGCGCGTCGCGATCGAGCCCATGAGCGACGTGCGCAGTGTCGGCGTGTGCCTGCTCGTGCCCGCCGGCAGTGCCCTTGAGCCCGCCGAACTCCAGGGTTTGGGCGCCATGTGGTCCGAACTTCTGCTCCGCGGCGCGGGCGAACTGGATTCCAAGCGACAGGCCGACGCGTTCGATTTGCTGGGCCTCTCGCGAGGCGTCAACACCCGGACCCTGTTCGCCTCGATCACGATGCGGGCGATGGGCTCGCGTCTCGATGGGGGCCTCGAGCTGCTGGTCTCCATGGTCCGCGAGCCGCGTTTCGAGGAATCCGCCATCGAGCCCACCCGCGAGCTGGCCCTGCAATCCCTCGCCTCGCTCGCCGACGATCCCAGGGAGCGCTGCGCCCTCAAGGCCCGCGAACGCCACCTCCCCGACCCGATCAACCGTTCGGGCTACGGCAGCGAGCAGACGCTTCGCGCGATCACCCGCGAGGACATCGCCGACGGGTGGCAACAGCTCGCACGCCCCGAGGGCTCGATCCTCGCGATCGCCGGCGATACGGACCCCGACGCTCTTCGCACCCGTCTGGAATCGCTGCTCTCGGATTGGAGCGGGTCCACCCCCGAGATCGAGATCGATCCCCAGGGTGTCCGCGGCTACCACCACGAGCAAGACCAGTCCAACCAGGTCCAGATCGACGTGCTCCACGATGCCCCCGCCGACGCACACGAGGATTCCATTCTCGAGCACACCGTCCAGAGCATCCTCTCGGGCGGCATGAGCGGCAGGCTCTTCACCGAGGTCCGCGAGAAACGCGGGCTCTGCTACAGCGTCCAGTCCTCCTACGCCCCAAGCAGAGACTTCGGCACCGTCGCGGCCTACGTCGGCACCACGCCCGAACGCGCCCAGGAATCGCTCGACGTGCTCCTCAGCGAACTCGACCGCATCAACACCAAGCAAGATGTCACCGACGAGGAGTTCGAGCGGGCGATCATCGGCATGAAATCCCGCGTGGTCTTCTCCGGCGAGAGCACCGCCGCCCGCGCCTCGGCCATCGCCGGCGACATCCACCGTCGCGGCGAGCCCCGCACGCTCCAGCAAATCGCCGAGCTGATCGACGCGGTCACCCTCGATCGTGTCCGCGACTATCTCGTCCGCCGAGACCCGGGGCGTCTGACGATCCAGACCCTCGGGCCTTCGCCGCTGGATTCGCCGGTCTAGCTACACTCGCGGTCCCATGGGCCGCCTCACCAAACGCAAAGTCGGACCCCAGCTCCTGCTCATCGGCGTCGTCCTCCTCCTGGCGGCCTTGCTCCTGTATCCCATCGCTCTGACAGTCCGCGGCGGGCTCGCCCGCGACCCCACGACAGGGCAAGGGTTCACCTTCGAGCACCTCGCACTGGTCTTCAAGAACCCCGCCCTGGTCGAGGGCTTGCTCAACGCGTTCAAGATCGCGGTCGCCACGACCACGCTCTCGATCGCGATCGCCTTGCCGCTGGCCATCCTGGGCGCGAGCTACCAGTTCCCATTCAAGAAGACCCTCACCTCGCTGATCCTCGTCCCGATGATCCTGCCGCCGTTCGTCGGCGCGATCGGTGTCCGCGCGATCCTCGGGCGTGAGGGTGCGCTCAATGCCCTGCTCGGTACCGAGTTCGACCTCCTGGGCAACGCCCGCTTCTGGGGTGTCGTCATAGTCCTGGCACTGCACCTGTATCCCATCATCTACCTCAACGCCGCGGCGTCGCTGGCCAACCTCGACCCCGCGCGCGACGAGGCCGCCGAGAACCTCGGCGCGAGCTGGCTCCGCCGGTTCTTCAAGATCACCCTCCCGCTGATCCGCCCGGGCTTGTTTGCCGGCGCGACGATCGTGTTCATCTGGAGCTTCACGGAACTCGGCACGCCGCTGATGTTCGACTACTCGCGCGTCACGTCCGTGCAGATCTTCGAGGGCCTGGCCCAAGTCGAATCCTCGGCAGAGCCCTACGCCCTGACGATCATCCTCCTGCTCGTCGCGGTGATCAGCTACACCCTGGGGCGAGCGGTCTTCGGTCGGCGCGGGCACGCGATGTACTCCAAGGCCTCCACCGCCGCGGGCGATCGCACGCTGTCACCGATCGCCGGTGCGATCGCCTCGGGCGCGTTCTGGCTGGTCACGATCCTGGCGATCACGCCCCACATCGGGGTGGTGCTCACGAGCCTGGCTCCCAGCGGCGACTGGTACGCGACCGTCCTGCCCCAGAGCCTCACGTTCGATAACTTCCGCCTCGCCCTGGCCAGCGACGACGCCTTCAGCGCGATCCGCAACAGCATCGTTCTCTCTGTCGGCGCCGTGCTGCTCAACATCGTCCTCGGCATCCTGATCGCCTATCTCATCGTGCGCACGAGAGTCCGCGGGCGAGGGCTGCTCGATGCGCTGGTCATGCTCCCGCTGGCGGTCCCGGGGCTCGTGCTCGCGTTCGGCTACGTCGCCATGACCCTGCGCTCGCCGTTCCCCGAAATCCGCGACTGGCTCGTCGGAAACGGCATGGGCGAGCTCGCCGAGCTGTTCGGCGTCGTGGGCACGGTCTCGACCGCCGACCCCTCGCTCGCGCCCAACCCCTTCGCGCTGCTCATCATCGCCTACGCCGTGCGCCGATTGCCGTACATCGTGCGTTCCACGGTCTCGGGCCTCGAACAGACCTCGGGCGAGCTCGAAGAGGCGGCGGTCAATCTGGGCGCGAGCAAGGCCCTGGCTATCCGCAAGGTCGTGCTGCCCCTGATCCTCGCCAACCTCATCGCCGGCTCGCTGCTGGTCTTCAGCTTCAGCATGCTCGAGGTCAGCGACTCGCTGATCCTGGCCCAGCAGACCCGCCACTATCCGCTGACCAAGGCCATCCTCGCGTTCATGGGAAGGCTGGGCGACGGACCCGCCATCGCCAGTGCCATGGGCGTCTGGGGCATGGCCCTGCTCGCGGTCACCCTCGTCGGAGCATCGGCCCTGCTCGGCAAAAAGCTCGGGGCCATCTTCAGGATCTAGACGCAACGAGGATTATCCACGGATGCGAGTCGCACTCGGGCAGGACGCCGGATCTGAGGCTCTGCGAAGATCCGGGTGACACTGTCAGCGACAGGACTTCAACGAGGGTGTCCTACACAGAAACCGCCCGGTCACGCCACCAGAAACTGTCTCACCCGACAGGTATCCATCCACTGTGCCGCAACGTCCGACACAAGGACGGTCATGTGCGTGCCGCGCCGGGTCGCCTCACGCCGAATCGCGATCAGGCAGGCGATCAGCTTGGAGTCCATCCGGCGCACGTCACGCAGGTCGATGGCGACCTCGCGTGCCCTGCCCATCAGGCGGACACACTCGGCGTACACCGCCTGCACACGCGTCGCCTCGGTCCAGTCCTCGCGTCCGTCAAGGAGGACCCGCGAACCCTGCTCACTCTTGTCTCGCGCCTTCATGCTCACCCCTGAGAAATGCTCCCCGCACCAGCATTATACGGAATTTGCTCTGGCGGCTCTCGAATATTCCTGCATTCGCCCGTGCCACTCCTGCGGTTGTCAGTTGACGCGGATTTCCGTCGCCACGACCGCCATCGAATCTACTATTGACTAGATGCCTGCAAGACGCCCATCTCGACCTGTCATTGCCATCAGCATGGGCGATCCCGGCGGGATAGGCCCCGAGGTTGTCGCCAAGGCCTTGGCAGAGCCCGACTTGCGGCGCATCGCCCATTATCGGATCTATGGCATCGAGTCCGCCATCGCCGACGCCGCCGACCGTGCCGGGATCAAGCCTTACTGGTGGAGCGTCGAGCCCGACGAGGGTCTGATCGGCTCGGCGATCGATCAAGACGTGGTCCTCGTGCGATCCTACGAGCACGCCGGCTTTCCCCATGTCCACTCCAGACGCTCGGGCGAGATGAGCTTCCAGTTCGTGGAGTCGGCGATCCGCGACGCGATGCGAGTTGACCCTGATCCGCTCTTCGCGCACGCGGTCGTGACCGCCCCTATCAGCAAGAAGGCGTGGAGCCTCGCGGGGCGGGGGAAATACCCCGGGCACACCGAGCTGCTCGCGAGGCGATTGGGCGCCAAGCGCAGCGCGATGATGTTCGTCTCACCTCGCCTGAATGTGGTGCTGGCCAGCGCCCATGTGCCCCTGATGGACGTGCGCGACGTGCTCACGATCGGGCGGGTCCATGACGCGATCGATCTGGCTCACGAGGCCTGCATCGAACTGGGGATCGCCCGCCCGCGGGTGGCCGTCTGCGGGCTGAATCCCCACGCGGGCGAGTCGGGCCAGATGGGCGACGAGGAGGTCCGGATCATCGAGCCCGCGATCAGCCTCGCCCGAGAGTTGGATCTCGACGTCCGCGGGCCGTTCCCCGCCGACACTATTTTTCAGCGAGCCGTCGCTGGCGAGTTCGACGTGGTCGTCGCGATGTACCACGATCAGGGCCTGATCCCCGTGAAGCTGCTGGACTGGGAGCACGCGGTGAACGTGACGCTGGGGCTGGCGACTGTGCGGACAAGTCCCGACCACGGAACGGCGTTCGATATCGCGGGCCAGAATCGTGCGAGCGAGAGTTCGATGGTCGAGGCGATCCGCCTGGCGGTCCAGCTTGCGATGGCCCGAGCCGAGAGGGCCGGCGGGCGCGGCGCTCGGGCGTCCGCCTAATATTTGCCCCCCAAGGCGAGTTCGCATCGGTCGGGTTCGCTCGGCTCAGCATGGATTCCAGATGGCATCGGACGAGAAAAAGGTATCCATGCGCCGGTGCCAGACGTGCGGATATGACCTCACGTCTCTGGGTGAGTGGGCGGCGTGTCCCGAATGCGGGCCGGCGGGCGAGCCAGAAGATCGCCCCCTCGTCGAGATGCTCCGCATCGCGATGCCCAGCGTCGTCACCATGACCAGCTACACGGTCATGCAGTTCATCGACGCCAAAATGGTTACCCACATCGACCCGCCCAGCCCGATCTACATCGCTGCACAGGGCAATGGAGGCGTGGCGGCGTGGCTGCCCATCTCCTTTATGTTCGGCATCCTGACGGTCGTGAACACCTACGTCTCGCAGAATCTCGGGGCGGGCAAGCCCGAGCGCGGGCCGGCCTATGGCTGGACGGCGCTGTGGCTCTCAGGCGCGTGGGCGTTCATCCTCATCCCGTACGGCCTGCTCATCCCGTTCATCTTTCGCCAGCTCGGGCACGCCGATGACATCGTCCAGATCGAATCGGCGTATGGGCAGATCCTGGTCTTCGGCGCGTTCTTGACGATGGCGACGCGCGGGCTCAGCAACTACTTCTACGGCATGCACAGGGCCCGCGTGGTCATGGTCGCCGCCATCACCGGCAACATCGTCAACGCGCTGGCCAATATCGTCCTGATCTTCGGCACCTCCGGCCTGCCCCACACGGGATTCGCCCCGCTGGACACGATCGCCCATGGCGCACGATTCATCGCCCAGACGCTCGGTATCGGGCCTATGGGTGTCACGGGCGCGGCGGTGGGCACGATCATCGGGACAGCGGTCGAGCTCGCCATCCCGCTGAGTGTCTTCCTGGGCCATCGCATGAACGAGCGGTTCGGGACGCGCAGCGCCGCACGCCCAGATCGCGCCGCGATCCGCGACGTGCTCAAGCTCGGCTGGCCAGGCGGGTTCATGATGTTCAACGAGATCATCTGCTGGGCGCTGCTGCTGGTGTTCCTGGTGCCCATGGCGGGGAAGGTGGGTGCCGCCCAGCGCCTTGGCGTGCCTCTGGATGCTCCCGACGCCGTGGCCGCGGGCAAGCTGGCGAATACCGCCGGCTGGATCGCGCTGCGCTACATGCACATCTCGTTCATGCCCGCGATCGGGATTTCCATCGCGGTGACGGCCGTCGTCGGCAGGTGCATGGGCATGGGCAGGCCCGACCTGGCGGCCAAGCGCGCGTGGCTCGGGCTGCGCCTGACGCTTGGCTACATGGGCCTGTGCGCCCTGGTCTTTGTCGTCTTCAGAGAGCCCCTGGTCCGGTTCTTCGCGGCCAGCGATCTCGACCCCGCTCAGATCGACGAGCTGGTCCGCGTCGGATCGCTGGTGATGATCGCCGCGGCTATTTTTCAGATCTTCGACGCGACCGCGATCACATTCTCGGGCGCACTGCGCGGGGCGGGCGACACGATCTGGCCCGGCGTCGTGACGGTCGCGCTGTCCTGGGCGTTCATCGTCGGTGGCGGGCTCCTGATGATCGAACTCGCCCCCCGCCTGGGCTCAATCGGGCCCTGGATCGGTGCAAGCGTCTATATCGTCCTCCTGGGGCTGGTGATGCTGGGGCGGTTCATGCGTGGACCCTGGCGGCGGATCGAGCTGGTCAAGCCCGACAAGGCGGGTGACGCCCCCGAAACCGCCTCGCAAGGCCCGCCAGCGAGCCCGGACGACGCTTGAGGCTGAGCGTTGGGCGACCTAATATCCTGTTCGGCTTACGGGAGGCATCAATGGCGAATGATCCGATGGACATGGTGATCGGTGCGAGCAGGGGCGACGAGAAGGCCGCCCAGTCTCATCTCATCGCGGCGATCAACGCCGAGACCACCGGCGACCGCGAGCATGTGCTCAGCGAGCTGCGCAAGGCGGTCAACGCCGACCCAGCCAACGCCGAGGCGATGTTCAAGCTGGCGTACCACCTGGACCTGGTGGGCGAAGAGGACGAGGCGGTCGCGATGTACGAGCGGTGCATCGAGATGGCCCCGGCACATCTCAATGCCCTGATGAACCTGGCGGTGGTCTATGAGGACCAGGGCGATTATGTCCGGGCCGAGCGCTGCCTGCGCCAGGTCCTGGAGACCAAGCCGAACCATGCGCGGGCGAATCTGTTTCTCAAGGACGTGCGGGCCAGCAAGGACATGGTGATCGAGGAGGACCCCGATCGCGATCTGATCAAACGGCGCGCGCTGATGGACACGCCCGTCACCGACTTCGAGTTGTCCGTCCGCGCCCGGACGTGCCTGAAGAAGATGAACATCCGCTCGCTGGGCGATCTGCTCAAGATCACCGAGGCCGAGCTGATGAGCTACAAGAACTTCGGCGAGAGCAGCCTCGAAGAGATCAAGAAGATGCTCGACGCGAGGAACCTGCGCCTGGGCCAGGGGCTCGAGGACGCGCACCGCGCCGCCCGCCGTCAGATCATGGAGCAGCTCAAGGGCACGGGCAAGGAGACGGTGCTCGGGCGTCCCGTCGGCGACCTGCAGCTCTCGGTCCGCGCCCGCAAGGCGCTGCAGATGCTCAACATCCAGACGATGGGCGATCTGGCGAGTCATACCGAGGCCGAGCTGATGGGCGTGAAGAACTTCGGGACGACGTCGCTGATCGAGGTCAGAGAGCGCCTGGCAGGGCACGGGCTGGCCCTCCGCACGCTGGACGAGTAGGCCCGGAGATTCCCAGGGGATTCCCCCAAGTGTTCCCCCCGGGACTCTAAAGAATCTGATATGCTGTACCCTACGGGCGGACCGCCTTGGGGGATCGCCCCGATCCGGTCCAGGGGGACAACATGCAGTGCCGTTCGGACACGGCGATTTGTGTCCTGTTCGCGCTGGGCGCGGCGTGGGCGTTCTTCGCCTGGCTCGTCGCCCCGGATCTGCTGGCCAACATCTACCCGTCGGTTGGTTTCCACCAGATCGCGTCGCTGGTCCTGGTCGTGGGCAGCCTGGCAGCGTTCATCTACGTCACCAAGATCCGCGACCGCCTGGGCGACGACCTCAAGCGGGCCGTCGGCGATGACTACTTCGAGAAGGACGGCCTGTGCTTCAAGCCCATGGTCCGCGTTGCCCAGGCACCCGACGGACAGCTCCAGGCCGAGATCAGCATTTACTACGAGAACCGCTACGCGCACCCCTGCGACACCGTCGTGCATCTGCGCCCCGATGATGGAGCTTTCTTCAGCCACCGCGGTGCTCGCGACCTGCACGTGGCGTTCAAGTGCCATCCCGGCGCCTTCGGCGTGGTCCACCAGCCGGTGGGCGTCAAGCAAGAGATCCAGGGTCAGCCGGTGAAGGTGAAGGTGAGCGCCGCCGTCCGCTGGCCTCTGGGGCGGGGCGACCAGCTCCGGTCTCACACGGGCAAGGCCTGCGGCAGCTTCGACGTCGATTGGGAGCAGGCGTATCGCGTGACAGCACACGAGCTTCGCGGCGAGATCGAGCTCAAGCAACCCGCCGAGATCATGCTGACGATGCCCAACGATATCCAGTGCGAGATCGAGCGGTGCGAATACTACAACGAAACCCTGCAAGAAGTGAGCCCATAAGTCGAACCGCGCGGGGGCCACGGTGCGTATAGAGAGGCGTCTCCTAGCCTTCCCGTCATCCGGTGGCGAAATGCTGCCGGGTGATGGTTTGGGAGACCCCGTCGCCGCTCCTTGCCAGGCAAGTCGCAGGCGACGCCGAATAACAACGCTGGTGTCTGTGCTTCTCGTCGCGATCGGCGTTGCGGTTCTTACGCGAGCGGATCGCTGGCGGAGTCTTTCTTCTCGGCTGCTGCGTCGGCATCTGTCGCCTCGCGCACGACGTCCTCATCGCGGCTCTTGGTCTCGTGAAACCCAAGGCGAGCATCGGCGTACCGCTGCGGGCTGATCTTCAGATCCGGCGTCTGGCCCTGCTGGTGCTGCTCGTGCAGGTGCGTCAAGAACGGCACGCACCACTGGCACCCGGTCCCCGCGCCGAGGCACTCAGAAATCAGCGACGCCACCGGCGGGTCCTCACGGTTGAGATACGTGCGGATCTTGCGGAGCGAGACGCGAAAGCACAGGCAGACGTGGTCGTCGGGGTCCATGAAGCAAGGGTAGGGAGAGGCAATAGGCAATGGGCAATAGGCAATGGGCAATAGGCAATGGGCAATGGGCAATGGGCAATAGGCAATCAGAACGGGTCACGGGGTAGGGCAGATCGTGCTCGGACGTTGAGCATCAACGTGGAGTCTGGGAGTGAAGGACAGTCCTGCATCGCCGACTCGGAGACACTCGGGGTGTTTCGCCCGATTCCAATCGGCGACACCACTCCCGAGACCATTGCCTATTGCCTATTGCCCATTGCCCCCCTCGCCCACTCCAGAATCTCCAGCACTCCCTCGATTTCGGGCTGCTCTGCGATGAAGTTCGCGCGAACCTTGATGTCGTCCTGCGCGTTCGCCGGGCATGCGAACGAGTCGACCTGTTCGCGCACGGCGAGGTCGCTTGCGGTATCGCCGATGCCCAACAGTTGCTCGCGGGGAATGCCGGTCGATTCGATCCAGCGCCGCACCGCCGAGCCCTTGGAGACGAACTCGAGGTCGCAGTTGATGTAGAGCCAGGTCATGCTGATGCGAAAGGGCCAGCCGCAGGCGGTGCACGCGGTTTTCAACATCGGCTCCAGCGTGCGGAGGTACTCGGTGTCGCGGTGGTACAGGCTGACCGAGCAGCTCTTGCCCGGCTGGATGGTCACGCCCTTTGGCCCGAGCGTCCGCTCGACCCAGCGTTCGAGTTCGCGCACCGCGTCGAGGTGATCTTGGCGGATCGCCGGGTCGCGCTCGTGGCGGTTGTCCGAGGGGTGAAACAGCCACACGCCGTTCTCGGCGATCGCGGGCAACTCGCTATTGCCGATCAGGCGGCACATCGCCTCGACGAACGGCAAGGGACGCCCCGAGCAGAGCGTCACGATCGGGCGGTCGCGGTTGGAGATGGCCAGGCGGTTGTGCTCGGCGAGCCTCGCGAGCGCCGGAGCGTCCATCGGCTCGCTGGTTTCCGGCGCGAGACAGCCGTGTTTGGCGCTTATGTTGGCGGGGGGGGGCATGGGGGGAGGGTAGAATGGACGGCACCGTGGTCGCTATCGGAGCGGGAATAGCAATTGGGCAGATAGGGCAAGAACCGGGTAACTCCTGGCAGGCATAGGCACACCAAAGCCGCTCCGTTTCGGTCGGAATAAGGGCGAGGACCGGGAAAGGTCAGCACGTTTCAGGCACGCGGATTGCTTATCCTCACAACGCGACATGGATCAGTCACTACCGTCATTTCGAAATCCACCGGTCATTGAGACCGCGGTGAGCGTGCAGTTCCAGCCGATCAAGCGCTTCAGCAATGCACACCTCGGCCTATTTTGGAGGGAACTCCGGAGCGAGTATCCCGAGTTGCGTGACGCTGGACCCATCGAGCCGCAAACCGAGAAGTTTGGGCCCGGGCAACCAAAGGCCCGGTTTCCGCTGCTCAAGGTGGCAGCATCACAGCCAGCCGCCCGGCTCTGGATGAAGGCTGCCGATGGCCACACCATAGTGCAACTCCAGAATGGGCGACTGGTGTACAACTGGCGTCGGCTCAAGGATGGCGAGTATCCCCGGTGGCGGCAAGTTGAGCCGGGTTTTCAGCGGGCCTTCGCCCACTTGGAGGCATTCTTCGAATCGGAAGGGTTCGGACGGGTCGAACCGACTCAGTGGGAAGTGACGTATGTAAATCATCTTCTCCGGGGAAGAGAGTGGAAGGAACACGATGAATGGCCAGAACTTCTTCCCGGACTTATCGGAGCCGTCGGCGGCGTTTCCGCCGGGGTTTTTGAGAGCTTTGGTTGCCACAGCCAGTTCGTTCTGCCGGACGCAGCTGGTCGATTGCATGTCGAGTTGACCCACGAGTTTGCAGGGGCCGATGATGACTCTATGGAGTTGCTTGTTCTGCAGCTGACGGCACGGGGCGGGATTGACCCCGACAAAGGGATAGACCTTGCCTCGGGTCTTGCCTTGGGAAGAGAAGCGATCGTCCGATCGTTTGCCGAGATGACTGGTGACGTGGCACACCGGATGTGGGGGCGTGAGCAGTGAGTGTTGCCGATATGAAAGAACGAGTGGAGATGGGCGAGATCGGTCGACCCTACCTCCAAACCGGAGGCACGTCGGACTCTGCTCTAGCCAGCACCACGCTTCCAACACCTGAGCTGGGTTGGTTTGATGCGATTGAGCGGATGCTGGAATGGCGTAACTCGCCCGAGACGTTTGCTCCTGAGGACCGTATTGACATAGGTGTGCTTGATTCGGCGATCGATCTTGCTGTTGACTACGACTCGATGAACCAGCCTGTTCCAAGCAGCATTGTGCCTTCTGGCAGTGGGTGCATCGCGTTCGAGTGGAACGCTGGCAGCGAGACGATGATCATTGAGCTGACCGGCGTCGGCAGGGCCACAGTAACTCGCTTCGAAGATGGCCGAGTAGTATATCGAGGCGTGCTGCTCCGCGATCCAAAGACGCGAAAACTCCAGCTAGAGGCGTAGACTGTCCCCACGAGGTTTGGGACACATGGCTTCGATTCAATCAACTGCACAACAAGTGGAAGAGCTGATATACAGGCGATTCCCTTCAGGCTGGTGGCATTCGTCAAAGACGAAGAAGCCGCTGCCGCAACGCATATTCACGCCGCGACCCTGGAAGTCTGAGGAGCAACGAGGTGACGAGGACGGTCTCTCTGTGTCGCAGGCGTCTATCTCATCCGTCGAGGTCGCCTCGACCTGCCCACACACGAAGAAGCGGCTGAGCCTAGCGTCGATTACAAGGGCTACAACATCATCCCTCGGCCTCACCGTGCGGCCGGACGAGACTCCGTGGGATCCCGGTCATGCAGTGCTTCCAGAGTTGAACAGCATTGCTGGACGTGATCCAGAGTATTCGAAGTGGATCGACGAAACGGCACTTGCACTTCGTGATGCGGCATCTTTGGTTTGGGAGCCGTAACTGGCCTCGGATTGAAGCTCCAAGAGGAATGGCCTGTTCTACCCTACCCCCATGCCCACCCTCCACTACCAGACCGCCGGCGAGAGCCACGGACCCGCCGGGGTCGCCATTGTCACCGGCATCCCCGCCGGGCTCATCATCGACACCGACTTCATCAATGGCGAGTTGAAGCGTCGCCAGGGCGGATACGGGCGCGGCGGGCGACAGCAGATCGAATCCGACGCCGTCGAGATCCTCTCCGGCGTCCGCCTGGGGCACGCCATGGGCTCGCCGATCACGGTCATGGTCAAGAACAAGGACGCGCGTCTGGATGACTTGGCCAGGACCCCGCCGGTGCATCGTCCCAGGCCCGGGCACGCGGATCTGGCGGGGAGCCTGAAGTGGCTGAGCGACGACTGCCGCCAGACGCTGGAGCGGGCGAGCGCGCGTGAGACCGCGGGCCGCGTCGCGGCGTGCTGTCTCGGGCGATTGCTCCTGCGTGAGATCGGTATCGAGGTATTTGGTTTCGTCCGCTCGATTGGCGGGCACGAGACCGGCGTGCAGGTGACCGAAGCCAACTGGCGCGAGCTGCGCGATGCCCGCGACGCCAGCGAGACCTACTGCCCCGATCCGGCCATCACCGAGAAGCACAAGGACGCCATCCGCCAGGCCAAGATCGACAAGGACACGCTCGGCGGGTTGTGCGAGGTCCATGTCTTCGGCTGCCCGCCGGGGCTGGGCTCGTGCGCGAGCTGGGATACCAAGCTCGACTCGCGTCTGGGCGGCGCGGTCATGGGCATTCAGGCGTTCAAGTGCGTCGAGATCGGGCTTGGCAAGGAGGTTGCCCACCGCCCCGGCTCGCAGGTCCACGATCCGATCCGGTTCGACCCCGCGAAGCGCGACACGCCCAACCTCGGCTTCACCCGCCCGAGCAACAACGCCGGCGGCACCGAGGGCGGCATGACCAACGCCATGCCCGTGGTCGTGCGCGGGGCGATGAAGCCGATCAGCACGCTCCTGCGGGGTTTGGCGAGCGTGAATCTCCAGACACTGCAGCCCGAGGACAGCCAGTACGAGCGGTCGGACGTGTGCGCGGTCTCGGCGGCGAGCGTCGTCATGGAGAACGTCGTCGCGTTCGAGGTCGCGCGGGTGGCGTGCGAGAAGTTCGCCGGCGACACGATGCGGGAGATGCGGGCGAGCATGGATCATTACCTCGACGCGGCGCGCAAACTCGCGCCAGGACAGGGCTGATCGATCACCGCTCGGCGCGACGGCTTCGCCAGTTTGCCCGCTGGTTCGGGATGAACTCGACGATGTAGTCGATCGCCGCGATGAGGCTCGCGGCGCTCGCCGGGACGACCGCCCAGAGCTTCCACTCCGGGCGGACGAGCACGACGAGCATGGCGATGAAGACCAGCGCGGTCGCCAGTTTGCCCGGGAGTCTTGACGGCATGCGCTTGAACTCGTGCCACTGACGCTGGGCCGCGACGAGCAGCGCGAGAAGCCCGACGGCGAGGTCGCGGCTGAGCAACAGGCCCAGCTCCAGCCATCGCAGATCACCCTCGACCGTCAGCGTTAGCAGGATCGAGACCGCGAACGCCTTGTCGGCGATGGCGTCGAGCACGCCGCCGATCCAACTCTGGGCGTGCAAGCGACGGGCGATCGTGCCATCGACGGCGTCGGTGAAGATGCCGACGCCGACGGCGATCAGTCGCGGCGCGCCCGCGGGAATCAGCGGAAACGTGACCGCGATCGCCAGGCGCGAGATCGACAGCGCGTTGGGCAGATGGCGGAGCATCGGGTGGCGGTGCTTGGGTGATGGCTCGGTCACACGCCGACGGCGGGGCTGTCAGCCCTCGCTCGACAGTCTTGCTCGAAGTCTATCGCGAACGGCGGCCTTCAAGGGTGACCGGGCTCGACGCGCGTCGGGGGGCTTTCCCTTCCACCTCGTCTCCCGGGCCGCTCAATGCAGCATCCGGAAGACCTCTGCCTCGTCGGTGAGCCCTTGGCGGACCTTCTCCTCGGCGTCCTCGTGCATGGTTCTGAAGCCCGCCGCCACCGCTGCTTCGCGGATCATCACCCCGTCTGCGCGCTGGCCTGTAAGCCTGCGAATATCATCGTTGACGGCCATGAGTTCATACACCGCCAGGCGTCCGCGATAGCCGATGCCGAAGCAGTTCTCGCACTTGCCGTCGGTGCTCGCGGCGTCCTTACCGGTCCCGGCGCATTGGTCGCACTTGCGGCGCAGGAGGCGCTGTGCGAGAACGCCGAGCAGGCTGCTGGTGATGAGATAGGGCTGGACGCCGATGTCGATGAGCCTGGGGATCGCGCCGGGGGCATCGTTGGTGTGCAGCGTCGCGAGCACGAGGTGACCGGTGAGCGAGGCCTGGATCGCGAGTTCAGCGGTTTCCTTGTCGCGGATCTCGCCGACGAGGATCACGTCCGGATCCTGTCGCAGCAGCGCCCGCAGCCCCCCCGCAAACGTGACGCCGCGCTTTGGGTTCACCTGCATCTGGCTGATCCCCTCGAGGCGATACTCGACGGGGTCTTCGATGGTCATCACGTTGCGGGTCGCGCGGTCGATCCTGCCCAGGCAGGCGTACAGCGTCGTGGTCTTGCCGCTGCCGGTCGGCCCGGTGACCAGGAGCATGCCGTTGGGGCGTTCGACGAGGTCCATGAGTTCGGTCTGCACGCGCTGGGAAACGCCGAGCGTGTCGAGGTCGAGCTGGGTCTGTGACTGGTCGAGCAGGCGGAGCACGACCCGCTCGCCGTGGATCGTGGGAATGACACTCAGGCGGATGTCGACCTTTTTCTGGCCGATACGGACATTGGTCTGCCCGTCCTGAGGGCTGTGGCGGTTGGCGATATCCAGCTCGGTCATGACCTTCAACCGGCTGGTAATCGCGGCGGCGAGGCTCAGCGGCGGGCTGAACGCCTCGTGCAAGATGCCGTCGATGCGATAGCGGATATTGAGCCGATTCTCCTCGGGGTGGACGTGGACGTCGCTGGCCCGCCGACGCAGCGCCTCGAACAGGATCATGTTCACCAGACGGATCACCGGCGTCTGTCGCGCGAGCGCGAGCAGGTCGTTGCCCTCGATCGAGCCCGCGGCACTCTCGATCGCCGACTGATCGAGCGGCATCTCCTCGATGATCTCGGTCACGAGGTCGCCGCGCTGCTCGTAGCCGCGATTGATCAGGCTCGCGACCGCCCCGCGCGGGCTGAGCACGATCTCGACGGGCATGTCCAATCGATCTTCGATGATTGAAATCACCGCGGGCATGAGCGGTCGCCCGGTCGCGACGGTCATCACCTGCCCGTCGCTGCTCATGGCGCCGACGAGGTGCTGGCGCGCGACATCGGGGTGGATCGTCTCATAGAAATGGCTCGCGCTCGATTCGACCTTGGGCTCTGCCATGAACGGGATGCCGGTCCGCTCGCTGAGGCGTTTGAGCGCCTGCAGCTCGTCCATGGCCATGAGCTGGAGCATCACGTCCCAGGGCTCGGATTCTGAGCCCGGCGCGAGGCGGAACTGGCGGATCTGCTCGCCGGTGAGCCCCAGATCGCCCATCACCCGCCCGATGTGGCGCAGCTCGTCGGCGCTCGGCTCGCGCGCGGCGAGCTCGCTGCCCGCGTTGCGGGTCCCATTGGTCGAGCTCTTGCGACCGAACGCCATTCAGCCTCCCTCGCCCAGACCGATCGCGGGCTCTGCGCCCGTCGGCATGCTGATGCGCCGTTCGATGATGGGGATCATCACCGGTTCCAGCGGCGGGGCGTCGGGGGCGATGTCGGCGATATTCATCGGGCCTTTTGAGATCAGGCGGTGCCCGGCGAAGGTTCGATCGCGCAGGATCTTGGGCGTGATGAAGATGTAGAGCACCGAGTCCGACCGCGTCTGCGACGTATCGCGGAAGAGGTGTCCCAGGAGCGGGATGTCGCCAAAGAAAGGCACCTTTGCAACTGCGTTAGTGAGACTGTCCACCGTGATTCCACCGAGCACCATCGTCGAATCCGTCGGCAGGCTGGCGACCGATTCGACAATTCTCCGGTTGATGGGTGGCGGTTCGCCGTCACCGCTGCTCTCGCCGATGAAGTTCGAGAAATCGATCATGTATTCGAGTGTCAGATAGCCTCCGCTGGAGATGCGCGGACGGACCTCGACGATTGTGCCCGCGTCCGCAAACTCGACCGACTGACGTTCGACGCCGCCGTCGCCGATTGTCCGCACCGTGAACGGCTCTTGTCGCGTGTCCTCGATCCGACCGGGCTCGTTGTCGTTGACCAGCAGCGTCGGGTTGGCGAGCACCCTGGCGTCGGTCACCGTCTGGATCGCGTTGAGCACAAACGGGAGCTGATCGCTGAGGATCACAGCCGTTGTGAATCCGCCAAGACCCGGGCTCACGATCCGTGGGACCGTGATCCCGCCGTCGCCCGGCGAAGTCAGCCCGAAGTCTGTCTGGAACACCGGTTGCCCGCCCGCGTTGATCAGCTGGCTCTCGATCGCTAAGCGAAACGTATCGGTATCCGAGATGCTCACGATCTTGACATCGAGATACACCTGGGCCTGGCGAATATCGAGCGCCTCGATCAGCTTCGCCACCTCGCGCTGCTGACCCACCGACGCCTTGACGAGCACCTGGTTATGGGCCTCGTCGGCGACGACGAATACCTCGTCGGGTCGAGCCGGAACGAATATGACACCGGGGTCCTCCTGCAGGCGGTCCGGATCGATCGGGCTCGACCTGCGCCCCGGCTGAGCCTGGTTGCCCGGCCCCTGATTCTGGGGCAGCAGCGACCCGTCACCATCGCGCTGGACCTGCTGTTCCTGTAGAATGCCAGTCAGCAGGTCGGCAATATCGACCGCCCACGCGTGTTCGAGCTTGTACGGGCGAATCACCACCTCTTCGCTGGGCGCATCGAGCTGCTCGACGAGATTCTCCAGCGAGCGATGCTGGGCGCTGGTCGCGTAGTGGATGATGAACCCGCGCTGCTCATCGACGACCAGCACCGGCCCGCCGCGAATCTGCATTGCAGCGCCGCCCCTCTGGAAGTTCTGTTGCGGGTTGACGTTGGTGCGGTTGAGTCCCTGGGGCTGCTGGTTCTGGAACTGCTCGTACGACACGACCTCGCCCAGGCCCTGGCTGGAAGCGAACTGGGCGACCATCATCGTCGCGCTGCCCGTGAAGAACCGCTTGTGCGAGAGCGTGCTGGGCTTGTCGATCATCGCGATCAGGACCTGGACCTGTTCGAGCTCTTCGGGTCGCCCGCGAAACAGCAGCGCGTTGCCCACCGGATCGACCCGCAGGCGATCGGGGATGCTGTCCAGTGACCCGCCGCCTCCGCCGAGCCCGGGGATCTGGCCTGGGTTGATCTGCACCTGACGCCCGCCGATCTGCTGGAAGCCCTGGCGACCCGGGTCCTGCCCAATTACGACGGAGATGATGTACTCGCGCGCGACCGGGGCGGCGATCTCCACAAGCTCGAACCGCACGAACTCCATCGACAGAAACTCGCCGACGACCGCATCCACGATCGCCTGCACCTGGGCGATCTTGCCGGGCGTGCCGGTGACGGCGATCAGGCTGGCGTCGTCGAGATAGGCGATGCGAACGTCCGTGCCCCCACCCCCGCCGGGGTTCTTCGGTTTTCCTGCCTGGGCGAAGGACATACAA
>CBDVAM010000032.1:0-29550 GCA_965371965.1 uncultured Phycisphaerales bacterium
ATCTCGCGCGCAAGGAAGTGCTCGACCCCCTGGAAATGTCCCACACCCAACTCGACGACCCGAGTGCCGAAAATGTCGCCACGCCCTACCTGCTCGACAACCTCCAGACCGCCCACATCGCCCCGCCGACGGACACGAGCAACACGACACCCGGCAGAGGGATGGTTTCCACTGCTGAAGACCTGGTAAAACTCGCGTGGGGGGTGATCGAGCCCGGACCGCTGGAAGCCGAAGCAATCTCCTTGCTGCGTGAGAAGACCACGACCGCCGACGGCGAGACCCACAACTACGGCCTCGGCTGGAACGTCTCGGGCGAGCCCAGCAATCTCCGACTCTCCCACGGCGGCACCCAGCCCGGCAGCCGGTGCTTCCTGCTCGCCGATATTGATGGCCGCGTCGGTGTTGCGATCCTGTGCAACGCGCGGGGTGCGGATTTCGGCTTCGCCGATGTGGAGCGTGTCGCGGGCTATTTCAAGGAAGCAAAGTAGAGCGAGCGAGAGCAAGAGCGAGCGAGGGAAGCAACCGGAGCCGCGAGCGCAAGCTCGCGATGGGTCAAACAGAGCCCCGAGATCGACCGACTCAAACCCCTCGCGCCCTCATTCCTATCTCCCATCGCCCCAAGCCATCCGACAAGCAACGGATAGTGGCGAGTTCACTGACAACTCTCACGGGTGCCGACCATCGTGCGACCCATCGCGAGCTTGCGCTCGCGGCTCTGTTATTCATGAGCGGTGCCCTTGCCCCTGGGCACGACAAGATCCACCAGGATCAACCCCAAGCTCAACGCGCTGATCGAGCTGAACACGCCCCCGGCACCGAAGATCACATACACGAAGAACTCATTGTCTCGCGCCAGCCACCACGACCCGACATCCGCCAGAAGCCCGAAGCCCAGCAGCACCGCCGCGACCGAAACGACGACCCGTGGCAATCGTGTCCCCAGAAGCAGCCCCACGACGAGCATCGTCTGCACAGCCAGCGCCAAGGCGTGCGCGTGCGTTGACGCCGCGAGGACCCGCTCGGGAGTCGCCTGGATATCCCGGCTGATCGCCACCGCCTGCACCTCCGATGGCGTGTACAGCGGCAGCTCGGGATACCCATGGTCAGCGTTCTGGGGGTCCTCATCGTGGCACGACACGCAGCGGCTGAAGATAATCTCCGCCGGCATCAGTTCCTCGAGCGCCTCGTTCTCGAACTCGCGCATGATCGTGTTCGGCTCGCCGTCGAGCCATTCCAACAGCGCCACACGCTCCGCGGACGGCATCTTCTCGTCAACCAGCTCATCGGGGTGATTCCGCTGCAGCGCCCCGATCAGCGGTGCCGGGATCTTCATCTTGTGATACGCGCTGGCGATGTCGACGTACGTCAGGTTCTTCTCGTTGCCATCTCGCGGCGAGTAATGCAGATACATGTAGTACCACGAGGCGACGAGCCCGCCCGCGAGCGTGAGCACCAAGCCGATGAGCCCAATCCGAACTCCGACCGGCAACTCGCACAACCGAAACCGCTTCATGCCGCTGCCCCCACTTGCTGGCACGGACGTCCCCCCCGTGCCACCTCGAACTCTGAACTCACCTCATCAACGCCGGGTCAATCTCGACGACCCCGCCGCTCCGCACCGCCTCGTTCGCCTTGATCCCCACGATCGTCGCCCGCACGCCCTCGTCCGCATTGCACGCGACCTCAGCCCCCTCGGTCACGCTCTTGAGAAACGCCTCGACCGAGTAATGCAACGAATCATGCGGCAGCCCGATGCCCTCTTTCAGCTTGCCCTGGCTGGCGAGCTGCGTCGCGTCTGCGATCAGCGTGATCCCCTCGTCGTTGTGGAACTGCTGGCGATTCGCGTAGACCTCCCAGCCCTGCGTCGGCGCATCGGCTTCTTTAAACATCCAGCCGTGGCTCCAGGCGAGATTGATCGCCCCATGCGTCCCGTGCAAAACCTCGTACCGCCCACCATAAGAGTTCGCCAGCGTCGCGTCGTAGCTGAGAATCGCACCGTCCTCGAACTCGAGCTGAAGCGATATCGTGTCTGCAACCTCTCGCCCGTCGTCATGAAGACGAATGCCGCCGAAGCCGCGAACCCGAACCGGGTACTTGTCGGTGTACCAATGAAAAACATCGAACTGCTGGCTCCCCCACTCGCCGGCGAGCCCCGCCGATCGCATCGGGTCGAGCCGCCAGTTCAGGAGTCTGGAGCGTTCGGCACTGTTCGCGGGCGCTCGCCAGGATGCTTTCTTGTGGTTCTTGGCGTGCAGATTGACCAGGTCTCGCACCGAGCCCGACCGGTAAAACGTCCGCGCGAGCGTGTACACCGGGTTGGTACGCGCCTGGAATCCGGACTGGAACACAACCCCGGAGTTCTTGGCGGCCTCCGCGATCGCCTGAGCGTCCTCGATCGTGTGCGCCAACGGTGACTCGCAATAGACATGCTTGCCGGCGCTCAGCGCATCGAGCACTACCTGCTTGTGGTCAGGTGTGCCGGTGGCGATGAATACCGCACTCGCCCCGGTCTTTTCCAGCAGCTCCTGGTGGGTCTCAAAGCTCTGTGCACCGCGCATACGTCGAAGACCCGATCGCAGACGAGCGCCATCGATATCGCACAGGGCCGAGATCGTCGCGCCCTCGATCTGTTGCAGCTCGTCGATGATCGAGCGACCCTGGCGCCCGGTTCCGATGATCGCGACGCCCGCCTCCCGCCGAAGTCGCGTTACCCTGCCCAGCGCCTCGGGCACGATGGCCATCGCCGCCAGCGCTCCCGCGCTCTGGACAATAAACTCCCGTCGATCGGTCACGCTCATCGTTCGCTGCTCCTCCCGCTCGTCGCGGGCCATTCGATCACTGCATCTCGCTCGGTCCATTCCCAGCCCGAATCGTCCCGCTCGACGCCCATCGCGAGCGACTCGCCGAGCATCGAGTCCGTCCATTGTTGCGCCACCAGCAGCGCCGTGCTCAGGGCATCGCACATCGCCCCCGACGTCCCGACGACGAACGCGCTCGCCGCCCCGCGCGCGGGCTCGCCGGTCCGCGGGTCGATCACATGCCCGAGTTGACGCCCCTCATGCTCGATCATCCGCCCGTGCGGCGCCGAGACCCCCAGGGCCGCATCGCGCAGGACAACCACCGGCCCGCCGGTCTGAACGCCGATCCGAACCCGCCAGCCCGCCTCATTCGCCGGCGATCCGATGGCTATCGCGGAGCTTGTCCCCCCGTGCAGCAGGGCCGACTCGACCCCGCCGTCGCGCAGGGTCTCCGCGGCCCGATCGAGTGCGAAGCCCTTGGCGACCCCGCCCAGATCGAGTTGCATCTGCGGATGGTTGAATCGAACCCGACCCCGCTCGCGGTCGAGCTCGACCTTGTCCATGCCCACTCGCTCGCGCGCCGTCCTCGCCGCCGAGACATCGGGCGTGCCCCCGCGAAAGCCCCATGCTTCCATGAGCGGCCCGACCGTCGGATCAAACGCCCCGGCGCTCAACTCGTGAGCGCGGGCGCACAGGTCGAGCAAATCGATCATGTCGGCGCTGATCGCAGACCACCCACGCCCCGCCTCACGGTTGACCCGCGCCAGCTCGCTGGACCGCTCGAACGCGCTCAATCGCCGGTGCAACGTCAGGATTTCTTCCAGTGCCGCCTCGCCCGCCGCTCGCAACTGTGGCTCATCCTGACCCAGAATGAACAACTCGAACCGCGTGCCCATCGCGTTCACCGCCAAACGCACGGAGTCGCCAGGGGCGAGCGAGCGCGCAAAGCAGACCCCTCCATCTGGAGAGGTCCGCGGCGAGTTCGCTTCCATCGGCTCCAACAGAATCATCACAGGCGTGATGCACGCATGGTCTCAGAATCAAACCCGTAGGCGTGCCCGTCCCACATCGAGCGGGTCGCCAGATCCACCATGACGAGGACCTTTGTGGCCAACTCCACGCCGCTCAACGGAGCCTCGCGCGTGCGGATGGAGTTCAACCAGCCAAGGCGGTGCACGTCCTGATCGTTGCCGATGTCCGGGCACTCGATGGTCTCAGGATCAAGCTCGTCGGCGTACCTCTGCTCGGGGCGCATCTCGCAGTGGCGGCTGTTCAGGTAGATATTGCCCTTGTTGCCGTGGATCATGTTCTCCAGGCCGACCGCGTTGTTCGTCGAGCCGGCGATGATCATCGTGTGCCCGCCCTCGAACTCGATCGTCAGGTTGACCTGATCGTGATTCTCCATGTCCAGATCGATGTAGTTTCCGCCCGCCGCGACAACGCGTCTCGGCCAGCCGACCGTGTCGCCAAGGCTCATCAGCAACGGCGTGATTTCGTGGACCAGCAGATCGCCGATGATGCCAGTGGAGAAATCGCGATAGCGACGCCAGCGGATGAACACCTTCGGATCCCACTCGCGCGGGCCGAGGTGGCCAAGCCAGCGATCCCAGTCCAGGTTGACGCCCGGCTCCCAGTTCGGATCGATCTGGTAGTAGTTCCATTCGCCGTCGGGCGAGTTGCGGCAATAGCTCGTCTGGCTCCACACAGGCTTGCCGATGACGCCGGCGGCGATCATCTTGCCCGCCTCCTGATACTTCGGCAACTGCATCTTCTGCGTGCCCACCTGGAACATCCGCTCGGGGTTGGCCCGCACGACCTCGCGCAGCTCAAGTGCCTGATTCAACCGAAGTGTCATCGGTTTCTCGCAGTACACGTCCTTGCCCGCCTGGAGCGCATCGATCGCGTGCGTGGCGTGCCAGTGCTCGGGGCTGGCGATCAGCACGCCGTGCAGGTCGTCGCGCGCCACCAGATCCTCGTGCTTGGCGTAGATATCCGGCGTCGAGCCCTGGTTCTCGTTGATGATGTCGGCCGCCTGGTTGCGATGCGACTCGCACACGTCGCAGACCGCGACAATCTGGACATCCTCACGCCCCTGCTTGGCGAGGTTGGTGATCGAGCCGCAGTGCCCGCGCCCCATGCCGCCGGTGCCGATGACACCCATGCGGATCGGCTCGTTCTTGCCCAGGGGAGCCCCGGGCTTGCCCCTGGTAAGCGCCCTGGGGCGGCTCGCGCCCGCCGCGCCCGCCGCACTGGCCAGCACAGCCCCGGCACCCGCCGCTGCCGCAGTCTTGGCGAGAAACTCCCGCCGGCTCTGCCCGATCGACTCGTGTCCTTCGATATCCTTCATCGATGTCCCCTTTGCATTGTCCTGACGCGCCCGAAGCGCGATTGGCGTCTGTCAGCCGCCCCCGTCTCCGATCCGAGGGCCTCGCCAACCTGTCAGCGTAGTGACTTTCGCCCGCCGAGCAAGCAACGCCGCCCGAACTCTCGCTGACACGATACCGTCATGGCGTCCGCCAGGCAGCAAAGGGGGATTTCGCCCATGGCAGTTGTGTCTCATCCGGTCGGTGTCTGCTCGTGGTCGCTCCAGCCCGCCCATCCCGCCGACCTCGCCGCCAAGGTCCGCGAGTGCGGGCTGTCGGCGGTCCAACTCGCCCTCGATCCGATCCGCGACGGCTCGTGGTCGCTGGACGACACCCGCAAGGCCCTCGATGGGATCTCCATCCTCTCGGGCATGATGATGATGGGCGGCGAGGATTACTCGACGTTGGATGCGATCAGCCGGACGGGGGGCGTTCGACCGGATGCGACATGGGAGGCCAATCTCGCCGCGGCCCACCAGAATGCCGAGATCGCCGAGGCTCTCGGTCTCTCTCTGGTCACCTTCCACGCCGGGGTCATCCCCCACAACCCCCAAGACCCCGAGCGCGCCACGATCATGGGGCGAGTTGCTGAGATCGTGGACGCGTTCCAGTCGCGCGGGCTCGGCGTGGCATTCGAGACCGGGCAGGAGTCCGCCGACACCATGCTCGGCGTGCTGGGCGAGTTGGGCAAGGACAATCTCGGCGTCAACTTCGACCCCGCGAACATGATCCTCTATGGCACGGGTGATCCGATCGAGGCGTTGCGCCTGCTCATGCCGCACGTGAACCAGGTGCATATCAAGGACGCGAGGTGGACCAAGACGCCTGGGACATGGGGCGAGGAGACGCCGGCGGGGGAGGGCGAGGTGGATTGGGACGCGTTCTGTGCGCTCTTGCGCGACCATCACCCGGATGTCGGCGTCGTCATCGAGCGCGAGGGCGGGGATAAGAGGGTCGCGGATGTGCGCACAGCGCTGGATCTCGTGCGAGCACGCCTGCCCATCGGCGGAGGCACGCTGTGAAGAGCGGACCGATCGGCGTTGGCGTTGTGGGCCTGGGATTCATGGGCCAAACCCATGTCAAGGCGTATCAACGCCTCGCGGGCGAGAACGCGAAGTGCCGGCTGGTTGCGGTTGCCGATCAAGACCCCGATCGTCGCGCGGGCAAAGTGGTGCAAGCAGGCAACATCGATGCGGGGGGCACCGACGAGCTGTTCGACCCACGCGAGGTCCGCGGATACGAGGACGCGGCATCACTCCTGAACGATGACGAAGTCGATCTGGTTTCGATCTGCACGCCCACGGACACGCATGTGGATATTGCGATTCGCGCTCTGAACGCGGGCAAGCATGTCCTCGTCGAGAAGCCGGTGGCGATCAGGCTCGCAGACGTCGAACGCCTGGCACAGGCGGCGCGAGACGCGGACACGCTGTGCATGCCGGCGATGTGCATCCGCTTCTGGCCCGCGTGGCGCTGGATCAAGGACCGCATCGATGATGGTGAGTTCGGCAAGCTCATTTCCATGTCGTTGACCCGCCTGGGCAGCACGCCAGACTGGGCACCGGCGTTCTATAACGATCCGTCGCGCTGCGGCGGGGCACTGTTCGATCTGCACATCCACGACACCGACTTTGTGTACTGGTGCCTTGGGATGCCCAGGGCCGTGCTCGCCGCCGGCGATCGGACTCAGATGTCGACGACGTACGTGTTCGAGGATGGACCCGGGCCGATCGTGGCTGAGGGCGGGTGGAAGCAGCAGCCGGCGTTCGGATACCGGATGCGGTACGCCATCAACTTCGAGCGGGCGACGGCGGACTTTGAGCTGGGTCGCGAGGCGGAGCTTCTTATGCACACCGAGCAGGGCTCGCGGGTGATCGAGCTGAGTTCGGCCAACGGGTGGGATCTGGAAATCGAGCATCTGGTCGAGCGGATTCGCAGCGGCGGCGATCTGGACGCGACGATGGACGATGCGGTCGCGGTGACGAGGATTCTCGAGGGCGAGGCGCACAGCCTGGAACAGGGGAATGTGGTGCGAGCTTTGCGGTAGACTTCTTGGAGATGATCTAGGCGTTTGGGTATCGCTCCGCGATCGGCGGCAGGATGCCACCGCCCCGTGCTGAAACTGGAAGGGGACCCCCATGGCGAGCGTTCAAACCGGCATATCGATCAATGCCCCTCGTGAGCAGGTCTTCGAGCTGTTCACCGATCTTCGCTCGTTGGGCGATCGGGTCAGCGCGATCATCAAGAGCGAGGTGCTCACCGATGGCCCCATCGGCAACGGCACACGCTTCCGCGAGACGCGCAAGATGTTCGGCAAGGAGTCCACCGAGGAGATGTGGATCAGCGAGTTCAATCCCGGCGTGAGCTACTGCGTCGAGGCCGAGTCGTGCGGCTCGCACTACCTGTCTACCTATCTGTTCAGCGACGAGAACGGCGGCACGCACGTGGACATGTCGTTCGACGCGACACCCAAGACGTTCATGGCCAAAGTCATCAGTCCGCTGATGGGCCTGATGCTCAAGAGCTGTGCGAAGATGTTCGACAAGGATCTTGCGGAACTCAAAGCCGCGGCCGAGGGTGGAGCGCCGAGTGCTGAGACATCGCCCGCGTGAATCTCGGTGGCGTGGTGTGTCTAGATCGAGTCCTTCTCGCAAGCCGACGGCGGTCGAAATCAGATTGGATTGATGGCCTTGGCGAATCAAGTTGCAAACTGGGTTCCTATCGCAAGCCCTACGGGTCTGGCCAGGCACATCGGGCGATATCGCCAAGCGCATCGTGAGCTTCTGTCCATCGTTGACGGGCTGGATTCGCCGTACCCACAGGCAGTTCGGCGCACGCACGCCGTGGACGGCAGCCTCAAGCTCTTCGACGCGTGCCAGATAGCGCGGGTGCTCGATCGCCACAGGCCTCAACGCATCCTCGAGATCGGCAGCTTTCTTGGCCTTTCTGTCCGGTGGCTGCTCGAAGCATCCCAGGACTGGAACGCGCACGTCACCGCGATAGACCCCAACGTGCGTCACCGGGTCTTCGATGATCCCCGGGCGACCCTCATCAAGCTCAACGCTCGCTTCCTGCCCGAGCGACTTGAGATTGTCACGGCGTTCTTTGCCAAGGCATTCAAGCCGTTCCACGACTATGAGCATTACGAGCCGACGCGAACCCGCGCTCAGGTTGAGGACATCGCGGCGGATCTCAGGGTGATCGATGATGGGTGGGACCAGACCTTTGATTTCATCTTCATCGATGGCGACCACGGATACCACGCTGTGCTGCGGGACTTCGCGGTCGCTCGATCGCTGCTCAATCCCGGCGGGTGCATCGTGTTTCACGACGCGCTGTCCTGGGCGGGAGTGCGCAAGGCACTAGGCACGATTGACGCTGAGGAGCGTGATGGCGAGGTCGTCGTGCTCGGCCCCCGGCTCGCACGCGCGAGAAAGCTGTTGGGCGTCGACGGGATCGGAACCTACCACCTCAGATGACCGCCCTCGGATCTATCGAGTCCACACCCTGGACCGACCCGAATCTGTGCGAACTGCCCTTTCGTGGCTATTCGATCACCCTCACCCGCACGTCCCGATACATGATCTCGTTGCCCTGGTGATGCGTCTGGAACGCGAAGTGGCCCTCGGCGAAGTCCTCGAGGCGCGCATCGACCATCGGCACGCCGTTGATCCACGTCTGGACGCGATCCCCCACCGCCCGGATGCGATAGTCGAACCAGGCGTTGTCGCGGGTGATCGGGCCGTCGGTGTGCTCGGGCCAGGCGAGGTTGTAGACGCAGCCTGTGAAGTTCTTGGGATCGTGCTGGTCGACCTGGGCCTCGTAGCCGAGGGGCCAGGTGTCGGGGTCTTCGGGGCGTGGGATGGTGCGGAAGTACAGGCCGCTGTTGCCGTGGGTGTTGACCTTGGCGAATGCACGCAGCTCGAAGTCGGCGTAGGTCTTCTCGCTGAACAGGTGCCCCGGGCCGTTGCGCCCGATGACCGCGCCGCCCTCAGTTTCTCCCTTGGCGACGGTCCAGGTGCCGCCGCCCTTGGCGAACCAGCCGCTGGTGCTCTTGCCATCGAACAGCGGCGTGTACCCGCCCGAGTCCGGGTCCGCCGACAGATCCTTCAGTCGAATATTGCGATAGCGGACCGCCTGGCCGTGGTCCTGGAGGCTGATGTACCCGGTGGGATAGCGATCCGCCAGCGGCAGTTCCTGGTCGGCGTTGCGGAAGAATCCGCGATCGTCGAGCGTCTGGTCGCGTTGGATGTGCTCGCCGTTGAGCCAGACGTTGAGCGTGTCGCCGACGAGGCGGACGCTACAGCGATTCCAGTCGCCGGCCTTGCGGACGGCGTTGGTCGCCGGGGCGATGGCGTTGTAGATCGCGCCGCAGGTGTTGACCGCGGGCTCATCGCCGAAGTTGTCATAGATCTGGACCTCGAAGCCGGTGAAGGCGGGATCGCCGAATGCCGAGCCTCGCAGGCCCAGGCCGGAGTTTGCTCCCTCGGAGAGGTTGAACTCAAGCGAGAGCTCGAAATCGCGGTAGGACTTTTCTGTCCGGAGCCACCAGCCGCCGCCGGGGTTCTGGATGACCAGTTCGCCGTCGTCTACGCCCCAGGCGTTGATGTCGCCCGAAGTTGTCCATCCTTCCAGGCTTTCCCCATTGAACAGCTCGACCCAGCCCTCGCCCCCCTGCTGGGCATTCGCAACGGCGGCTAGCGACGCGATCGAGACCAGAATCAGCTTCTTCATGGCATCCCTCCCGAGGAGATTGTTGCGGGTCTTTGCGGTCCTCGCAGCGATCGTACCGGGTTGCCCGCAAGTCGGCCCCCGATCTCGCCGACATCCATAGGCCCAACCCTTCGCGCGGGGTCCGCGCTCACGAGGACCGGATGTTGGCTGAACGTGTGCCTAACTCAGTGGGCAGGTCGGACCAGGTCGGTGCGATCGTGCGCGCCGGGACCGGCGTGCTGCTCGCTCACAGCGAGCGTGAGGCGATCGAGCGGCTCGCCGGGGGGGTATCGGCCCTGGGATGGTCGCGCGTCCACGTGGCGCTGTTCGAGGACTGGCGGATCGTCACCGAGACATCGGTGGGAGATGGCGGGTTTGGCGAGGAGTCTCATCGAACCGCCAAGGGCTGGAGCGACCGATTCGGCGACGGCGCGAGCCGCTCTGCACTCGGACGATCCTATTTCATGCCGATAGACAAGTTGCCCTCAGAAGGCCCTTGGCAGGAAGGCGACCGGGCCTGGGTGCCCATCGTCGGCGTGCTTGGGTCGGTCCTTGGATGTATCACGCTCGATCGGCCCGCGTCACGCCAGCGTCCGACCGCCGATGACCTCGAGGGCCCGGAGTTCTTCGCAGACCTTGGCGCGAGGGCGATCGAGGCCCTGCGCCGCCACGAGGGCCAGCGGTTCGAGACCCTCGGCAGGCTCGCCGAGGGCGTCGCCCACGATTACAACAATCTCCTGACCGTGATCCAGGGGCAGGCGGAGATGGCCCAGCGGATGATCGAGAGAGCCAACCCCGCCCACGACGCGGTCCTCGGCGTGGAACAGGCCGCTCAGCAGGCCTGCGATATCGTCGGAACACTGCTGGAATACACCCGCCAGGCGTCACTCGATCAGAGCACGGTCGACCTTCGTTCGCTGATCGATGAGATGACGCCGATGCTGGGGCGGATCACACCGACATCGATTTGTGTGAGCTTCGAGTCTTGCGCGTCGGTCGATCCGATGGTTCGGATCTCGCCGACGCGGATTCGCCAGATGCTCATCAACCTCGTGCTCAACGCTCGCGATGCGATCCGGGGTGTCGGCGAGATCCGCATTCGCCTTGAGCAGGGCGCGGACCCGACATCGGCGCGCGTCCGGCTCACCGTGCGAGACAACGGCTCGGGGATTGACAAGGACACGATCGGGCGGGTCTTCGACCGTGACTTTTCGTCGCGAGAGGACGGGTTCGGGCTTGGACTGGCGATTGTTCGCGACATCGTCCATGAGCATGGCGGCGACATCGAGATTTCCAGCACGCCGGGCGAGGGCACGACCGTTTCGATCGAGCTGGCGAGATGTAGCGAGCAGCGACGCCTCGCGGGCTGAGCCCGGGCTCGGTCAGCGTGGAAAGTTGCTCGCCAAAGTCTCGCGGACTGTGCCGCCTGGCATGCGTTCCAGTATGCGCCACTGGGCATCGGGGAACTCGCGACGCATGAGTTCTGAACCGCTCTCACCGAGGACGCTGAGCGCCGAGGCCAGGGCGTCGGCGGTGGCCCCGTCACGAGCAAGAACCGTCACGCCCCGCGCCATCGTGATCGGCTCGCCGGTGCGAGGGTCGATGATGTGCGAATGCTCGACGCCGTCGACGATCAGCGACTGGTAGCGAGCGCCCGAGGTCGCGACCGCAACGTTCGCGAGCTCGACCATGAGCGGGGAGTCATCGAGGGCCTCGATCGAGACCCGCCAGCCGGGCGCGTCTGGCGGCGGATCGCCCAGCAGCAGATCGCCGCCAAGGTCGATCAGGAATCGAACGATGCCATGAGAACGAAGGACCCGCGCCGCCTCATCGCAGGCCAGACCCTTGGCGATGCCGCCGAAATCGAGCCAGATAGGCCCGCTCGCGGTTAGCGTCGGCGTGGGGTTACTCGGGCCCCCGATCGTGTAATCAACCCGCGAGCGACTCCACGCGGCACGTGCCGCCTGCGGGTCTGGCGGGATTCCGTCCCTTCGCGCAGAGCGCCACAGACGGGTCAACTCGCCCAGCCTTTCGTCGAACGCCCCGCCGGTCGTTGCCCGCAGACTCTTGGCGAGCGTGGCGGCATGAGCGAGATCGGGGTGGATCTCGACTGTGCGCGAGTGCTCGAGGCGCGCCGGCAGCGTCGAGACCTCGCTGTTCACTCGATAATCACTCAGGACGCTCTCGATCTGCTCGATGCGCTCCTGAGCCGCCTTTGCGCCGGCGGTCGCGACAGCCTCATCGGGCGCGAACATCACGATCGACGCCCCCACGCCCATCGCAACCCATCTAAACTCAAAGCGTTGAAGAACATGCTGTTCGGCGGGTGGCGGCGTCGTGGCGCAGCCTGGCGGGAGCGTCAGCGGCACCAGCACGAGCAGGATCAGAGCGGAGAGGGGTGCGAGCGTGCGGCACATGCGGATCCAAGTAGCGGTGTTTCTGGCTGTCTTCATCGGAGGATTCGCCACGCTTGCTCGCGCCCAGGACACGCCCGAGGCCTCGGCCGACGGGTCGTTTGTCGAGCGTATCCCCGCTACCACGGCACGGTTCAAGATGATCCGCGTGCCCCCGGGAGCACTAGAGAATCAAAACGCGGAGGGAACAACGGCGACGACCGAGATTCCCGAACTCTGGTTCTCAGAGACTGAAGTAACGTGGGATCTGTACGACATCTGGGTGTACGAGCTGGACGCGCCCGTCGGCGGCGACAGCGACGGGGCAAGCCGCCCCAGCAGGCCCTACATCCCGCCGGACCGCGGGTTCGGGCACGCGGGATACCCGGCGATCAGCCTCAGCCGCCCCGCTGCGATCGAGTTCTGCACATGGCTGAGCGAACTCACCGGCAAACGCTATCGCCTGCCCACGCCCGCGGAATGGGAGTATGCGGCCCGGGCGGGGGCGACGACGGTGTACTCATTCGGCGACGACGCCGCAACGATCGATGAGCACGCGTGGCACGCCGGCACGACGCCCAACTCGACCCAGGGCGTCAAGAAGAAGAAGCCCAACGCCTGGGGCCTCTACGACATGCACGGCAACGTCGCCGAGTGGGTGATGGACCCCAAAGAAGAAAAGCCGATCGCTCTTGGCGGGTCCTGGAAGCAGGAGCCCGCAGGCCTCGCATTCGGCCAGGTCCTCCGCCAGGACTCCTCGTGGCAAGAGAGCGACCCACAGATCCCCAAGAGCACATGGTGGCTCTCAGATTGCGGCTTTGTCGGAATACGCCTGGTCTGCGACGGGCCTGTCGACCCGCCGGGTGAGGGCTCAGATGATTCGGATAAGAAGGTGCCGGAGGTGCCGTGACTCCGCCGAACGCGACTTGGTACGAACTCAGTGCCGGAAAGGACCTCCAAATCATGAACCGCCGCGACTTCATCGCCTCAACCGCCGGCGTCACCGCCGCGGGTTCCCTCGCAACCGGAGCCCGCGCGAGCTTGGCCCCAAGCTCGACGCGGAGTTTGTCCAAGCCCTTCTCGATGCGCTTCGCCCCCCACTTCGGCATGTTCCGCCACCACGCCGGCGACGACCCCGTGCGCCAGCTTGAGTTCGCCGCCGACGCCGGGTTCACCGCGTGGGAAGACAACAGCATGAAGGGCAAGAGCACTGAGGATCAGACACGAATCGCTAACGCCATGGAGCGCCTCGGCATCCAGATGGGCGTCTTTGTGCTCAATCCGGACACCGCCTGGGGCGCGACCTTTAGCCGGAACAACGCCGAGGATCGAGATCAGTTCCTTGCAGAAGCGAGATCGAGCGTCGAGGTCGCCAAACGCGTCAGCGCAACGTGGATGACCGTCGTCTGCGGCACCCGCCATCCGCGCATTGACGACGGCTACCAGACCGCCTACGCGATCGACCAGCTCCGAGCCGCGGCGGACATCCTCGAACCGCACGACCTCGTCATGGTCCTCGAGCCGCTCAATCCGAGTAATCACCCGAATATGCTGCTCGCCAAGATGGCCCATGGCTACGAGATCTGCCGGGGCGTTAACAGCCCGGCGTGCAAGATCCTCGACGATCTCTACCACCAGCAGGTCACCGAGGGCAACCTGATCCCCAACATCGATCGCGCGTGGGACGAGATCGCCTACTTCCAGATCGGCGACAACCCCGGACGCAACGAACCGACCACCGGCGAGATCAACTTCCGCAAGGTCTTCGCCCACATCAAATCCAAGGGCTTTACCGGAATCCTCGGCATGGAACACGGCCTGAGCCAGGGCGGCAAGGAAGGCGAGGTCGCTCTGATTGAGGCGTATCGAGCCAGCGATCCAGGCTAGCAACAGAACAATCCATGACGCTCGATGAGTCCTCCATCGAACGCCGCCTATCCTCGCGCGCCGTGCGAGACTCTGACACAAGCCCGACGCCCCTGCTCCCGGTCCTCGTTCTCACCGCCCTGACTTCCATCGGCACCGGGGTCATCTGGCACGGCGTCGCCTTCATCGCCGAGACCCAACACGGATACTCCAAGCCTCAGACCAACCTGATCTACCTCGTCATGGGGGCGGTGTACGCGATCGGCGCACTCCGCGCCGGCGTCACGGTCAGGGCGCTTCGGCGCCGCATGTCCCCGCGCCAGATCCTCTTCGCGTGTCTTATCGTGCAGTCGGCGGTGTCCTTCACGCCGCTGCTCTTCGACGACGCGGGCGTGCTCTGGCTCGTGGCGATCATCACCGCCGCACTCTCGTCCATCTTCTGGCCCCTGGTCGAGAGCTACCTGACCGCCGGGCGTCATGGGCACACCATGCGATCGGCGATCGGGGTCTGGAATCTGGTCTGGACCACGAGCGTGGCCGGGTCGATGCTGCTCATGGCCCCCATGCTCGAACACCGCGCCAGCGACTCGATTGTCATGCTCGGCGTGTGCAACGCGCTGGCGCTCCTCTGCCTGCCCTGGTTTTCGAGGTCTCCCGCCTCGCACGACCACGAAGAGAACTCGTCAAGCGTCTCGCCCGTCTATCCAAGCCTCCTCACCGCCTTCCGGACGCTCCTGCTGCTCAGCTATGTCGTAACCGAAGCGCTCACGCCGCTGCTCCCGTTCCTCTTGACAGACCTGCTCAAGGATGGGCGGGACACGTTCACCGTGTTCGGCCTCGAGAGTTCCTGGCGGACGATCATCGCCGCGACCTGGATGATCTCGCGCACGGTTGCCATGGCCCTGATGTGGCGTCTGCGATTCTGGCACGGCTCGTGGACGACGCTGCATGTCGGGGGCGGCGCCGTAGCCGTCGGCTTTGCGCTCACCATCGCCTCACCATCGCTTGGCATTGCCATATTCGGTCTGGCCATCCTCGGCGTGGGCGTCGGCGTCATCTACTACGCCGCCCTCTACTACGCCATGAGCGTCGGCATGGCCGAGGTCGACGCCGGCGGCAAGCACGAGGCCATGATCGGTATCGGCTACGCCCTCGGCCCCGCCGCCGGGCTCGTTGGTATCTTCATCGCAGATTCCACGGGCATCAGCCAAGCCACTGCGGTCATCGGCGTCGTCTGGCTCATCCTGCTCATTGGCGGCGGGATCGCATGGCGCGCGACACGACACAGGCGAATCTTGCCCTGATTCGGTTACACTCGGGCGATCACGCCCTGGAGATTCACATGCGGATACTGATGTCCTTCGCCGTTGCATTGCTCACCCTCGTTCTCCCCGCGTGTCAAACCACATCTCCACAACCCGGCGCGCTCTCAGCGATCAACAACACCCTCGACGCCTTTCATACGGCCGCGAGCGAGGCCGACGAAGACACCTACTTCGCGCTGCTCGCCGACGACGCCGTATTCCTGGGCACCGACGCCACCGAACGCTGGACCAAGCCCGAGTTTCAAGAATGGGCCGCGCAGCACTTTGAGCGAGACTCGGCGTGGACCTACGAATCCATCGAGCGCCATGTGGGGCTCAACGAGGCCCAAGACACCGCCTGGTTCGACGAGGTCGTCCGCAACGAGGACTACGGCGACCTCCGCGGCTCGGGCGCACTCATCCTCACGCCCGGCGGCTGGAAGATCACCCAATACAACCTCGTGTTCCCGGTCCCCAACGAAATCTCCGGCGAGGTCGTCGAGATGATCAAGGCCGAACTCACCGGCGAGTGAGCCGCTTGGCCCGCCTACCCCCCGATCGCCGACATCGGGCGATCGGGCTGCTCGAAACCAGCTTCGTTGATCCCGTGCTGGGGCTGCTTGGTCCAGACCGAGTCGAGCAGGAAATCCTCGAGCTCGGTGTCGCTCACGCCATGTCGCAGCGGCACACGCAGGTCGAACTCCTTGGCACTGAACAGGCACGGACGCACCTGCGCGTCCGCGGTGATCCGCAGGCGGCTGCACGCGCCGCAAAAAATGCGGGTGACGCTGGCGATAATCCCGACCCCGCCCGGTGAACCGTCGCCGAAGGCGTGGTTCAGGCTGGTGCCGCTGTGCCCGTCGCGCCCGACGGGCGTCAGGTCGAATCGCGACTGGATAATCTCGAGAATCTCGTCGGCGCTGACGAGCTTCTTGCGATCCCAGGCCCTCGCCGAATCCAGCGGCATGTACTCGATGAACCGAAGCTCGAAGCCGATATCGCGGGCGAGCGCGACGAGGTCGAGGATCTCGTCGTCGTTCCAGCCGCGCACGATCACGGCGTTCACCCGCACCGGCTCCAGCCCCACCTCCTTGGCGATTTGGATCGCGTCGATCACGCGCTGGGGCGGGGTCTTGGAGCGGGTGATCGCCGCGAACCGATCCGGACGCAGCGTGTCGAGGCTGAGCGTGACGCGGCGCAGGCCCAGGCGCTTCCACTCTCGCGCCCGATCAAGATCCATGAGCGAGCCGTTGGTCGTCATGGCGAGGTCCTTGATGGGAAGTCGGGCCAGCTCGCCGATCAGCTCATCGAGGTGTGCATACACCGTCGGCTCGCCCCCGGTCAGGCGGATCTTCTCGACGCCGAGACCCACGCACAACCTCGCCACCCGCACCATCTCGGGCACGCTCATCAGCTCGGTCTTTCTCAGGAACCGGATATCCGGCTCCATGCAGTAGGTGCAGCGGAAGTTGCACCGATCGGTCACGCTCAGACGCAGATCACGGATCGTCCGCCCGTGCGAATCGATCAGGCGACGCCCTCGCTCCTCACGCTTGGGCGGAGCACGCCCCTGCGATGTGAAGATGGGTAGGTTGAGTTCCATGCGATCAGCGATCGTAGTGCCGGGGGATTGCCCGACGCGCCTTGGGCGGGCAGGGAAACCGGTCGATAACTCTCGGGTACTCCCTGCTGACAGGTCTAGTTTCGTGGCCCAATCTCGCCACACCAGGGGTTGCCCCTATTGGATCCAGACAGAGAATCGGCGACACTATCGGGACAGCCAAACACCAGACCAAGCCCCACACCCAAGATCCGACCCAAAGGAACCGCGATGATCCGTGCCCTGACGCTCGCCACCCTCGCCCTGCTCCACGCACCCGGCGCCCTCGCCCAGACCCTCGACGACGCCTGGCTCGAGACATTCGAGTGGCGCAACATCGGCCCCAGCCGGGGCGGGCGCTCGAGCACCTCCACCGGCGTTCGCGGCGACCCGCTGACGTACTACTTCGGCGGCACCGGAGGCGGCGTCTGGAAGACCACCAACGCCGGCACCACCTGGAACAACGTCTCCGACGACTCGTTCAACACTGGCTCGGTCGGCGCGATCGCCGTCAGCGAGAGCGATCCCAACGTCGTCTACGTCGGCATGGGTGAGCCAGACATTCGCGGCAACTTCAGCCATGGCGACGGGGTCTACAAATCAACAGACGCCGGCAAGACCTGGGAGCACATGGGCCTTGGCGATTCGCGCCAGATCGGTCGCATCGTCGTCCATCCGCGAGACCCGGACCTCGTCTACGTCGCGGCACTCGGGCACATCTTCGGCCCCAACGCCGAGCGCGGCGTGTACCGCTCCGATGACGGCGGCAAGACCTGGCAACGCACGCTCTACGTCGATGATCTCACCGGCGCGGTGGATATCTCGATGGACCCGTTCAACGCGAGGATCATGTACGCCGGCATGTGGCAGGTCAGCCGCACGCCCTGGAGCATGGATTCCGGCGGCGAGGGCAGCGGGCTCTATCGCTCGACCGACGCCGGCGAGACCTGGGAAGAACTCACCAGCGGCCTGCCCGAGGGCGTCAAGGGCAAGGTCGGCGTCAGCGCCTCGGGTGCCCAGCGCGACCGCGTGTTCGCCATCATCGAGGCCGACGACGGCGGGGTGTTCCGCTCCGACGACGCCGGCGACACATGGACGCGCGTGAACGAGGACCGGTCCTTGCGCCAGCGCGCCTGGTACTACTCGCGCATCATGGCAGACCCCCAGGACGCCGACACCGTCTACGTCATGAACGTCCAGTTCCACAAATCGATCGACGGCGGGCGGAACTACAGCACCATCCGCGTGCCCCACGGCGACAACCACTGGCTCTGGATCGACCCCGACAACAACCAACGCATGATCAACTCCAACGACGGCGGCGGAAATGTCAGCTTCGACGGGGGCGCAACCTGGACCGACCAGACCCGCCAGCCCACCAGCCAGTTCTACCGCGTCACAGTCGACAACTCGTTCCCCTACCGCGTCTACGGCGCGCAGCAGGACAACTCCACAATCACCATCTCCAGCCGCAACCGCCTCGGACGCTGGCAGCGCGACTGGTACCCCATCGGCGGCGGCGAGAGCGGCTACATCGCCGTCCGCCCCGACGATCCCGACATCGTCTACGCCGGCTCCTATGGCGGCTGGCTCACGCGCTATGACCACGACCTCGGCAAGTCCCGAGGCATCAATGTCTGGCCGGAGAATCCCATGGGCGACGGCCCTGCGCCCCTCCGCCACCGCTTCCAGTGGACCTTCCCCATCATCATCAGCCCCCACGACCACGACACCGTGTACGTCGGCGGCGAACGCCTCTTCAAGACCACCGACGGCGGGCAGAGCTGGGACGCCATCAGCCCCGATCTCACCACCAACGACAAGCTAAAGCAAGCCTCTAGCGGCGGGCCCATCACCCAGGACAACACCTCCGTCGAGTACTACTGCACCATCTTCACGGTCGCCGAGAGCCCGCTCGAAGCCGGGCTCATCTGGACAGGCTCGGACGACGGGCTGGTCCATGTCACCAGCAACGCCGGCGAGAGTTGGGACAACGTCACGCCCGATGGCATGGGCGACTGGCCGATGATCAGTCTCATCGAGGCCTCGCCGCATGACGCCGACACCGCCTACGCCGCGGTAAACCGCTACAAGATGGACGACTTCCGCCCCTACATCTATCGCACGCGAGATCGCGGTGCGACCTGGGATCTGATCGTCGATGGCATCGATTCTGGCGCGTTCGTGCGCTCGATCCGCGAGGACCCGGTTCGTGAGGGGCTGCTGTACGCCGCGACAGAAACCGGCGTGTGGATGAGCCTGGACGCGGGCGAGAGCTGGCAGAGCATGCAGATGAACCTGCCGAGGACTCCGGTAACGGATGTCGTTGTCAAGGACGATGATCTGGTGATCGCCACCCAGGGTCGCAGCTTCTGGATCCTGAGCGGATTGGGCGTGCTGCGACAGCTCGACGAGATGGCCGATGCCGATGATCTCCCCGCCACGCTCGATGTCGCGCTGCTTTCGCCGCCCATCGCGTACCGCCAGCGCTGGGACCGCGTGCGCCTGACCATGCACATGCCCGAAGAACGCGACGAGGACATGTCACTCGCCATCCTGGATGATGGCGGCGAAGTGCTGCGCGAGTACGAGATCAAGGATTCCGGCGGCCAAGACGCAATCGGCGTCAGCCCAGGCATGAATCAGTGGTCGTGGGACATGCGCCTGGAGCGGGCGACCCGCGTGCCCGGCGCCGTCGGCTGGCCCGGCATGCCCTCCGGCCCGCGGGTTCCCCCGGGCTCGTACACCGTCGAGCTGCGCGCAGGCGATGAGACGATCGCGTCTCAGGAGATCGAAATTCTGGGCGATCCGCGCATCGACACCACCGCAGACGAGTACGCAGAGCAGTACGCATTCCTGCTGGAAATCAACGAGGCCATCGACGAGGCCCACACGGGCGTGAACACCATCCGCGCGATCCGCTCACAGATCGATTCCACGCTCAAGCGTGCCGCCGAGGCCGAGCTCGATGAGGACCTCAAGGAGGCCGCCGACGCGATCAAAGAGACCATCACCGAGATCGAGACCGCGATCCTCCAGACCAAGTCCAAGAGCTCCCAGGACCCGCTGAACTTCCCGGTCCGCCTCAACGACAAGATCGCGGCCCTCGCCTTCCAGGTCGATGGCGATTATCCCCCAACCCGCCAGAGCCGAGACGTTTTCGAGCATCTGCGGGCCTTGCTCGACGAGCAGCTCGACCGCCTCGACACCGTGCTGGATGAGGATGTCCCGGCGTTCAACGACCTGGTCGCCAAGGCCAACGTGCCGGCGGTCGTGCTCGATGAGCCAGACAAGGACTGACTCGGGAAACCCCCGGCCCAGGATTCTCGGGCGTGGCTGGAGCCAGATGGGGATTCACCCGACCCAAAGAAGTGGCGACGCAACCCTTGGGTTCGCCGCGAATATCCGGTAGCATCGAATAGTCGGGCTCAACCGACGCGGAGGGAGCGGTCCATGAGATTCTCGATTCGTGACGTGCGTGGGGCGATTGCCCCCATCGCTCTGGTGACCCTGCCCGCCATCGCTCTGGGCGGCGATGAGCCGACCTTCGACCCCGCATGGGCCGAGGCCTTCACCTGGCGCTCGATCGGCCCGGCGAACATGAGCGGACGCATCGTCGATATCGACGTCCACCCCGAGGACCACTCGCTGTGGCTCATCTCGACGGCCTCGGGCGGTTTGCTCAAAACCACCAACGCCGGCGCAACCTTCGAGTATCTCTTCCAGGACCAATCCACGGTCTCGATCGGCGCAACCGCGATCGCCGCCAGCGATCCGCAGATCATCTGGATCGGCACCGGCGAACAGAATCCCCGCAACAGCTCTTCCTGGGGCGACGGCGTCTACAAGAGCACCGATGGCGGCGACACCTGGACCCACATGGGCCTCAAAGAAACCTTCACCACCGGCGACATCCTCATCCACCCCGAGGACCCCGACATCGTCTTCGTCGGCGCGATGGGACGCACCTGGGGCACCAACCCCGAGCGCGGCCTGTTCAAGACCACCGACGGCGGCGAGACCTGGGAGAAGATCCTCTATGTCGATGACACCACCGGCGTCATCGACCTCACCATGCACCCCGACAATCCAGACATCATGCTGTGCGCCATGTGGGAGCGCCTGCGCGACGAGTTCGACACCAACGATCCCAAGAAGCGCCACGGCCCCGGTGCCGGGCTCTATAAGACCACCGACGCCGGCGAGAGTTGGAAGAAGATCAACCAGGGCTTGCCATCGGTCAATATCGGTCGCCTGGGCATGGACTGGTCGCTCTCCGAACCCGACACGCTCTACATGCTCGTGGACACCGAGCAGATCGGCATGGGCGGCACCGAGACACCCGCGTTCTTGGGCGTTTCTTCTGGCGATGCCGACGTGGGCGCGCGCGTGACGAACGTCGTAGAGGAAACCCCCGCCGCCGAGGCCGGCCTCGAGGACGACGACATCATCATCGAGTTCGATGGCGAGACGGTCCTGAGCAGCAACGACCTCACCTCCAAGATCCGGCGCAAGGCGCCCGAGGACGAGGTGGTTCTCGCGGTCGTGCGTGACGGCGAGATCATGGAGTTCGACGTCACCCTCGCCGAGCATCCGGACCCCGACGCCAAGCCCTTCCAATCCGACCTCGACGGGCAAGCCCCAAACGTCTCCGACCAGCAGGGCGAGGACGGCGTCGAGACCGGCGGGCTCTTCAAGAGCAGCGACGCCGGCGACAGCTGGACCCGCGTCAACAGCATCAACCCCCGCCCCATGTACTTCTCCAAGGTCGCCATCGATCCCCAAGACCCCACCTATCAGTGGGTCGCCGGCGTCTCGCTCATGCGATCGGTCGATGGCGGCGAGACCTACACCCGCGACGGCGGCCCCGGCGTCCACGCCGACGGGCACGCCTTCTGGATAGACCCAAACGACGGACGCCACATCCTCGTCGGCTGCGACGGCGGGCTCTATGAGACCCACGACCGCGGCACCTCCTGGAGACACTACAACCAGTTCGCAATCGGACAGTTCTACCACGTCACCACCGATAACCAGCCTCTCTACATGGTCTACGGCGGCCTCCAGGATAACGGCTCCTGGGGCGCACCCAACCGCACTCGCTCGGGCTCGGGCACAGACAACACCGACTGGTTCCGCATCGGTGGCGGCGACGGCTTCATCTGCCTCGTAGACCCCGAAGATCCCGACCAGCTCTACATGGCGAGCCAGAACGGCGGCATCCGGCGCAGCAACCTCCGCACCGGCGATTCCCGCAGCCTCCGCCCACGCCCAGAACGCGGCAGCGATCTCGAGTACCGCTTCAACTGGAAGACCCCCTTCGCGCTCAGCAGCCACAACTCCAGAATCTACTACGCCGCCGGAAACTACGTCTTCCGCTCCATCGCCAAGGGCGACAACATGGAACTCATCAGCCCCGAGATCACCCGCACCAATCGCGGCACCGCCACCGCCTTCAGCGAATCGCCCGCCGACTCCGATGTGCTCTACGTCGGCACCGACGACGGCGCGCTCTGGGTGACCGAAGACGGCGGCGACGAGTGGTTCAACATCATCTACCCCCGCGAGCCCGACCCCATCGAAGAGGACGAAGAGGAGCCCGAGACCGAGCAGTCCGATGAAGCCGACGAGGCTCAGTCCGATGAAGGCGAGTCTGACGAAGCCGAATCCGAGGAAGCTGAGTCTGACGAAGCAGAGCCCGAAGAAGCCCAATCAGAGGAGACCGAATCTGACGAGAGCGAGGCACCACCCGCTCGAACCGAACGCCCCACCCCCAGGCGCGGCGGGCGACGCCCCGGCGGCGCAGAACAGGGCCAACGCGGACAGCCCGGCGGACAGGGCGGTCGCGCCGGCGCAATGTTCGAGAATCTCGACCAGAACGGCAACGGCAAGCTGTCAAAGGATGAGATCCCCGAACGCATGCGCGGGTTCATCGCCAACGCCGACACCAATGCCGACGGCGATATCACCCTGGCCGAACTCCAGGCCTCCTTCCAGAATCGCGCCGGCGGATTCGCCCAGCGCGGTGGAGCGGGTGAGCGCGGTGGAGCGGACCGGCGAGGAGGTGGCGACCAGCCCCGACGCGCTCGCGAAGGTGGAACACGTCGCCCGACAGTCGAGCAGGACCAACCCGAGCAAGACCAGCCCGAGCAGGCCAGCGATGACCCCATCACCGGCACCTGGGTCCTCAGCACGTCCAACCAGTTCGGCGAGAGCGAGACCACGCTGGACATCACCCGCAACGAGGACGGCTCGCTCCAGGGACGCCTCACCAGCGACTTCCTCGACAACAAGACCGACTCGCTCACCTTCAATGAGGAGACCGGTGAGATCACATTCAAGTTCACAACCAACTTCGGCGACGCCTCGGGCTCGGCCAAAGTCGACGGCGACTCTATCACCGGCACCTTCAACTTCGGCGGACAGTTCGAGACCGAGTTCACCGGCACGCGCGAGCACGAAGCGACCGACGAGCCCACAGGCGCAACGCTCGAAAGCCTCATCCCCGGCCCCGGGCGATTCAGCTCCATCGAAGCCTCTCGCTACAGCGCCGGACGCGTCTACGCCACCATCGACCGCCACTACTACGACGACACCGGCGCCTACGTCGTCATGTCTAGCGACTTCGGCAAGTCCTGGGAACTGCTCAGCAACGATCTCCCCGACGGCTCGGCCCGCGTCATCCGCGAGGATCTGAAGAACCAGAACCTCCTCTATCTCGGCACCGAGTTCGCCCTGTTCATCTCCATCGACCGTGGCGCGACCTGGACCAAGTTCAATAACAACCTCCCCACCGTCGCAATCCACGAGATCGCCCAGCACCCCATCAGCGGCGAGATCGTCGCCGGCACCCACGGACGCAGCGTCTGGGCCGCGGACATCACGCCCCTCCGCTCGCTCGACGATTCCGCCCTCAGCGCCCCGGCCCACCTCATCGCGCCCGCCAAGGTCATCCGCTGGCACAACGTGCCCAGCGGCGGCAGCGTCGGCGGCGTCGGCTTCTTCCGGGGTCAGAACCCCGACAACAACGCCCACATCTACTTCATGCTCAACGGCGCAAACAACGTCTCGCTCAAGATCCTGTCCGCCGACGGCACGCTCGTCCGCCAGTTCACAGACCTCGAGACCAAGAACGGGCTCAACCACGTCCAGTGGGACATGCGCCAAGCGCCGCCCGCCGGCGCTCAAGGGCAAGGACGAGGACGCGGGCGTTTCCGGCGCGGACGCCAGGTCGGGCTGGGCACCTACCGCGTGGTCCTCGAAGCCGGCTCCATGCGCATGGAGCGAACCCTGGTCATCGAGGCCGATCCGGAGTACGCCAACTAGGCCGGTCTGACGGCCTCAATCCAACAGAGGCCCTGGCGCAAGCCTGGGCTCCGCCTCCAAACCACAAGCCACCAGAGGCCCTGGCGCAAGCCCGGGCTCTTCCTCCAAACCCCAAGCCCAGGCTCGCGCCAGGGCCTCTATGCTCCGCCCATGGCGATCGATTTCCTCGACGAACTCAAATGGCGCGGCCTGCTCCACCAGTGCACGGATGAGCAGGCCCTGCGCGAACACCTCGCAGACCCCGCCGCCAATCCCCGCAAGGCCTACGCCGGCTTCGACCCCACCGCCGACAGCCTCACCATCGGCAACCTCGTCGCGATCATGGCGATGGTCCACTTCGCGCGTGCCGGGCACACGCCGATCATCCTGATGGGCGGCGGCACCGGGCTCATCGGCGACCCCTCGGGCAAGTCCGCCGAGCGTCTGCTCATGACCGAGGACACCGTCGCCGCGCACGTCGAGGCCCAACGCCCGATCTATGAGAACGTCTTTCGAGGAGCCGCGGCGAGCGGAGAAAGCGCGATCTCCACGCCACAGATCGTGAACAACCTCGACTGGCTCGGCGGTCTCGGCTTCATTGAGGTGCTACGGGATATCGGAAAACACTTCAGCGTCAACATGATGATCCAGAAAGACTCGGTCCGCGACCGCCTGCACGAACGCGAACAGGGCATCAGCTACACCGAGTTCAGCTATATGATCCTCCAGGCCTACGACTTCCTGTACCTGTTCAAGTCTGAGCGAGTATCGATCCAACTGGGAGGATCGGATCAATGGGGCAACATCGTCACGGGTGCAGATCTGATTCGAGTTGATTTCTTTGGATCGCTGATTCGATCCAAGAGGGCCTTGGATCGGTTGATTGTTGATTCAGGCGTAATGGAGGATGAGTCGGACATCGCGCTGGCTTGGCGACGCCTGTACGAATCGATGGTATCGGACAGACCACAGAACTCGGGAGAATTGACGACAAGAGACTGGGCTCGCCTCTTGACTGCAGAGAAATCGTGTGACCACCTTCTAAGCGGGGCTTTTCGCGAGTACATTTATAGATTTGCGGCCTATTTCGATGACCATGGACACCCAATTGAACCGCACACCGCCTTCGGCCTCACCGCCCCACTCATCACCAAGGCCGACGGCGGCAAGTTCGGCAAAACCGAAACCGGCGCGATCTGGCTCACCGCCAATCGCACAAGCCCCTACGCCTACCACCAGTTCTGGCTCAACGCCGCAGATGGCGACGTGGTCAGATTCCTCAAGATCTTCACCCTGCTCCCCAAGGAAGAAATCGACCGCCTCGAAAACGAGTCCGCGACGAATCCCGGTGCCCGCCAAGCGCAAAAAAACCTCGCCCACCACGCCACCAGCCTGCTCCACGGCGAGTCCGAGGCCCTCGCCTGCGAGGCCGCCGCCAAGGCCCTGTTCTCAGGCCAGATCGGCGAGCTCCCCGAGGCCACCCTGCGTGCCGTCCTCGCCGAGGTCCCCACCAGCGACCATCCCAAGGCCAACCTCGCCGACGGCGTGCCAATTCTGGATCTGCTGATCGAAATCGCCCTGGCCAGTTCCAAGCGCCAGGCCCGCGAGTTTCTCGCCGCCGGCTCGGTCTCGGTCAACGGTCGCAAGATCGATGGTGAAAAAACCCTAACAGACTCCGATCTTCTTTACGACGACCTGATCGCGATCCGGCGGGGCAAGAAGGCCTGGCACCTGACCTGTTGGTCCTGAGTTCTCCACAGCCGACAGGCCCCCGAGGTTTCCCTTGCATGGAAATCAGGGTTCTGGTACCATGGGGTCTGAGAATCTGCCTGGGCGTTCCCGCTCAGGCCCAGCGTGCGGCCAAGGCGGGCTCGCCCTCAACTAGGAGCGACGCCATGCCTACCGCCTCAGCGTTGCTGGATCGCAAGGGTCGCGACGTCGTGACCATCGAACTGGGCCAGAGCGTCCTCGACGCGGCTCAGGCTATGAACAAAGCCCATATCGGCTCGCTCGTTGTCGTGGAAGATGGGCTGATCGTGGGGATCCTCACCGAAAGAGACATCCTGACCAGGGTCGTCGCGATGGGGCGTTCGCCCGAGCACACGACCGTGCGGGTGGTCATGACGCCCGACCCGATCGTCGCCGGCGGAGACTCGACCCTCGACGAGATCCGCCAGGTGATGCGGGGCAAGCGGATCCGCCATGTGCCGATCGTGGAGAAGGGTGAGCTGAGCGGGATGATCTCGATTACCGACCTGAACGCGGAAAGCCGCGAGGCGCTGAGCGCGACGATCACGTCGCTGGAGGGGTATATCAGGCAGGGCTGAGGGCTCGCGATCGGGTTCCGCTCGAATCTCTAGACAAGAGCACCAACCGCTCAAAGCAGCGGTTGGTGGCACGGGTATCCGCGAATTGACGGTCTCCATGCTACATTGTCCGCATGGATACTCCATTGATCGCCGTGCTTTGTTGCTGTCTCGCGGTCGCGTCGCTGGCGGCGAGTCCGCCCGCCGGGTTCGAGGCTCGGGCCATCTATCACAATGGCACCATCTACACGATGGACCCGGATCAACCCCTGGTCTCGGCGATTGCGGTCGATGGCGACGGGCGGATTCTGCTCGTCGGCACCGATGATTTCGTGCTGATGGCTCGGGGCGAGGCAACCGAGGTCATCGACCTTGAGGGCAAGACCGTCCTGCCCGGGCTGATCGACGCCCATGGGCATATCACCGGGCAGGGGTCGTTCGACCTGGGCGTGCTGGAACTCAGCGCGACGACAAACCAGGACGAGCTGGTGGAGGCCGTGGTTGGCAGGGCTCGCGAGCTTGCGCCCGGCGAGTGGGTGCTCGGCGGGCGGTGGGACCATGAATCCTGGGCCAGCGGCACGCTTCCGACCCACAACGATCTGAGCAGTGTCACGCCGGAAAATCCGGTGTGGGTGCGCCGCGTCGATGGGCACGCGGGCCTCGCCAACGCCGAGGCCATGCGCCTCGCGGGGATCTCGCGCCAGACCACGAGTCCGGCGGGTGGTGAGATCCTCAAGGACGCCACCGGCGAACCCACGGGCGTGTTCGTCGATCGGGCGATGTCGCTGATCACGCGCGTGATCGATGCCGAGACGCCGTCGGACGAGGACCTGATCCTGGCCGCGCAGGACCATCTGTTGCGCGTCGGGCTTGTCGGCGCGCACGACGCGGGGATCGGGCCCGATGAAGCCGAGGTCTTCAAACGCCTCGCAGAGGATGGACGCCTCAAGGTTCGAGTCGCCGCGATGCTGTCCGCGGCGCACGCGACCGCCTACCTCCCCGAGCACGAGCCCTATATCTCCGATCGGTTCGTGCTGCGGAGCGTGAAATACTACATGGATGGGGCGATGGGCAGCCGGGGCGCGTGGCTGCTGGAGCCCTACGCCGATCGCCCGACCACCAGCGACGGCGAGCCATACACGGGCCTCGCGACCGGCGATCCCAACGAGTTGGAAGAGCTGAGCCGCCTGGCGCTCGAGCACGGCTGGCAGATGCGCACGCACGCGATCGGCGATCGGGGCAATCGCGAGGTGCTCGACGCCTACGAGCGGGCGCTGCGCAGCGCGGGGAAGATCGATGGCGACCATCGCTTCGCGGTGGAGCACGCCCAGATGTTGCATCCCGATGACATCCAGCGATTCGCTGAGTTGAGCGTATTGGCGTCGATGCAGCCGCGCCACGAGACGACCGACATGCGATGGGTCGAGGAGCGGATCGGTCGCGAGCGGGCCAAGGGGACCTACGCCTGGGCGAGTCTGTTGCGCAGCGGGGCGAAGATCCCGGCGGGGAGCGATTTTCCCGTGGAGCCGCCCAACCCGTTCCTGGGGTTCTACGCGTGCGTCTCGCGGGCGGATGAATCGGGCAAGCCGAACGGCGGCTGGCAGCCCCAAGAAAAGATGACCCGCGAGCAGGCGCTGCGGGCGTTCACGCTCGACGCGGCGTACGCGGCGTTCCAGGAAGACACCTGCGGCTCGCTCGAACCTGGCAAGAGCGCGGACTTCATCGTGATCGATCGCGATGTGATGACGTGCGAGGAACTCGACATTCTGGAGACCAAGGTCCTGCGGACCGTGATCCGGGGCGAGACGGTGTTTGAGGCCAAGTGAGCACCTCCGCCGGCGAATCCTGGACCACCCGCAAGCTCCAAGCCTGGATGTCCGAGGCGTTCACCAAGGCCGACATCGATGCGCCGCGCCTCATGAGCGAGATGCTGCTCGAGCATGTGCTCGACTGTGATCGGCTCAAGCTGTATACCGATGCCGATCGGCCGGCCTCGCCGGATGAACTTGCTAACTTACGCGAACTGGCCAAGCGTGCACTCAAGCACGAGCCGGTGCAGTATCTGGTGGGTGAGGCGTGGTTCTATGGGCTGCGGTTTGGGTGCGATGCGCGGGCGCTGGTGCCGCGGGCGTGCAGCGAGGTGATCGTGCAGCGGGTGGTTGAGGATTGGAAGGGAAGAGACGAAGGAGGGGGAAGAGACGAAGAGACGAAGAGACGAAGAGATGAAGACGGGCACGAAGGCACGGAGGCACGGTGGCACGAAAGGCTTGACGATATCGGGCCGTTGATCGCCGACGTGTGTACGGGGTCGGGGTGTATCGCTATAGCGCTGGCCAAGAGCCTGCCCAGTGCGCGGCTGATCGCGACGGATGTGTCGCCAGAGGCGTTGGAGTTGGCTCGCGAGAACGCCGGTCGCCTGGGTGTGGCGGATCGAGTCGAGTTTCGCGAGGGGGATCTGCTGGGGCCGCTGGGGGAGTTTGGCGGGCGCCTGGATTATCTTGTGAGCAACCCGCCGTATATCCCTGACGAGGAGTGGGCGGACGTGCCGGCGAACGTGAAGGACTTCGAGCCCGGGCTTGCGCTTCGAGGCGGGTCCGACGGCATGGACCTCGTTCGACCGATCCTGGAACTTGGCCCGGCGCTGCTCAAGCCCGGCGGGCGGATCCTGGTCGAGGTCGCGATGAGCCGGGCGGAGGCGGCGCGGGACATGCTCGCGGACGTGGCGCGCATGGGCGATGCTCGCATCCACAAGGACCAGGATGGGCTGATGCGCGTGGTCGAGGGTGTGCGCGAGTAGAGGCCCTGGCGCGAGCCTGGGGTCTTTTTGTGCCTGTAGCACCCGTGGCGGTTGAGGACGAAAAGCCCAGGCTTGCGCCAGGGCCTTCTTTGTTGCTAGACGAAG
>CBDVAM010000033.1:0-28978 GCA_965371965.1 uncultured Phycisphaerales bacterium
AGCGACGCGAACTCTGAGCGTGCAGACACACTGCTGGAGCGATTGCAGGGTCTCGCCGATGCGCACCGAGACGACGCGGCCATCCGTTGGATGCTCGCCAAGGGGCTCTTCAACGCGTTCAGAGACAGCGAGGCGAACTCTGAGCATGCCGACAGCCTGCTGGAGCGATTGCAGGAGCTCGCCGATGTGCACCGGGACGATGCGGCCGTCCGCGGCGAGCTCGCCGACGCACTGACCAACGCGATTGCGTATGGCGGCTCCGATTTCGAGCGTGCCGATGGCCTGCTGGAGCGAATGCAGGGGCTCGCCGATGCGCACCGGGACAACACGGTCGTCCAAGAGCGGCTCGCCAATGGGCTGACCAGCGCGATTGGGCATAGCGGCTCCGATTTCGAGCGTACCGATGATCTGTTGGAGCGATTGCAAGGTCTCACCGATGCGCACCGGGACAACGCGGCCGTCAGCGAGATGCTCGCCAAGGGGCTGACCAACGCAGTTGGGGATAGCGGCTCCGAATTCGAGCGTGCCGACTGCCTGCTGGAGCGATTGCAGAGTCTTTCCGATTCGCACATGGATGATGCCGCCTTCCGCGGGGTGCTCGGTGCTGCGCTCTTCAACGCGTTCTACAACAGCGAGGCGAACTCTGATCGCGCCGAAGGCTTGCTGGAGCGATTGCAGCGTTTCGCCGATGCGCACCGTGACGACGCGGATCTCCGCGAGAGGCTAGCCGACGCACTGTCCAACACGATTGGGCGTGGCGGCTCCGATTTCGAGCGTGCCGATGGCCTGCTGGAGCGATTGCAGCGTCTCGCCGATGGGCAGCGGGACGATAAGGCTGTCAGCAGGATGCTCGCAGCTGGGCTCTGCAACGCGGTCTCCCACAGCGAGGCGAGCTCTGAGCGTGCCGACCGCCTGCTGGAGCGATTGCAGAGTCTGGCCGATGCGCACCGGGACGACGCGGCCGTCCGCGAGCCGCTCGCCAAGGGGCTATCCAACGCGATTGGGCATAGCGGCTCCGATTTCGAGCGTGCCGATGGCCTGCTGGAGCGATTGCAGGGTCTCTCCGATGCGTACATCGATGATGAGGTCGTCCGCGGGATGCTCGCCAAAGGGCTCTTCATCGCGTTTGACCACACCGAGGCGATATCTGAGCGTGCCGACGGTCTGCTGGAGCGATTGCACAGTCTCGCTGATGCGCACCGGGACGATGGGGACGTCCGCGCCCGGCTCGCCGACGCGCTGACCAACGCGATTGCGCATAGCGGCTCCGATTTCGAGCGTGCCGACGGCCTGCTGGAGCGATTGCAGGGTCTGGCCGATGCGCACCGGGACGATGCGGGCGTCCGCGGGATGCTCGTGAACGCATACGGCGCGTCGCTTCAGAACGCCGTTCGTTCTCAGGATGTGTGCAGGGCGGTTGAAATGGCAGAGCGGTTGATTCCTCTGCAAGATTCTGTCCGGGCAGCAGGGAACATCGAGCCGTTGATTCGGAGAGATATCGCAGCAGCAATTGACTTAGCGATAAGACTCAATGATGAGAATGCTGGGAAGCGATTGCCAGCAGTCTCGCAATCATTGTTCGGCAAATGATTCAAAGGTCATAGGAAGGGTCGTAATAGGCATCAACCACGCCCGATCGACCCACCTCCTCAGCGAGCACGAGGTCAGTTCGTGGGTATTCTGACGTTGTGATCCTCGCCGCAGGCTCGGGCCTGCTCATACCCCGCATCCGCATGCCGTATCACCCCCAGCGCGGGGTCATTCCAGAGCACCCGGCGCAACCTCGCCTCGGCGTCCTTGGTCCCATCAGCGACGGTCACTTGCCCGGCGTGCTGGCTGAATCCGATGCCGACGCCGCCGCCGTGATGGAAGCTGACCCAGCTTGCCCCGCTGGCGACGTTGACCATGGCGTTGAGCAGCGGCCAGTCGCTGACGGCGTCGGAGCCGTCGAGCATGCCCTCGGTCTCGCGGTTGGGGCTGGCGACGCTGCCGCAGTCGAGGTGGTCGCGCCCGATGACGATGGGTGCACCGAGGTCGCCATTTGCCACCATGTCGTTGAGGAGGACGCCGGCCTTGTCGCGTTGGCCCAGGCCGAACCAGCAGATGCGTGCGGGCAGGCCCTGGAAACCGAACTTGGGCGAGCAGTTGGCAAAGTCGGCGGCGAGCAGGGCGTCCGGGTTGGCGTGGCACGAGAGCAGCCATCGCCGGAGGGATTCGTCCTCTGGGAACAGGTCGAGCAGGGCCTTGTCGGTTTTGTAGATGTCGGTGGGTTCGCCCGAGAGTGCTACCCAGCGGAAGGGGCCTCGCCCGAGGCAGAACTGGGGGCGGATGTATGCGGGGACGAAGCCGGGGAAGTCGAACGCTCGCTCGAAGCCCTGATCCTTGGCGCGTTGGCGGATGTTGTTGCCGTAGTCGAAGGTGACGCTGCCGCGATCCATGAGGGCGACCATGGCGCGGACGTGGCGGTCCATGGAGGCGAGGCTGAGCTGCTGGTAATGGGTGGGGTCCATGGCGCGGACGGCGTTTGCCTCGCAGACGGTGAGGTCGATGGGGACATAGCCCATGAGCGGGTCGTGGGCGCTGGTCTGGTCGGTGACGGCGTCGGGTGTGATGTCGCGCTCGAGCAGACGCTCGAGCAGTTCGATGGCGTTGCAGTTGACGCCGATGCTGCGGGCGGTCCCGGCGTCGCGCATTTCAAGAGCGCGGTCGATGGCGGCGTCGGTGTCGTCGATAACCTCGTCGAGGTAGTTGTCTTTGGCGCGCCGGGCGAGGCGTGCGGGGTCAACGTCTGCGATGAGGCAGACGCCGTCGTTGAGCGTGACCGAGAGGGGCTGTGCGCCGCCCATCCCGCCGCAGCCGGCAGTGACGCACATCCGGCCCTTGAGCGAGCCGCCGAAGTGCTGGCGTGCGCACTCGGCGAAGGTCTCGAACGTGCCCTGGAGGATGCCCTGGGTGCCGATATAGATCCACGAGCCGGCGGTCATCTGGCCATACATCATCAGGCCCTTGGCGGCGAGCTCGTCGAAGTGCTCCTGGGTTGCCCAGTGCGGGACGAGATTGCTGTTTGCGATGAGCACGCGCGGCGAGTCTCTGGTGGTGCGCACGACGCCGACGGGCTTGCCGGACTGGACGAGGAGGGTCTCGTCGGGTTCGAGGCGCTGGAGCGTCTGCACGATGGCGTCGAAGGCTTCCCAGGATCGCGCGGCCTGGCCCCGCCCGCCGTAGACGATGAGGTTGTCCGGATCTTCTGCGACCTCGGGGTCGAGATTGTTCATGAGCATGCGCATGGCGGCCTCTGCCTGCCATGTCTTGCAGGACATCTTGGTGCCGCGGGGTGCTCGGATGTTCCGGTGCTTGGTCAGCGTTGTACTCGATTCGCTCAACCCGGTTTGGCTCAAAGCGGTCATGCTGAATCGTCCCCCCACGAGTGCCCGCTTTCAAGCTACACACTGAAGGCACGGGGCACAAGTCTCATCGACCGCCATATCTGCTTTCTTGAATCCCCGTGCGAATAGACTGTGGGATGATCCCCCACTGCTCGGATCCACTCTGGGACACGCGATCCGCATCGAGGATGTGCGCCTCGATCGAGTTGGAGAGCCCGAGCGGGTGCGATATCGCGATCCTCGGCCTGCCCGATGACACGGGTGTGAAGCTCAACGGCGGGCGTGTGGGCGCGGCGAAGGGGCCCAAGGCGTTCCGCGAGGCCCTTGCTCGCTATGGCTCGGCGACTCCGGGAGGGCACGACTGGGCGCGCATCTTCGACGCGGGAGATGTCGATGTTGGGGGCTCGCTCGAAGAGACGCACCAGAATGTGGCTGAGGCCGCAATCGCCCTGCACGAACTCGGGCTCTTCCCAGTTGCCATCGGCGGCGGGCACGACCTCACATTGCCGTTTGTGCGCGCGGCGAGCGAGCGGTTCGGCGCGGGAATGGTCGGCGTCTACTTCGACGCCCACCTCGATGTTCGCGACAAAGAGGGCTCGGGCATGCCCTTCCGCCGGCTCATCGAGACCGGCGCAGCTCGAGAGCTGCATGTGCACGGGCTCGACCGGTTCGCCAACTCTCGCGAGCATGTGCGCTGGTTCGAGGCCCATGGCGGGCGCATCGAACGGTTTGCGCCCGAGAGCCTCTGGCCCGCGGGAGAGTTGTTCGTGAGTCTCGACATGGACGTGATCGATCAGGCGTACGCGCCCGGCGTGAGCGCGATGAATCCCAACGGGTGGTCGGCGGGATTCACGGAGCGCTGGGTGCGAGCGGCCGCTCGCCAGCCAAGCCTGCGCTGCTTTGACATCATGGAGTTGAATCCCGCTGTGGACGAATCAGGGCGAACGTCGAGGCTCGCGGCGAGACTGTTCCTGGCATTTATTGAAGAGTTTGCAAGAGCCCGAGGGCTGAGCGGGGCTGGAGGCGACGATGCCTGAGATCGTCATCAGCAATGCGAGGGTGCTGACACTCGATTCGCCCGGGCCTCGGCGCGGAGCGACGCTGGGTGACCTGGGCGTGATCGAACGCGCCGAGGTTGTCATCCGCGATGGCCTCATCGCCTCGATTGGCGCGGGCGGGCAGGTGGATGCAGCACCGTCTGCGACGCGCATCGACGCCGATGGGCGGGTTCTGATGCCCGCGTTCGTTGACTGCCACACCCACGCGTGCTGGGCGGGCGATCGCCTGGGCGAGTGGGAACGCAAGCAACGCGGCGCAACGTACCTGGAGATTCTCAGCTCGGGTGGCGGGATCATGTCCACGGTGCGAGCGGTCCGGAACGCGAGTGAGGATGAGCTTGCGGCGTCGCTGGGCGAACGCTTGGATTGGATGTTGCGAGAGGGCACGACGACGATTGAAGTCAAGAGCGGGTACGGATTGAACCCAGAGCATGAGTTGAAGATGCTCCGAGCGATCCGGAGGGCCGCCAAGTCCTGGCCCGGCACGGTCGTCATGACCGCCTGTATCGGACACGCCAAGGACCCCGAATGCGACGACTTTGTCCGCCAGACGATCGAGCAGACGCTTCCGGCGGTGCACGACGAGTTTCCCGGCATCGCCATCGACGCGTATTGCGAGAATGGCGCGTGGTCGCTCGCAGAGTGCGTCGCGCTCTTTGAGCGGTCGATGGAGTTGGGGCATCCGATCCGGGTCCACGCCGACCAGTTTAACTCACTCGGCATGGTTCCTTGGGCGATCGGGCACGGAGTCCGCAGCGTGGACCATCTCGAAGCCACTAACAATGAGGATCTTGCGAGGCTGGCTAAATCCGACACCTTCGGCGTGATGCTCCCCTGCTCGGGCTTCCAGGTCGACGGGCGCTATGCCAACGGGCGAGCATTTCTGGATGCCGGCGGGCTGCTGGCCATCGCCACCAACTGCAATCCCGGCAGCGCCCCGTGCTCGAACATGCCCATGGCGATCGCGCTGGGCGTTCGCAATCTAGGCCTCTCGGCGGGCGAAGCGATCGGGGCATGCACGCTCAACGCCGCCCACCTGCCGGGGCTGAGCGATCGCGGGTCGATCGCGCAGGGCAAGCGGGCGGACCTCGCGCTGCTACGATGGCGCGACGAGCGACAACTCGCCTACGAGTTCGGCGGCAATCCCGTGGACCTTGTAGTCTGTGGCGGCGAGATCGTCGCCGGCGAAGCAGCCTCGGGCCTGATCCCAACGGGGTGAGTCCCTACCATCGACCCAGATGAGCAAGGTTCCCAAGGTAATCGGCGCGGATGCTGAGGCCGCGTATGTCTCGGCCCAGAAGGTGGTCGAGGTGCATCGGCGGCTGTCGGCGTGGCTGGAGCCCGGGCAGACGCTCGCGCAGATCGATCGGTTTGTCGCGCAGACCCTCGCGGAGCTGCGTTGCAAGTCGTGCTTTCTCGGCTATAAGCCGCGCGGGTTTCGCGGGCCGCCGTTTCCAAGCCACGCGTGCCTCAGCCTGAACGACTGCATCGTCCACGGGACCGCTGGCTACCACGAGGAGCCGATGGGCGTTGGTGACGTGCTCAAGATCGATATCGGCGTGACCCATCGGGGCTGGATCGGCGACGCCGCGTGGACGTATGTGTTTGGCGACCCCGACGACCAGACCCGTCGGCTGTGCGAGGCGGGCAAGGAATCGCTCAAGCGGGGTATCGCTGAGCTTCGCCCGGGGAACACGTTCCTGGACTGGGCCAAGGCGGTGCAGGGGCACGCCGAGGGCGAGTGCGGGTTTCATCTGATCCGGGGTCTGGGCGGGCACGGGTACGGCAAGAAGCTGCACGAGCCGCCGTTTGTTTCCAATGTTCTGCCGGCATTTTTCGGGGAGTGGCCCGATTCGACGCGCCGAATCGAGGCGGGCACGCTGATCGCCGTCGAGCCCATGATCGCCGTTGGTACGCGAGAGACCGAGCAGGATCGGGGCGGCTGGCCGGTCTTTACCGCCGACCATTCGCTGAGTGTCCACTATGAGCACGATATCCTCATCACCGAGGACGGCCCTCGGGTGCTGACCGATGGCCTGGAACAGATCAAGGACGTGATCAAGTAGACTGTTGATAGAGGGATCATGGGACGGATTGACGAGATATTCGCGCAGCTGCGGGCCGACGAGTCCCGCGCGATCATGCCGTTTGTCTGCGCCGGGCACCCGACGCCGGACGCCACCGGCCCCATCCTGGAGGCGATCCAGGCGGCCGGCGCGAGCATCGTGGAGGTCGGGATTCCGTTCTCGGACCCGATCGCCGACGGCCCGGTCATCGCCAGCGCGATGCACAAAGCGCTGGAGTCGGGCGTGACGGTTGAGCGGGTGTTCGAGCAGGTCCAGAGCGTGCGTGAGAGGCTCTCGATGGGGCTCGTGGCGATGGTCTCGGTGTCGATTGTGCAGCGCTGGGGTGGCCCGGTCGAGTTCGTCGCCCGCGCAAAGGCCGCGGGATTTGACGGGCTGATCGTCCCGGACCTGCCGCTCGAGGAGGCCGACATGGTGCGCGACGCGGCTGGCGAGAGCGGCCTGACGCTGAGTTTCCTGATTTCGCCGACGACCTCCGTCAAGCGGGCTGAGAGCCTGGCGCGGGCGTCCAGCGGCTTTGTCTACCTCATGGCCCGGGTGGGAATCACCGGCGAACGCCGGGATATGCCCGATATCTCGCCCATGGTCCAGACGATCCGAAACGCGACCGATCTGCCCATCGCGTGCGGATTCGGCATCTCGACCAGCGAGCACGTCGCCAGCGTGGTCGGGTCTGCCGACGCGGCGATTGTCGGCAGCGCCCTGGTGCGACGCATGGAGCAGGCCCAGGACCCCGCGAGCGAGGCCCGCCGGTTTGTCGAAGAGCTCAGCGAGGGCCTGCGATCGGCCCCGACAGAATCAAGCCCCAATCCGTCCACGCCGACAGGTTGATTTCAGCATCGTGGTCCCTCTAATGTCTTGGCTTGGCGCATGGGTTTGGCGCGCGGGTTTGGCGCGAAGAGTGGCGGGGCACGCCAAGACGGGTCGTTAGAGGAGGCAATCCATGGAATCGGACGCCGTACACGCAGAGGCCGTCAACTCCTCGATCGACTGGCGCCCCGACGACGACCAGGACCGATTCGACAATGTGAAGGTCGATTCGATCTACGCGACGGATGTCTTCGGCGAGCAGACCATGCGCAGGAAGCTCCCCAAGGCCGTCTTCAAGGCGTTCTGTCGCACCATCGAGCAGGGTGAGCCCATCGAGGAGCACGTCGCCGAGACGCTGGCGGCGGCGATGAAGGACTGGGCGATCCAGCGCGGCGCGTCGCACTACTGCCACTGGTTCCAGCCGCTGACGGGGCTGACCGCCGAGAAGCACGATTCGCTGCACATCCCCGATGGCAAGGGCGGCGTGCTGACATCGTTCAGCGGCAGGGATCTGCGCCAGGGCGAGCCAGACGCGTCGAGCTTCCCCTCCGGCGGGCTGCGGTCGACCTTCGAGGCCCGCGGGTACACCGCCTGGGACCCCTCCAGCCCCGCGTTCATCATGCGAGGTGAGAACTCGGCGACGCTGGTCATCCCCACGGCGTTTGTCTCCTGGACCGGCGAGGCCCTGGACAAGAAGACTCCGCTGCTGCGGTCCATCGAGGCCCTCTCGACCCACGCGATGCGCATCCTTAAGGTCTTTGGCGCCGACAAGGACGCTGCGCGGGTCTACCCGACGATCGGCTGCGAGCAGGAGTATTTCCTGATCGATCGCCAGTTCTTCTTTGCGCGTCCGGATCTGATGACCTGCGGCCGGACGGTGTTTGGCGCCGCCGCTCCCAAGCATCAGCAGATGGACGACCATTACTTTGGATCCATCCCGCCGCGCGTGCTGGCGTTCATGGCCCAGGTCGAGCGTGAGCTGTATCGGATCGGCGTGCCGATCACGACGCGCCACAACGAGGTGGCTCCGGGCCAGTACGAGCTTGCGCCGGTGTACGAGGACGCCAACATCGCGTGCGACCACCAGATGCTGGTCATGGAGACCCTACAGCAAGTAGCGCCGCGCTTCGGGCTCAAGGCCCTGCTGCACGAGAAGCCGTTCGCGGGGATCAACGGGTCGGGCAAGCACATGAACTGGTCGCTGACGACCGACACGGGTGTGAACCTGCTCGACCCGCGCGAGGAGACGCATACCAACCTCCAGTTTCTCACGTTCCTGTGTGCGGTGATCCAGGCGACGAGCCGCCACGCCGATCTGATCCGCTGCGCGATCGCGAGCGCGGGCAACGATCATCGTCTCGGCGCCAACGAGGCCCCACCGGCCATCGTGAGCATCTTCCTGGGTGACATGCTCAGCGACATCATCGCCCAGCTCGAGCAGGGCACGCCGACCAGGACCCTCGCCGGGGGCGCGATCGACCTTGGGGCCCGCAGCCTGCCGCAGATTCCCAGGCATTCGGGCGATCGCAACCGCACGAGCCCGTTCGCATTCACCGGCACGAAGTTCGAGCTGCGTGCGGTGGGATCGGCGGCGGCGGTGGCGTGGCCGCTGACGGTGCTGAACACGATCGTCAGCGAGAGCCTGGATCAGATCGCGACGCGTCTGGAGAGCGAGGTGGACGCCAATCCGGACAGCGATGAGTTCGCGGTGGGCGTTGCGGGGGTGCTCCAGAGCGTGATCCACGAGCACAAGAACGTGCTGTTCGATGGCGACAACTACGCCCAGAGCTGGATCGGCGAGGCCAAGCGCCGGGGCCTGGCGAATCTCACCGATTCGGTCAGCGCGATCGATCGGCTCTTGAGCGAAGAGAGCATCGCGGTCTTTGGAAAGTACAAGGTGCTGAGCGAGGCCGAGTTGGAGAGCCGCCACAACATCTTCCTCGAAAGATACGCTGTGCAGGTGCGGATCGAGGCCGACCAGATGATCCAGATCGCCAGGACGATGATCCTGGCGTCGGTAATCCGTCAGCAGCGTGAGCTCGCCGAGGCCGTGAGCGCGACCAAGAACGCGGGCGTTGCCTGCGAAGAATTTCACGCGGCCCTGCGGGTGTACGCCGGGCTTGTGAGCGAGTTCCGTGGGGCGCTGGATGCCCTGGAACGCGCTGTCGAGTCTGTGGACGAGGAGCCCGGCGCATTCGCGCGGGCCATGCGGGACGACACGATCCCGGCGATGACCGCCCTTCGTGCGATCGGCGACCGCCTCGAGGACTGTACCGCTTCGGACCTCTGGCCCATCCCGACGTACCGCCAGATGCTCTCGGTTCGCTGAGGCTGGGTTCGCGACGCTTTGGGTGATGCTTGTTTTATGGCTTGGCGGGCAGATCGCCGGGCTTGTTCACGTTGTGCGCACAACCCGGGTCGATCTCGACGCGACAGACGGTCCTTGTCCGTAAGAACATGTGCATGCTGAGTTCGTCGCGAGCGACGCTCTCACGAATCGGCTCGCGCAGACCCTGGCGATACAGAGCGATCGTCGGATGATCGCGATCGGTGTGGGCAAGGACGCACTCGACCTCTTCGTTCAACTGCGCGCGGTGGGCGATCTGAAGGACGCAATCGGCGGTCACGGTGTCCAGGTCGCCGGCGAGCATGAGGACCGCCCCTGGTGCGTGTTCGAGGGCCGCGAGGATTCCGCCCATGGGACCGAGGCCCGGGTAGGGATCGAGGATCTCGGCGTCGAAGCAGGCACGGACGTCGGGATGGCAGGCCCCCACCGCCGTGACTCTGGGGCCGAAGACCGATCGCAGGGCCTGGATGGGGCGTTGGACGAGGAGTGTGCCATCGTCGAGCTTCTTGCGGAGCTTGTCGTCGGCGAAGCGTGTGCTCTGCCCGCCGACGAGGACGACCGGCGTGATCGCGCTGAGCCATGTGGGATCGAGTTGCGGGGATGTTGGCGGCATCGGGCTCTGTCGCGGCGGCTCAGGTTCGAGGGTGGTGGCGTTCACCGTCGCCGACCGCGGTGTCTATCGCGTGGGGCAGCAGATCGAGAATCGCCTCGAGCTGCTCTACGGCCCCCTTGGGTGATCCCGGCAGCGTCAGCACGAGCGTCCGCCCGACAACACCCGCGACCCCCCGTGAGAGATACGTCAGGGGCGTCTTTTCGAGGCAGCGCAGGCGAACCAACTCCATGAGATTGGGCGCGGGCTTGGTGAACAGAGGCGCGACGGCCTCGGGGGTCACGTCGCGCGGGGCCAGGCCGGTGCCGCCGGTGGTCACGATGAGCTGGGCCGGAGCGTCGCCCTGGGACCATCGCTCGACAAATGCGCGGATGTCTGTGACCTCGTCGGGCACAATCTCTGCAGCGCAGACCTCGCCAAGGGCGTGGCGCTCGATGAGCTTCACAAGGGCCGGGCCGGATTCGTCGGTTGCTTTGCCGCGTGCGGCGCGGTCGCTGATGGTCAAGATGGCGACGCGATAGGGCGCGTGAGTCTTCACGGCGAGGGTCCTGCGCCGGGGGCGAGGTAATGCCCGCTGCGTCCGCCCTTCTTCTCGGTCACGCGGACACCCTCGATGGTCATGGATCGGTCGATGGCCTTGCCCATGTCGATAACCGTCAGGGCGGCGATGGCAACGGCCGTGAGTGCTTCCATCTCGATGCCGGTGCGAGCGCGGGTGCGCACGCGGGCCGTGATATGGACGCGGTCCCCATCGAGCGTCACCTCGACCTCTGCGTGGTCGATCGGCAGGGGGTGGCAGAGGGGGATCAGCTCGCTGGTGCGCTTGGCGGCCATCACGCCGGCGAGCCTTGCGGTCCCCAGCAGGTCGCCCTTGCGCAGGGAGTTCTCGCTGATGGCCCTGGCCAGCTCTGGTGACACGCGGACAAAGCCCTCGGCCGCCGCGATGCGATCGCTGATGTCCTTGTCGGCGACGTCCACCATCCGGGCAGACCCGGACTCGTCGATGTGGCTGAGTTTTTGGTCTCGTCTGGCGTCGGGCATAGCTGCATCCTACCTCACCCAAGCCAGGGCCAATAGGGCCACGGGCCCTGGGCCTCGGCGTCGGGCGGGAGTTCAATGAACCCGTCGCTGGCTGCGATCGAGACGATATCACCCGAGCCCATGTTCGCGATATCGCTCGCTCGCCCTTGGCCAACCAGTCGCACCGGGCGATACCGCCACATCGGGATCGACTTGTCGAGGGGCGCGTCCAGGGTGACTTCGGCCCTCTGGACAGGCGCGCTGAACCCGCCAAGATGGCGAAGCACCGGGACGCCGATCCGATGCAGCGTCACGAGCACCGAGACGGGGTTGCCGGGCAGCGCCAGGATCGCCTGGCCCGCGGGGCCGATCGCGCCCAGCATGGGTCGCCCGGGGCGCTGGGGGAGCTTGTGGAAGATCGTGTCGCAACCGAGCTCTTTGAGAACGCTCGGGACGAAGTCGTATTGGCCCATGGAGACCCCGCCGGTGAGGATGACGGCGTCGGATTCTTCGAGTGCGGCCGCGACGTGCGTCTCGAGCTTGGCCTGCGTGTCCTTCGCCCGATCTTGCCCGCTGACCCGCGCCCAGGGGAGGGTGTCGATGGTCGCGCGAGCCGTTGGGCCGTTGGAGTCTCGGATGGTGTGCTCGTCGATCTGGTCGCTCACGTCCGCGAGTTCGTCGCCTGTCACCAGGACGTGGACACGGACCCGGCGATGGGCCTGGAGATGCGCGATGCCGAAGGTCGCGAGCGCGCCGATCGCGGGCGGCGTCAACTGGTTTCCCTCGCGAAGGACAACGGTTCCCGCCGGCGCATTCTCGCCTTTCAAGCGGATGTTCTGGCCCGCTCGCAAGCGTGACGCAACATCTGGTTGGATCTGGATGGAATCTCCCTGGGCGGACTCAAGCTCCTCCACGTCCTCGCGCTTGATGACGGCATCCGCCCCCGGTGGCACCGGCGAGCCCGTGAAAATCCGTGTCGCGGTGGCCGCGATGTGCGGCGAGGGAGCATGCCCGATCCTCGCCTCTGCGGAGACCGCCAGCGTGCCCCGAGCCGCGTCTTCAAGGCGGATCGCGTAGCCGTCCATCGCCGAGACGCTCGCGGGCGGGCTGGGGCGATCGGTCACGATCTCCTGAGCGAGCACCCTGCCGGTTGCCTGCGAGGCGGGGATCGACTCGCTGGGCACGGGCGCGAGGCGCTGGATCATGGCTGCGATGGCGGCGTGGGGCGAGTCGATCGGGGAGGGGGGGGGCATGGGGAACGGTATTCGCCCCGGCCCACCTGCGAGAGACGCGGATGCGGGTTCTACGATCGCACGATGACCGTCCTTGTGCGACTGTTTGGACCAGAAGCCCGGAGCGTGGGCGAGGCGCAGGTGGAAGTCGAGTTGGGCGACGCCTCGACGTGCGCTGCGCTGCGAGGCGAGCTTGGCGCGAAGTACCCGTCGCTCAAGGGCTCGCTCGATCATGCCCGGTTCGCGGTCAACGGCGAGTTCACGGAGGATTCGCGGGTGATAGAGGCGGGCGATGAGATCGCGCTGATCGGATTGGTGTCGGGCGGATGAGCGTGCACGTTGAAATCGTGGCGGGGCCGCTGGGGCCGATGGGCGAGCCGCCGACTGGAGCCGGTCGCGGGGCGACGCTGGTCTTCGAGGGGATCGTGCGGGGAACAGAGGGCGATCGCGAGATCGTCGCGCTGGACTATGAGGCGTACGAGCCGATGGCGACGAACCAGCTTCGATCGCTGGGCGAGCGTTTGGCACGCGAGCACGGGCTCATCGCCGTGTACTGCTGGCACAGCACGGAGCGCGTCGGCGTGTGCGAGGTCTCGTTTCGGCTGGCGATCGTGAGCCGCCACAGACGCGAGGCCCTCGACGCGATGGACGCGTTCATCGACGGATTGAAGAAGGACGTACCGATCTGGAAGACGCCGGTCTACGCGTGACGCACGCCGACGGTGATCACGATCTCGTCGTCGGCGGTCGTGATGATCTGCAGGTCGCCCAGTTGATGTGCCCTGCGCAGCTCGCCGGTCGGGGCGTGGACTTGCGGTGCGGATTTCGCGCCCCGTTCGATCACGTCCTCGACGCAGGAGGGCGGGATGCTGCGATGATTCTGGGGTGCCCGCCCAAGGGGCTGGGGGCTGCCATCGTTGCCACGGTATCGGCGCCCGCTGGGCCTCAAATACTCGACGGCGTGCCTGGTGTAGAGCCTCGGCCCAACCTGTGCGTACTGGCGTCCGTTGTGCACGACCTTGGGATAGTCGTCCCAGGTGCCCCAGAAGATGCTCTCCATGATCCGCTCCTTTGTCAGGATTGCCTGTTTCCGGCCCGTCCATGAGAAGAAAGACGCGAGGCGGATCTTCGAGCGCGTCAGGGTTGGGTCCATTTCCCATCGCTGCGCAGGACAGCCTCGATGAATCGGACGCCGCTTGCGCCGTCGTGGACGGTCGGGAACTCGGTTCCAAGACCGGTCGGATCGCGCCCCTCGCGTTTGGCATGGATGGCCTCGAAGACGCCCCGGTAGACATTGGCGAAGGCTTCAATGAAACCCTCGGGATGGCCTGGGGGGATGCGGGTGGCGGCTTGCTCGGTCTGGGCGGGTGAGCCCGTGCCGCGGGTCATGGTCTCGATCCGTCCATCGAGCCATTTGACGGTCATCTCGTTGGGGTTCTCTTGACGCCAGGAGAGGGAGCCCAACTCGCCGACAACGCGAATCGCCAGGCCGTTTTCTTCACCGACGCAGACCTGGGAGCATGTGAGGACGCCCTTGGCACTGTTGCTGAGGCGGAGCAGGACCGCCGCGTCGTCGTCGATTTTTCGCCCCTCGACGAATGTTGACACGTCGGCGCAGAGGGACTCGATCTTGAGGCCGGTGATGGTGCGAAGGAGGTTCTCGGCGTGGGAGCCGATGTCGCCGACGGCCCCGGCGCCCGCCCGCTTGGGATCGGTCCGCCACTCGGCTTGCTTCTGGCCGGATTCCTCGAGCTTGGTGGCGAGCCAGCCCTGGTGGTACTCGACGAAGACCTTGCGGACCTTGCCCAGAGCGCCCGAGCGGACGAGGTCGCGGGCTCGCTTGACGAGGGGGTAACCGGTGTAGTTGTAGGTGACGCCGAAGACGACGCCGGTGCGTTCGACGGTGTCGACGAGGTCCTGGGCTTGTTCAGAGTTCAAGACGAGGGGCTTGTCGCAGACAACGTGGATGCCGGCGTCGGCAAAGGCCCTGGCGACGGGATGGTGGACGTGGTTTGGGGTGACAATCGAGACGAAATCGATGCGATCTTCATCTGAGCGAGCGAGTTCTCGCTCGAGCATCTGCTCCCAGGACTCGTAGTTGCGGTCGTCGGCGAGGCCTAGCTCGCGACCCGAGGCCAGCGATTTCTCGGCGGTCGAGCTGAGGGCGCCGGCGACGAGCACCGCCTCGCCATCGAGCGTTGCGGCCATGCGATGGACTGCGCCGATGAATGCGCCCTGTCCGCCGCCGACCATGGCAAAGCGGAGGAGCGGACGGGGATGTTGTTGTGATCCTGAGGCCATTGTGAACTCCAGAAGAGGATTTCACCACAGAGGCACCGAGACACGGAGAAGAGGAGTTGGGTGGAGAAGATCTGGAAGTTGCTCAAGTGGGGTTTCGTGCCCAGCGCTCCACCCAGTTCTTCCTCTCGGTGTCTCTGTGCCTCCGTGGTTCAATCATTCTTTCTCAAACGCCGCGTCGAAGGCCACGTTGCTGGGTGCGAAGTCGATCGACCGCACAAACTCGCATGCCTCCTCGGCACCGTGCTCGCGGTCCATCTGCGTGTCCTCCCACTCGACGCTCAACGGCCCGGCGTACCCACACCGATTGAGCGCCCGGATGATCTCCTCGAAATCGACCTCGCCGCGACCGGGGCTGCGGAAGTCCCAGCCGCGCCTGTGGTCGCCGAAGGAGAGGTGGCTGGCAAGAATTGAAGAGTCGCCGCTGAGCATACGGGTCGCGTCCTTGATGTGGACGTGGTAGATGCGGTCGGCGAAGTGATCGATGAAGCGGGCGCAGTCGAGACCCTGCCAGACGAGGTGCGAGGGGTCGTAGTTGACGCCGAAGGCCTCACGCCCCCCCACCGCGTCGATCGCGCGGCGCATGGTGTACACGTCGTAGGCGATCTCGGTCGGATGGACTTCCAGGGCGAATCGAACGCCGGCCTCGTCGAACGCATCGAGGATCGGGTTCCAGCGGTCGGCGAAGTCGCGATAGCCCTCGTCGATCTCCTCCTGGCTCGTCGGCGGGAAGAAGTAGAGCTTGTGCCAGACGCTCGAACCCGTGAATCCGTTGACGACCTTGACGCCAAGCCTCGCCGCGGCGTGGGCCGTCGCCTCCATCTCCTCGGCGCAGCGCTGGCGGACGCCCTCGGGGTCGGCGTCGCCCCAGAGGCGCTCGGGCAGGATGGTCTTGTGGCGGTCGTCGATGGGGTCGCAGACGCACTGGCCGACGAGGTGGTTGCTGATGGCAAAGCAGTCGAGGCCGAACTCTTCGAGAAGGTCGCGCCGGGATCGGCAGTAGCTGTCGGATTCCAGAGCCTTGTCGACCTCGAAGTGGTCGCCCCAGCAGGCGAGTTCGAGGCCGTCGTAGCCGAAGCCGGCGGCTTTTTCTGCGAGGACACGGATGGGCAGATCCGCCCATTGGCCGGTGAAGAGGGTGACGGGTCTGGGCATGGGAAATCCTCCGAGTCGACAGGGGCGATGGTATCGTGCGCGGCCCGCTCCTGCCGCTGGCCGGAGAATCGCTACACTCGCCGGCGCATGCCCATGAACCAGACATGAGCCAGGAGCCACTATGAGCGATACTCATCAGAACTATGTCATGACTCGACTGTCGGTGATGATGTTCCTGCAGTTCTTTGTCTGGGGTGCCTGGTATGTGACGGTCGGCAACTACATGGGCCAGCACTTCATGGGCGACCAGATTTTCTGGGCGTACACCGTCGGACCGATCGCGGCACTGGTCAGCCCGTTCTTTCTGGGCATGGTCGCCGATCGCTTTTTCGCGACCGAGCGGATGCTCGCCGTGATGCACATTCTGGGGGGCGTGGCGTTGCTTGCGGCCCCGCTGCTCGCGCCGGGCGGCGAGGGAGAGTCGCCCTGGCCATTCATCGGGATCCTGGCGGTCCACATGCTGTGCTACATGCCAACACTTGGCTTGACCAACACGCTCGCGTTACACAATATGAGTCGCGCCGAGAAGCAGTTCCCGATGATTCGCGTATGGGGCACCATCGGCTGGATCGTGGCGGGGGTTGCTGTCGCACAAATCGTCGGCTCGCGCGTACCGATCAGTGACACCATGACCGAGGACCAACTCGCCACGGCGCGAGCCGCCCGCAACGCCCTGCCGATTTTCTTCTACCTGGCGGGCGGTTGCGGCGTGCTGCTCGGTGTGCTCAGCTTCTTCCTGCCGCACACGCCGCCACCGGCCAAGGGTCGCGAGTTCTCCGCCCGCGATGCCCTGGGCCTCGATGCCCTGGCGATGCTCAAGGACCGATCGTTTGCCGTATTCATCCTGTGCTCGTTCCTGCTCTGCATCCCGCTGGCCGCGTACTACGCCTACGCACCGGTATTCGCCGACGCGATGCAAATCCAAGACGTGCCGTTCAAGATGACCTTCGGCCAGATGTCTGAGATCCTCTTTATGCTCGTCATGCCCATCTTCTTCATCCGCCTTGGCGTGAAGTGGATGCTGCTGGTGGGCATGATCGCGTGGGTCGCACGCTACGCGCTGTTTGCCCTCGCCGCGGACGATCAGATCATCTGGATGGTGCTCGCGGGCATCATCATGCACGGGATCTGCTACGACTTCTTCTTTGTCACGGGCTTCATCTACACCGACCGCAAGGCACCCAAGGAAGTAAGGGGCGCGGCCCAGGGCTTCCTCGTGCTGGTGACACAGGGCCTCGGCCTTGGCATCGGTGCGCAGGTCATCGGAAAGCTGGTCGAGGCCAACACCGCCGAGGACGGCGTCATGGACTGGAGCATGATCTGGCTTGTGCCCTGCTTGTTCGCAGCGGTCGTCGCGCTGATTTTCTTCTTCTTCTTTCGCGACCGCGACTCGGCAGGTGTGACGGCGGACATAGCTGATCCGCTGGGCGAAATGGAAGCCGCCGCCTCCATGCACATGCCGCCGGAGGATGGAGCGCCGTGATTAGAGGCCCTTGCGCGAGCATGGGATCTTCGGGACCGGCTATTGAAGACTAAGAAAAGAGCCCAGGCTCGCGCCAGGGCCTCCATCAGCGTTGCGCGTTCGGCGTTTGCTACGCCAGCGGATTCAAGAACAGCCCCGTCGCCAGCTTGGGATAGAAATACGTCGATTTCTGCGGCATCAGCTCGCCGGCTCGTGAGATTTGCTTGACCGCCTCCAGCGGCGTCGGACGCACGATGACCGCGAGCTGCGCGAATCCGTCCCCGCCGCCGGCGCCGGTCTCGTCGCCCTCGCCGATCCGCACGACCTCTTCGATGGTGTGAGGGAACGCCCATTTGATGTCGTTGCCGGCGTTGAGATTGGGCTTGCATATCTTGTCGACGATGAGGTGCTGGATCAGCGCGACGTCGAGCGTGCGCCAAGCGATGGGCTTAGTTGGGAAGTCCTCTTCGAGCGGATCCGGATGCGCCGGCGTCGCCATGTAGCAGTTCTTCGACGCGAGGTCGATCAGCCCGAGCACGTTGGCATCGCCGCCGATCTCCGCGGCCAGCGCGTTCATGTGGTCCATGAGCGCATCGGAATCGCCACCGGCGGGCGTAATCGAGAGGAACGGCTCTGCCGCGGCCTCGAACGCGTCCCAGGTGTAGGCCGCCATGCCGCCGAGCACCCGGTGGGTCTCGCCGATGGCGAGTCCGGGATCGTTCATGCCGACAAGCACGAACATAGTCCGACGCGCCGGATGATCGGCGGGCACGTCGCCCGACTCGCGGAGATAGTTGAGGGCCGTGTTGTAGCGGTGATGGCCGTCGGCGACAAAGACGTCTTCACCTGCCAATGCGGCGCGATACCGCTCGATCATCGCGCCATCCTGGACGAACCAGATCTCGTGTTGCACGCCATCGGGCGTTGTCGCGGTCTGGTCTGCGTCGGCGGAACTCATGATCTCCTGGAGGATCTTGGTGGCCTCGCCGCGCTCGTCTGGGTGGAGGCCGAAGATGGGAGATATCTGGGCCTCGGTGGCTTTCATGAGCGCGAGGCGGTCGGCCTTGGGTCCGCCGAAGGTGTGCTCGTGGGGGAGGACCCCGCCGCCCTCGCGCGGCCCAAACGAGACGGTCTCGAGACAGCAGGCCATGCCGCAGCGCTGGTAGCTCTTGCCCGCAAACGCAAAGCTCTGGCGGTAGGCGAACATGGCGGACGTGTCGAGGCGTTGGAGCGTGGCGTCGTCGAGCCAGCCTTGGAGCAACTCGGCGCAGCGCTGGTATCCCTCGATGGGCCCCTCGTCCTTGGCCGGGACATACGGCAGGTCGATCGAGACGATGTTGCGATCGTTGGCGGCGATCAGCGCTTGCTTCTGTGAGGCGTCCAGTACGTCGTAGGGCGGGGCGATGAGGGACGAGACGTCGCCCCTTGCGGCGTAGGTGATCGCGCTGAACGGATAGACACTGGCCATGCTCGACTCCTGGCTGAGATGGGGCGAAAAACCCGGAGGCGATACTAGAACCTATCCCAGAATCCCGATGAACCATCTCACCACAGAGTCACAGAGAGCACAGAGCCTGAAATCCAAGAGCTTCTTCTCTGTGCCCTCTGTGCCTCTGTGGTGAATCAGCGGTTTAGGGTTAGCCTCTAGGTCGAATGGCAATCGCGATCGGTGGGGTTTTCGGGGCGAGATTGTCCGCTGGCATTCAGCCGCCGAGCCCGCTGCTGCTGCGGGTGCCACCGATACCCTGGACGCGCAGGCTCCCCTCGCGGAAGCCGAACGGCTCGAAGGTGATGCCCAAGCTCGTGACACCCTGGATGTTGTCGTGGACGAGGGAGAAGCCGACGACGACGCCGGGCAGTTGGCGTGCCAGTTCGATGGTTGCCCGCCGGATATCGCCCCGATCAGTGTCGTACGAAACGCTGGCATAGAGCTCGTACTTGTCGCCGAGTTGCTGGGTGTTGACCACGTCGAGGAAGGTCACGTCCAGGGCGTTGAGCGATCGGAGTTCCAGGCTGGTGGAGTTGAGCGCACCGTGGTCAATGAGCACGCCGATGCTCGTCCGCGCCAGCTGGGAGGTCTCGAAGCTCTGGATGATCTCGCTGGCAAACGCGACGGCGTCGGTCGCCTGCCACACGCCTCGAATAGCACCGAACTCGCCGGGATTGCTGAGCTCGGGCCTGGGGTCGTAGAAGCGTCCGATGGCGAGCGGGTCACCGGTGTCACTCTGAAAGACAAGCTCGGCGTCGAGGCTGAGGACGTCGACGCTGCGCCAGCGTCCGGGTCCGCCGCGTTTGGTCTGGAACGTCTGGTCCACGCCCAGGCGGATCATCGAACCCTCGAGCAGGCCCTCGACGCCATAGTCGTAGATAGGCAGGTCCTCGCGTTCGATGGTGGTGCCGGCGTGGAAGATGGTGACGCTCGGCTCGATCACATGACGCACACGGTGGATATCCAGCATCTCGGATTCGACCGAATCGGCGGTGCGGACAAGGCTGGTCGATGCGCGGATGCCCGCGCCACCCCACAGGCGAGTCTTGTCCGTCTCGTCGGGGCTGAACTCGTTGAACTCATCGTCGTAGAGCGTGCCGCGAACGACGCCGAAGGGGTTGATCTTGACCGGGCCGACGTTCGCGACCATCGCAAGCTCGTGGCGCGTGTCAAAGCGCAGAATACTGCTCTCGGTGAACCCCTCGGCGCGGAGGCGGTCGCCGATGGATTCGTTGGGATTGATGCCGAAGGCCCTCTGGCTGAGAAAGCCGTTCGTGAAGCCAAGCTCATCGGCGTTGGGCTCGGTGAAGTTCAGACGCAGGTTGCCGACCCGGTATTCCGAGCTGAGCGTGAACAGGCCCGGCTTGGAATCGGCGAGCAGGTCGATCGCCTGTTGGTGATAGGACACCTCGGGCAGGTGCTCGGTGACGTAGCCGGGAGTCTGAAGCGCGAACTCGTTGACGGAAAAATCGTTGAGCTGCCCACGCGCGTCGAGCGTAAACGCGGTGTTGCCCTCCAGACGCTGGAGGTAGCCGCCGGTCATGAACGGGCGGCGGGTATTGCCAAACGACTCGAAGAGCCCATCGACAAAGGTCTCGTCGGAGAAGTACGAGGCCTCGAGCCACATCGTCCAGCGTTCGTCGAGCGCCCATCGCTGGTCGAAGAGGATCATGCCGCGGGTGTCCCCGTCGTGCCCAAGCTTCTGTCCGGTGTGCAGGCGGTCCTCGCCGTAATCGTCGATCAGCCAATACGTCTGGAACGAGCCGGTCATGTTGGGCTCGTTGAACTCGACATCGAGCCCCAGGCCCGCCCCGCGCGCGAAGTAGGCGTCGATCAGCAGCTCGGCGTCGGTCCCGCCGGGCAGCTCGATGCCGAAGAGGCTCTCGAAATCCCAGCCGGTTCGGAGTGTGAATCCCGAGCCGTCGGCCGAATCGAATCCCAGGCGGGTGATCGGCATCCGCTCGGGATCACCCTGGATGAAGGGCAGATAGAAGAACGGGACGCCGCCCCCGCGCAGGACCATGTCGTGGGCCTGGATGAAGTAGCGGTCTGCGCCCTGCTGGTGCGGCCTGCGGGTAAGGGTCAACTCTCGTGCGCCCAGCGACAGGTGCGGCTTCGCAAAGCTGGAAATCGCAACCGTCGCCTTCTCAGCGCTGAACTGATCGGCGGACTCCTGGCGGATCGCATCGGCACGGACGTACAGCGGGATCCGACGCACGTCGTCGTAGGCAAACAGCACCGCGTCGAGCACGATCGCCCTGTCGTTGGCAACGTCGTAGAAGATCCGTGGCCCGCGGAGGGTGTAGTCGCCGTCGGTCACGAGCACCTCGCCCTCGAGGTACAACCCGCGCAGGGACTCCGGGCTCATCGTCTGGAGCAGGCCCGTCACCGGCCCGGGATCGAGAAACAGGACCGCTCGCTGGGCCCGCATCTCGATGGACCGGTCCTTGCGCAGGTCTTCATACAGCAGCGTCACGCCGCCGGTGATCAGCACGCTGTTCTCGTCCTCGCCCGACACCACCGTGAGCTCGCCATAGCTGAAAGAGATCGTGCCGCTGGCGGCGAAGATCGGGTCGCGATGCTCGGCGGTCTGGAGCGAGTCGAGGAGGCGCTGCAGCTCTGCGGGGGTCTCCGCCAGACGCTCGTCGATGACATCGCCCCCCGGGGTCGTGTAGAGCGGCATGCCGAGCCGGCGCCGGAGGCGCTGGGCAAAGTCCAGCTCTGCCTGACGGAGGAACTCGCCTTCCTCGCGTCCTTCCAGGACCAGGTCAGCGCTGATGCGGACGGGGTCTGCCACCCTCACGACGCCCTCGAGAGGCAATCGCCCGGCACTGATCGAGACCAGCGAATCATCCTGCGCCGAGAACGTCTGGTCGAGGTACGCGTGGACCTGATAGACCTGCTCTTCGGGGCCTTCGGCCTGCGGGAGGCGCTGGATCCAGACCGCCGCCCGCCTCGCGCGGAACTGCTGATACCCGAGCGTGAGGCGGACATCGCCCTCGAGCAGGAGGCGTTGGACGGGGCGAGCGCCGGCGCTGCGCGTCAGCGGGCCGGACTCGGTCCACACCCGTGCCGAGGTGGCGCTGATGATGACAACGCCGTCGGAGACCTGCAATGGCAGTTCCGTGCCGGCAAAGTCCCGCCCGGTGACCTCGAACGCGTCGACGGGCTGCATCGCGGGTGCAGACGCGCACAGGACCAGACCGAGGAGCACGCCCATTCCGTATCGCACGTCCGTCCCTTCCCGCCGATCTGGCGGCCTCCGATGCCGCGATCACCAACCTGATTCGACCGGATGCTATCGCAGATGCGCCGCCGCGCCAAGCGACGACGAAGTCAGATCACCAGCGACGCGCCGCGTTCGATGGTGATGGGCAGGTCGGCGTCCGCCAAATCGCTGGCCTCTATCGCTGTCGATGCGCTGATTTCGAGCACGCAATCGGGCGTGCCGTCCGCCCGCCGGGGGATTTGAATACCCATGGTCTCCAGCCAGCGGGCGGCACGCTCGGTCTGCAACCCGGCGCTGGTCTGCGGGCTGTCGTTTCCGTCGGCATTCTTGATCGGCCCGAACTCCTCGACCCGATCGGTCTCCAGGATGATCGAGCCCTTGGCCCGCCCCATGGCGTCGAAGACGAATCGCTCGAGTTTAATAGCGTTGGGCTCGCGCGGCTCGACAGACTCCCCCGAATCCGGGTCGACGAACGCCACTTTCTTGATCGCGCGGTGGAAGGGGAGCGCGAACCTCGGATCGCCGTGGATCCGCTCGATGAACTCAACGCTCATGGCATGGATGGCCGGGTTGCCGCCCCCAAATCGCAGCGAGCCATCCTCATTCCGTTCCTCGGCGAGCTTTTGGGGCAGATCCGAGTATTCGATCATGTCCAGCGTCCCATCGACGACGCAGAACACGCCGACAGGCTCGCTTGGATCTCGCTTGGGCACCATCTTGCTGGACATCTCGCCCGACGAATCCGGCGCGGCGACGTGCAGCCCCAGGAAGAGCGGGTCGATGACCAGGCCCAGCGGGTTGTCCACCTGGAAATAGCTGACGTGCTCCACGCCCCGCGAACGCATGTCGGCGGTCGCGCCGCTCTCGACCAGCGCCCGGTACGACCCGCCGTGCCCATCCGGATTCGTGGCGATTGTGCCCCTGGAGGCGAGCAGTATCCGCCCGCTGGCGGCGTCGAAGCTGGGCATGACCCCCTGGGGAATGAACACGACCTGCAAGGGATCGAGGGCGAAGTGGTTGTTCGAATCAAAGAATGACCGCGTCTGCGCGTCGTTCAGCGGGCTGGTCATGATGTACCACGGGATCGTGGTCTCGTACTTGCGCTGGTTGGCCAGGATCCCCTCGGCAAATACCTGAAACAACGGCTTGCGCGAGACCGCGCCTGCGGGATAGCAGCCCTTCGGCCCGTCATAGCCCAGCCTCGACCCCTGCCCGCCGGCAACGGTGAAGCACGCGACCTTGCCCGCGCGGATCAGCGTCTCGCCCGCCGACCGTGCGGCATGGGCATCCCAGGGACGGACAGCAGAATCGGGATCCCGCGGATAGAACGGGGCAGGCTCGATCGTGCCCAGGTTCGAGGCGGGAGCTTGGCAGCGGACATAGGTGGCAACGAGTTCGGGGATCGAATCGAGATCCAGAGACTCGATGTGGCCGATGAGCGATGTTCGCTCGTCGCCATCCAACTCGCCCCAGAACGCCAGCAGATGATCTTGCCCGATCGCCGCCAGGCGCGAACGCAGGCTGTCGATTGTTGTCGATAGCGATTCGCCACTCTCGCTCACGCTCATTGCTCCGTTCTCCTGTCGGGTCGGTGTCAACAGGCATGGTAGAGGCTGGCGGCTCCTATACGATTGGCCATGCACGATTGGCTCACCCACCCCAGCCGCCTGCCCATGGTCGGCCCTTCCATCCTCGCCGCCGATTTCGCGAGCATGGGCGAGCAGTGCCGACGCGCGCTCGAGCGTGGCGGCGACTTTCTGCACATGGACGTGATGGACGGGCACTTCGTGCCCAATCTCACGATGGGTCCGGATATGTGCCGGGCGATCCGCAAGCACCAGCCCGAGGCCCACCTGGACGTGCATCTGATGGTCGAGAACCCCGAGATGTTCTTCGAACCCTTCGCCAAGGCGGGTGCCGACGCCATTTCCTTCCATGTCGAGGTCCTGCCCGCCGCTGACCCGCTGGCGACCATGCGAGCGTGGAGCGATCGAATCCACGGGCTCAACTGTGCCGCCGGCCTTGTGATCAACCCCCCCACCGACCTGCTCGACGAACACCTGCCCCTGTTCAATCTCGCGGACCTCGCCCTGGTCATGTCGGTGAACCCGGGATTCGGGGGGCAGAGTTTCCTGGGCGAGGTGCTGACCAAGTGCCGACGCTTGCGGGACGCCCTGCCCCAGACGACGCGAATCGAGATCGACGGCGGGATCAACGCCCAGACCTCGGGTCTGGCGATCCAGGGCGGCGTCGACATGCTCGTGGCGGGCTCGGCGATCTTCGGCGCACCCCAGGACCAATGGCAATCGCGGATCGAGCAGATTCGGAGCGGCGGATTATCGGAACTTCCACCCGTCTGATAGCCATGGATTCCCTAGCATATACCATACAAATGGTACCATATCATGGGTTTCAACGAGAGATCGGGACTCGATTCCCGATGGACGGTGGTGCTACACTCCCCGCTTGACCGTGGGGCTGAGGGGTCCAGGGCTTGAGCCCCGGACCCGAAGCGGTCTCAAGGAGGTCTCATGGCCGACGCGAGTGCCATCACAGTGCTCCTTGTCAAGACCGGGAGCACCGCCTGGGAAGACGACGGGCGTCTGTGCGGAGCGACCGACCTAGCGATGAGCGACAACGGGCGCGAGAAGTTCATCCAGGCCCTGGACGCGGTCTCGGGTGACAGCGTGGATACCGTCTACTGCGGACCCGACGAGGGCAGCGTCGAGGCCGGCGAGCTTGTGGCCAAGCGATTTGGCGCCCGCAAGCGCATCGTCCCGGCACTGCGTGAGGTGAGCCTGGGGCTCTGGGAGGGCCAGCGCCGCGAGGACCTGTTGTCGTGCCATCCCAAGGCCTACAAGCAGTGGTGCGACGACCCCGCCAACGTCATCCCGCCAGAGGGCGAGACTATCGGCGAGGCCCGCGAACGGATCGTGGGTGAGATGTGCAAGCTCATCGAGAAGTCACGCGCGGGTTCGCAGAGGATCGCGTTCGTTGTACGCCCGATGGCGGCGGCGATAGCGAATGAGGCATTGGTCGCAGCGAGCGCGGACACGGACGCTGAGGACCAGGGGCAGGGCTTCGAGTGGAAGACCGTGTGGTGCGAGCGCGTGCGAGAGTTGCGTGCGACGTGCCGGGCCGGGGCCGCCTGAGACCGCGCAGAGGACAAGTATGACCAAGGCCGCGAGCAGGACGTGGGCGGATGTCAAGCCGGCGAGGCGCAACGCGATCCCCGAGGGGTTGTGGATGCGTTGCCCGGGGCAGGGCTGCGGGCAGATGATCTATCGCCGGCAGGTCGAGCAGAATCTGCAGGTGTGCCCCGAGTGCGGGCATCACTTCCGGGTGAGCGCGAGCGAGCGGGTGGCGCAGCTGGCCGACGCCGGCACGTTCGTGCCCATGTTTGAAGATTTGTTGCCCTGTGATCCACTGGACTTTGAGGACCTCCGCAAGTACACGGATCGCTTGGCGGGTGAGCAGATGCGCTCGGGGCGACCCGACGCGGCCCTCGCCGGTGAGCTGTTCATCAAGGGCCGCCCCGCGGCGTTGTGCTGCCTGGACCTGCGGTTCATGATGGGCTCGATGGGCAGCGTCGTGGGCGAGGTCATCACCCGCACCATCGAGCACGCGACCGAGCGGGGCCTGCCGCTGATTATCGTCAGCGGCTCGGGCGGGGCCAGGATGCAGGAGTCGGGGCTGAGCCTCATGCAGATGGCCAAGACCTCTGCGGCGCTGGCCCGGTTTGACGACGCCGGGGGCGTCTTCATCAGCATCCTGACCGACCCGACGACGGGCGGAGTGACGGCGTCGTTCGCGATGCTGGGCGATGTGATCATCGCCGAGCCCAACGCGTTGATCGGCTTTGCCGGGCCTCGGGTGATCCAGCAGACGATCCGCCAGGAGCTTCCCGAGGGATTCCAGCGGAGTGAGTTCCTGCTCGGCGCGGGGCTCATTGATCGGGTCGCACCGCGCGACCAGCTCCGCAGCGAGATCGCGCGGATCATCGACTACGCTCGATGATGGACGCCCACCAGCGGCAACGCTCTCAGGACACGCATCGCCATCGCCCACGCCTCGAGGCGCTCGGCGGGGGATTGCTCCACGGCCTCATCATGGTCCTCGCGTTTCCGGGGGTCGGTGCGTGGGCGCTCGTGGTATTCGCGCCGTTGCCGTTGATCTTCGTTGCCACTCGCGCCTCGGCCCTGGGTCGCTCGCCGTTTCGCACCGGGGTCCTCGCGGGGCTGGGCACGCTCCCGATGTGGCTGTTTGAGCACCAGTGGATCGCAGAGATGACCGCCCTGGGGCTGGTGCCGCTGGGGTTTGTGCTCTCGGTGTATCCGGGCGTGTTCGTCTGGTTCCTGGCCCGAATCCGCCGGCGGTGGGCGGGATTGCCCGTGTGGGTGGTCGCCGGGCCGCTGTGGATGGCGATCGAGTTCTTTCGCGGCTCGCTGATATTCGATGGGTACCCCTGGCTGCTGGTCGGACACCCGCTGATCGAGTTCACGCCCCTGGCGATGCCCGCGCGATGGTTCGGCATGTACGTCGTGAGCATGCTGTGCGTCACCGTCAGCGCCGTCGCCTATGAGGCGATCGTGGGACGCCGTGTGCGCGCAGTCTTGGTCCTGGGCGGCCTTGCGGTCGTCTGGGGCGGGCTGGCTCTTGCGCCCAGCGGGACACGCCCCGACCCGCAACGCACGCTGGCCATCGGGCTCATCCAGACCAACGTGCCCCAGAGTGTTCGCGGCACCTGGCCCCTCCAGGCACGCGTCGAGGAGATGGTCGAGCTGGATCGGATGACACGCGCGGCTAGTGCGCAGATCGGTGACCGAACGCCGAGCGTTATTGTGTGGCCGGAAACGATGTTTCCGGGGTATTTCCTGGACGAACAGTCACTCGCGGCTGTCGCAGCGCTCGATGATCGGGCCGCGGGGTTTCGCGAGCAGGCGCTCGCGATCGCGCGTGCGACGATCGACCTCGAACGGAGCGTTGCCCCCCCACTGCTGGTCGGGGTCGTGGCCCACGACAGCCTGCGGTTCGAGCTCAAGAACGGGCTCATCAACTGGACGAGTGACAAGCGGTTCAATAGCTCGCTGCTGTTCGACGACGGGCGTCAGGTGGCCCGGTACGACAAGGTCTTCTTGACACCCTTCGGCGAGGTCATGCCGTACATCTCGGCGTGGCCCTGGCTGGAAAAGAAGCTCCTGAGCTACGGCGCCAAGGGCATGACGTTCGATCTGGCCGCAGGCGAGCGTCCCGTGCGGTTCGAGGTCGGCGACGGGGTGCGGGTGGCGACTCCCATCTGCTTTGAGGCGACGATGCCGGGGGTGTGCCGGCGGCTGGTCTTTGAGCGGGGCGAACGCCGGGCCGAGGTCCTGATCAACATGACCAACGACGGCTGGTTCGGCAGGTCGCACGCCGGTCGGCGGCTGCACCTGCTCGGGGCCCGCTGGCGGTGTGTGGAGCTGGCGACGCCGATGGTCCGGAGCGCCAATACCGGTATCTCGTGCCTGATAGACGCATCGGGGACGGTTGTCAGCCGCATGCCCATCGGCGAACGGGCGTATCTGGTGGTCCAGACGCCGATCGGTCGCGGCGTGACCCTGTTCGCCCGGATCGGACACACGCTGCCTTGGGCGGCCCTGATCGGAGCGATCCTGCTGCTGGGAACGACGTACTTTGGGGATCGAGGCCCTAAAAACGCCGATGCACATCGGCAAGAGACCAGCGAAGGAGAACGCTCGTGAGGATTGGAACTATCGGGCCTGGCGTGGGACTCGCCATCGGGGTTGTTGCCCTCTCGGGCTGCTCGGGGCCAGCGAAGAATGACGAGTCGCCGGGAACGGAGGCACGCTCCCAGCCGTCGGTCGAGATCTCTCGATCGGTGCTGCGTGAGGACGCGATCATCCTGCTCGGCGAGTTCACCGACCACGAGAATGCCCAGGTCAGGGCGAACGCCATCGAGGCGCTCAGCGTGACCCCGGGTCGCCTGCGCGCGATCCTGCCCAAGGCGTTGGGCGATGAGAACGCCGGCGTGCGAGCGGTCGCTGCGATGACCATCGGAAAAATCGGGGCGTGCGATCTCGCGCCCCTGTGCGAGCCGCTGCTGCATGACCCGTCGCCGTTTGCTCGCCTGGCGGCGATCTATGCCCAGAGTTCGTGCGATGATGACCGGCACACGGGCGAGCTCGCGGAGTATCTGCTGCACCACGAGTCGATTCGCGTGCGGGCCCAGGCGGCCTTTATTCTGGGTGAGTTGGGCAATCCGTCGGGGACGGCTCTGCTCCGCCACGCCGCGGCCCAGGGGGCGGGTCGAGCCAGCGACGCCGAGTTCCGCCTGCTCCAACTCCAGATCGCCGAAGCTCTGGCGAAGCTGGGCGATGAGGGCCAGCGGGATATTCTGGTCGCGGCCCTGTTTGTCTCGCGTCCCGAGGACCTGGAGGCGACGGCCCTTGCGACCCAGATCCTGGGCGAGATCCGCAGCAGAAGATCGGCCCCGGAGCTCCAGAATCTGATCGCGTATCGCGACGAGCAGGGAAGATCGATGCCGGCGGAGATCCGCCTGAACGCGGGGATCGCCCTGGCCAAGCTTGGAGGCATGGAGGCGGGCTTGGCGGCGCGTCTGTCGGGCCTGGGCGACGAGTTCGCCCGTCACCGGAATCCGCTGCTCAGAGCCCAGTCGGCCATTCTGCGGGGGCATATCGGGGGGTCCGCGGAGGTCGCAGCCCTCCGCGAGATGCTGACAGATGGCAATCCGCTGGTCCAGGTGGCTTCGGGCTCTGGAATCCTCCAGGCTTCGCTCTC
>CBDVAM010000034.1:0-28874 GCA_965371965.1 uncultured Phycisphaerales bacterium
CCGGGGGCGGCGCTGGGAATCCCAGTCGTCACCCACGATGTCGCGGACGAACACGGCGGGCTGGGGTTCCACGAGGTCTGCAGGCGGAGATTGACCGCCGGCGGCGAAGTGGTCGCTGATAAGCACCCCTACCGCCAACACAAGAGCAAACCCCACAACCAACGCCAGCTTGGTGTCGCGCGTCACATCGCATCCTTGCCGAGATTACCGTACACAATCTCATCGACCGCCCCGTCCTTGGGACTGGAATCATCATACACGGACCGGCGGGAGCGTCATCGGAGGCGCAGGATCCGACAGGCGGATCGCCCGCAGGCGGGCCGAGCGGCTCCGGCGGTTGCCCGCGATCTCCTCCTCGGACGCCTTGCACGCGCCGCGACACAAGGCCTCGCCCAGCCCCCGATCGCAGAGGTCTCGAAACGCGTGCTTGATCTGACGATCCTCCAATGAATGGAACGCGATGATCGCGATGCGAGCGCCATCGGCAAGCCAAGACCCGGAACTCCCCGCCGGGCTCGACGAGGCCTTGATGGATCCCAGCAGCGACCGGAGGCTGCCCAGTTCGTCGTTGACCGCGATCCGCAGGGCCTGGAACGTGCGAGTTGCCGGGTCGATCCGAGAGGGCTTGGCCCCGATCGCCCGGCGGACGATCGCCGCGAGCTGGGCGGTGGTTTCGATGGGAGCCGACTCACGCTCCTGGACGATCCGGCGGGCGATGCGCCGGGACGCTCGCTCCTCGCCGAACTCGTAGAGAACGGTCGCCAGCTCGCTCTCGCTGAGTTCGTTGACCATCGTGCTCGCGGCGACCCCGGCGGTGCGGTCGTAGCGCATGTCGAGGGGGCCGTCGCGAGAGAAGCTGAACCCGCGTTGGGCATCGTCCACCTGATCGGAGGCGAAGCCGAGATCGGCGAGGAGCATGTCGATGGCCAGGCCTTGCTCGCGCAGTTGCGTGGGCAGGGCCGCGAATGACCCGTGGATCGGGACGATCCGAGGGCATCCGACACGCCGCGCTTGGCAGAGCGAGCGGATGCGGTCCTCGGCGGCCCGAAGATGGGCCTCATCCAGGTCGTTGATCACAATCGTGCCGCTGGAGCCGAGGTGGGTCGCGATTTCGCTGGCGTGCCCCCCGAGGCCTGCCGTTGCGTCGGCGTAAACCTCGCCCTCGCGGGGCGAGAGCAGTTCGATCACCTCTTCCAGCATGACCGGAACATGCTCAGGGCGGGGCTCTTTGGCGTCGATAGACTCTGGACCATGACTCATCGCTTGATTATGGCCCTGTTTGTCGGGTTCCTCTGTCTGGGCTGCTGGCTGGGCGGATGCGCTCCAATCTCGTTCAACCTGCATGTGGGCTCGACAGACGCCAAACTGGAGGCGACCAAGGCCCTCAACGACGCCGTCGGCGAGAAGACCAAGGTCGTCCTGATCGACCTGCGAGGCATGATCGCCGACAATCGCTCGCCCAGGCTGCTGGGCGTGGGGCCGAATCCCGTGGACTCGGTGCTGGCTCGCCTGGCGATGGCCGAGCGCGACAGCGACGTGGCGGGGGTGATCCTGCGGATCAACTCGCCGGGCGGGACGGTCACCGCCAGCGACATCGTCCATCGCGAGATCGTCCGCTTCCGCGAGACTACCGGCAAGCCGGTGATCGCGAGCCTGGGCGAGGTCGCCGCGTCTGGCGGCTACTACGTCGCGCTGGCGTGCGATGCGATCATCAGCGAGCCGACGACCATCACCGGCTCGATCGGCGTCATCATCCCGACGATCAACGTCAGCGAGGGATTGAATCGGATCGGTATCTACTCGCGAGCGATCAAGTCCGGGGTGAACAAGGATCTCGCCAACCCGCTCGAGCCCGAGCGGGACGAGCACGTCCGGGTGCTCCAGGGCATGGTCGATGAGATGTACGAGCGATTTGTCGCGCTGGTGGATAAGCGTCGCCCGATGCTGAGTGTCGGGTCGCGCGACGATGCGATCGATGGACGCGTGATGACCGGCGCTCGCGCGGCGGAGATCGGGCTGGTCGACCACATCGGCGGCATCCGCGAGGCCCACGAGCTTGTGCTCGAACGGGCGGGAATCGAGCGCGCGGCGCTCGTGAAATATCGATCGCGCGGGGCGGTGACGCGCACGCCGTATGCGGCGACAGAAGTGGCGATTCCTCAGATGAGCGAGCGTCCATTGATCGATCTCGGGCTCGATCGCTTGGCGCTGGACGCGGGATTGGCGTATTACGTCTGGGTTCCGTGACTGAGCGGAGCCGTGTGCATGAGCACGCACGATCAATCCCCACGGAGCCGCGAGCGCGAGCTCGCGATGGGGCGTTCAAGGTCCCGGGACCGTTCATTCAATCCAGGGTAAACTCCGTTCAAGTGACTCGCCCGGCGCGCTGGCGACATCGCAAGTAAACCTTGGGGACCTGTGCAACATGCAATAGCGACTGGCAGGGGCGCTTGTTTGCCCCATCGCGAGCTAGCGCTCTCGGCTCCGGTAGGAAGTGAAACCGGCACGATCGGGCGCTCCATCAGGCCATGCGGATGAGCGTCTGGCGTTCGCTGTCGCGCAGTTCAGAATCCATGTCGCTCAGCCAACGATTCGCGTCCTGCCAGTAGCCCGCAGTGGGTTTGATATCTGGGTTCCTGGTCAGCCAATAGCGGTTGAAGCGGATCATCGCAAGCTCACGCACGAGCTTGGCCACCATCGACGCCAGCGCCACCGGCAGGTGCTTGCTCTCGCCCTCGGGCACGAACTGCACGCCGAAATCGCCCGCGGCGTACCGGCTGCATCTGGGCGATTCTTCGAGCGTCCGGATATCGACGCCGGTTGCGTCGCTCACGAGGTCGCCATAGCGCATCCGCCCGCTCAGGCGATCGCAGATGACCCGCGCGGGTTTGCCCGCCGCGATTGCCGCGACGCGCTCCAGGTGGTCCCTGACCGCGCCGCACACGATCTCGGCCTTGCTGTGATTCTCGCGCAGCTCGGCGTTGAACGACGCCTCGCCCACCACGATGCACCGCATCGCCAGAAGTTCCACGCCGGCGCTCGCCATCGCTCGCCCGAGCATGCCAACATCCAGCCTCAGCGCTCCGAGATCGCAGGCCAGCGGCAGCGGCGTCTGCTCGGTCTCGTACCAGTCGTGCGGCTCGAGCCCCACGCCCAGCGCATCGAACAGATCCGCGTCGCTGGACGCGATCTCACTCGACGCACCGCCCATCGCGAGCACGCCGCGCTCCAGGTGTCTCAACGGATGGCTCCGCTTGAGCTGATTCGACAGCTTCAGAACTTTCGAATCGGCGATCGGGATGCGACCCAACTTGTCTTTCGATGTTCGCGCGACGGCGGGCGCGATCAGTTTCCAGAGATCCGGCGCAGGATCGCCCTCGTGCCATTCGCGAATGCGAAAGACGCTCAGCCCGACGCACAACGGACCAAGCCTGGGCCCATAGCCCGCCTCATCGATCCCGCCATAGACCAGCCCATCGTCCATCGCTGGAAGTGTATCTCGCGGACGAAATCGACAGGCGACCCGAGGGTTTCCCCGGGTTCGGCACCTTATCGGAGTGAATCGGCCGGGGGAAGGGCGGATTCCTGATGATCTCCCGGCACGAACCACTACACTCGGGCCGCCACTTCTAGGAGGTATCTTGATGCGCATCGGACCGACGACGACGATCACCGCTCGCCTGACTCTCGCCGGGGCCATCATGGTCGCTTCGGGCCTTGCCCTCGCGGGTGGGCCTGTTGGCGACGAAGGGCGCGGAGCCGGCGAGGCCCAACTCGATAGTGGGCGGCTGATCCGGCTCCTGAGCGGCGACATCGACCCGCTCGACGATCGGATGCCTCGATCGGCCTTGATCGACATCGCGGATTCTGGTTCGCTCGCGATCATCCAACTCGATGGACCCACCGGGCCGGACACGCACGGCGAACTGCGTCGCCTGGGCGCATCGGGCCTGCGATACCTCCCCGATGGTGCGTTCGTCGCCAGGGTGAGCCACGGCGCGAGAGCGCGACTCGGAGCGTCGCCCCTGGTGCGTTGGGTGGGCGAGTATCGCCCGTCCTACCGCGTGCCGCCAGAGTTGCTGGCAGAGTTAGAGGCTGGGCAGGGCGCGATGGCCGCCCGGCCCTACAACATCCTGCTGCGCGAGCGTGGGGCGGAGTTGCAGCGTGCGCTGGGTGTTCGCATCGGAGGACTCGGCGGGCAGGTGGATATCGAATCGCCCCGGGGACGCGTGATCCGCGCGACGCTCACGGGCGGGCAACTCTCGGGTGTTATTCGTGATGACGCGGTGTTGTACGTCGATCTCTGGTCGGCGCCGCAACTGGATATGGACAACGCACGCGAGCTGTCGGGCGCGAACTACGTCGAGTCGATGGCGGGATACACGGGCCAGGGCGTCCGGGGCGAGGCGTTCGATCTCGGTCTGCGCGTGACGCACAACGATTTTCAGACCGACCCACCGATCATCCACAACGGCAACGCCGGCAGCCAGTTCCACGGAACCTCGGTGTTCGGCATCGTGTTCGGCGATGGGCAGGCCGACCCGCGCGGGCGGGGCGTCATGCCCGACGCCCAGGGCATCTTTGCCGATATCGAGTTTCTTACCGACCGCTTCGCGCACACCGCCCAGCTCCTCCAAGAGCCCTACCAAGCTGTGTTCCAGACCAATAGCTGGGGCAGCCCGCGCAGTCGGCGATATACCGTCAATTCGGCGGAGATGGACGACATCATCTTTCAGCTCGATTTCACGATCCTGCAGAGCCAGTCGAATGCCGGCAACCAGGATTCTCGCCCCCAGGCGTGGGCCAAGAACATCGTCTCGGTCGGAGGTGCCAAGCACGCCGACACCGCGACGCCCGATGACGACAGATGGTCCTTCGGCGGCAGCACCGGGCCGTCGGTCGAGGGACGCATCAAGCCCGATCTCACCCACTTTTACGACTTCACCTGGACCACCAGCGAGCAGAGTGACACCGCCTACACCAACTTCGGCGGCACCAGCGGCGCAACACCCATCACCGCCGGGTTCTTCGGCCTCATGTACCAGATGTGGTCCGACGGGATCTTCGGAAACGAGGTCTCGGGCGGCACGGTCTTCGAGGAACGCCCACACGCCGCCACCGCCAAGGCGTTGATGATCAACTCTGCGTCGGCGTACGGACTCGACGGCACGTGGTCGGATTTCTCGCGCTTCCGCCAGGGCTGGGGGCGCGCCGATGTCCGTCCGTTGTTCGATCGACGCGACAAGACCTTCGTCGTCGACGAGACCGACCCCCTCGAGGTCGACCAGACCAACGCCTACACGCTCGAGGTTCTGCCCGGCGAGAGTTCGCTGCGGGCGACGCTTGTGTTCCACGATCCGCCGGGCAATCCCGCCAGCATTATCGCCGCCGTCAACGACCTCTCGCTGCGCCTGACCAGCCCCGAGGGCGATATCTACTGGGGGAATGTCGGGCTGCTGGATGGGGCGTTTTCGGTCCCCGGCGGCGTCGCGAACACCATCGATACCGTCGAGAACGTGTTCATCGCCAATCCGACGCCGGGCGCGTGGGTCGTCGAGGTCGTCGCCACGGCGATCAACGAGGATGGACGCCCCGAGACCGAAGAACTCGACGCGGACTACGCCCTGGTTATTTCGGGCGTGCTCGCCTCGCCCAGGAGCGACATTGTCATCCGCTTCCCCCAGGGTCGCCCAAACACTCTGGACGCGGGACATGCGACGCCGTTTATGGTGGATGTCATCGCCCCGATCTCGCCCGACCAGGCCCGCCTGCACGTCCTTGACAGGCAGGGCAACGAGGTCTCGCTGGAACTGACCCCGGCCTCTGTCGAAGGCGACGTGCATCGCTACACGGGCGCGATGCCCGCGGCGTTCTGCGATGACGGCTCTGTCAACTTCTGGATCGAGGCCGATGTTGACAACACGACGTGGACGCTGCCGACGCTCGCGCCCCAGTCGGTCTACAGCGCAAGTGTTCTCAGTGAGCGCGAGATCCTGAGCGACAACTTCGATGCCCCGGGCGACTGGACCGTTGTCAACGAGAACCTGCGCGACGGCGCGTGGGAATGGGGCGAGCCGCGCTTCGGAGGCATCCGCAACGACCCCCCCACCGACTTTGACGGAAACGAGTTGTGCTTCATCACCGGCAACGCGCGCGTGGGACAAGACGTCGATCTCGGCCCGACCATGCTTGTCTCGCCGACGCTGGATCTCTCGAGTACCGTCGATCCGATATTCTCCGTTGCGGCGTGGGTATCGAGCAACGATGCTGGCGTCGAGAATCGAGAGGACCCGCTCGAGGTTGAGATATCGTTCGACGATGGGGCCAACTGGATCGCGGTCGATTCGATCCGAAGCAACTTCCACTGGCGCGAGTACACATATCGGATGCGAGACTTCGGCGAGCCGACCGCCCAGACCAGGGTCCGCTTTCTCATCAGCGACACGCCGGATAACTCGCTCCTGGAAGCCGCGATCGACACGTTCCGCGTCGTGGATCGGTTCTGTGAGACCTGCCCGGCGGACATCGACGGCAACGGCCAACTCGACGCCGAAGATTTCTTCGGCTATCTCGATCTGTACGCGAGCGGTGATTCCGCGGCGGATCTCACCGGCGACGGGCAACTCGATGCCGACGATTTCTTCGCGTACCTCGACCTGTTCGCGATGGGGTGCTCGTGATCGACGCCGTTCTGAGCAGGCGTGAATCGCTGCGGTTGTGCGCCGCCACGGCTCTGGCTCTAGGCGCACCCGCCATGGCGCTAAGGCCCGCTCGCAAGCCGCTCTATCGCATCTCGCTCGCGCAGTGGTCGATCAACAAGCAGCTCTTCGCCGGCGAGATCGACAATCTGGACTTTGCATTCCTCGCCCGTGAGCGGTTCGACATTGACGCGGTCGAGTATGTCAGCCGCTTCTTCGAGGACCGGGTCGATGACAGGGCGTACCTCGACCAGATGAGAACCCGCGCCGATGACGCCGGCGTCAAGAGCCTGCTCATCATGATCGATGGGCAGGGCATGCTGGGCGACCCCGACGCCGTGGCGCTGGATAAGGCCATCGAGAATCACACGCGCTGGCTGCACGCCGCAAAGACGCTGGGGTGCCATTCCATCCGCGTCAACGCCCAGAGCGAAGGAACCCGCGAGGAGCAGGCGGAGCGTTGCGTGGTTGGTCTGCGCAGGCTGACAGAGATCGGCGAGCCGCTGGAACTGAATGTCATCGTCGAGAACCACGGCGGGCTCAGCTCCGACGGAACATGGCTCAGCGATGTCATCAAACGCGTCGACCACCCGCGCTGCGGCACGCTGCCGGATTTCGGCAACTTCTTCTTCGATTGGGACACCCGCGAGGATCCGGACCTGTGGTACGACCGCTACGAGGGCGTGCGATTGCTCATGCCCTTCGCCAAGGCCGTCAGCGCCAAGAGCCACGACTTCGACGAACACGGCAACGAGACCCACACCGATTACGACCGGATGATGCGGATCGTCGTCGATTCGGGATATCGCGGCTACGTCGGCATCGAGTACGAGGGCAAGAAACTCTCCGCGTTCGAGGGAATCGCGGCGACCAAGCGTCTGCTCGAGCGGGTGCGGGGCACGCTCGAAAAGGAGATGGGGTAGACCCGCCCCGCTGCTTCGATTGCGACGCCGATCAGCTCCCTTCCTTGGGGTGATGCTCTTCAACGTGCCGCTTGAGAAGATCACCGCCGAAGGGAACGGGCTGCCAGTTGCGGCGCTCGGCGTCGGTGAACTCGTGCCGGCATGACTCGCGCTGGGCAGCGTCGAGAGACTCGAGAAATGAGGCGGCGGCCAGGGCCATCGGGTCGGGGTCGTCTGCTGGACTCAGACCCAAGACACCGACAAATGCCCAGACAGAGAGTTCCCCTACCATCTCGCCCCCTTATTTTTTTGTCGCTAACTCGGCCAATACCGCTCGGCCAACCGCGCATGTTCGTCGGTCAGGCTCCACTCGGGCAGACAACCTGACTTATGGCCCCCACTGGTTGATCCGAGAGTGATCGTGTATCCACCCGCCATCAACCGACCATTAGCGAGGCTCAGTTTCGGAATCACGCTGCAAAGACGTTCTGCGTCATTATCTCGCTCGTGCTTGCTCGTCCAAGCAGCGTGTGCGGCTACTTTGTCACGGTAGATCACGAGTTCTGGAATGACTGTTTCGGCGTACTTTCTCGGGATTGGTGCTGACGACATTTGACGAATTCGGATCGCACCAATCATGCACGCATAGTTGAATGCAGACACCGCGTACCACTCAAAGGCTGTCGTTACCATTGCTAAGGCCGCGCCGCCTAGCCCAGGTGGAGGCGACCGGACAAATTGGCTCGGCAACCCCTGCATACTTGCCGACACCTCTGGCGGAAGAGTCTCCCGGAGGCCTTGAGCCATCGCCTCGTTGGCAGCGTCTTGACATCGACCGACTCTCTCCGCCAAGAATGACATGCCCTGCCACAAGCACAGGAGTCTCCAATACTCGTTAGCCGGTTTCTCGAATGGCTGTCCAGGAACGCGGATTTTATCTACATAATCGATTGTGGTTTGGAATTCCTCCACGGAAGATGATACGCCAAGAGACCAATCGATGTCCTGCCCTCGTTCCAGTGCGAACTTCGTCGCCCCCGCCAGACCCCCAACGCTCTCCTCACCAACCACGCCGGTCGTGGGAAAGCTCTCGCTGTGCGCGCGTTGATGATTCCGCCGGGCAATCATTGAACGCGAGACGCCCACCGCTCGCGCCGAGCAACGCTCCGGTCTTCGGAAGGATGACTCGACATGACAGACCCGACAGAACATACCGATCCAGTGTGCGGGATGGGCGTAAAGGAAGGCGCAGAGGCCGAGCGAGTCCTGCACGATGGAGTGACCCGCTTTTTCTGTAGCCAGGGCTGTGCGACGAAGTTCCGCAATGATCCCGATCGCTTCATCTCCGGCGACGCCGCCCAAGACGTTCACCCAGCCGATCCTGACGCCGTCTACACCTGCCCGATGCACCCGGACGTCCGCCAGCTCGGACCCGGCGACTGCCCGAAGTGCGGCATGGCTCTGGAGCCTCTTGAGCCGACCGGCGAGGAGGACGACTCGGAGTTGCGCGACATGACCCGCCGATTCTGGGTCGCCGGCGTGCTCACTACGCCGCTGGTCCTCTTTGTCATGGGCGGCCTGGTGCTGGATCGACCGCTCGAGAACGTCATCAGTCCCGCCATGTCGCAGTGGCTGGAACTCGCGCTGGCGACCCCGACCGTGCTGTGGTGCGCGTGGCCCTTCTTCGTCCGCGGCGTGCGATCCGTCCGCAACCGCAGCCTAAACATGTGGACGCTGATCTCGATCGGTGTCTCGCTCGCGTATGCCTACAGCGTGGTTGCGACGGTCGCCCCGAGCCTCTTTCCGGAGTCATTCCAGGACGAAGCCGGGCGCGTCGGTGTCTACTTTGAGGCGGCCTCGGTCATCGTGACGCTCGTGCTCTTGGGACAGGTCATGGAACTTCGCGCCCGGAGGAAGACCGGCGGCGCCATCCGCGAACTTCTGGAACTCGCCCCGCCCACCGCCAGACGCCTGGATGACGCCGGTGGCGAGCAGGAGGTGCCCCTCGCCGCGATCGAGGTGGGCGATCGAATCCGAGTCCGACCTGGCGACAAGGTCCCGATCGACGGTGAAATAGTCGAGGGACGCAGCACCATCGACGAGTCCATGCTGAGCGGCGAGCCCATCCCGGTCGAGAAGACCGTCGGCGACCAGGTGACCGGCGGCACCGTCAACAAGGCCGGCTCGTTTATCCTTCGGGTCAGCCGAACCGGAGAGGGGACGACGCTCGCCCAGATCGTACAGATGGTCGCCCAGGCCCAGCGATCGCGGGCTCCGATCCAGAGGCTCGCCGACGCGGTCTCGGGTTGGTTTGTGCCGGCTGTCATCGGCGTCGCGATTGTCGCGTTCGTTGTCTGGTTGATCGTCGGGCCGGAGCCGGCGTTCGCCTACGCGCTGATCGCAAGCGTGTCGGTGCTCATCATCGCCTGCCCGTGCGCGCTGGGTCTTGCGACGCCGATGTCGATCATGGTGGCGGTCGGCAGCGGCGCCAAGATGGGCGTGCTCGTCAAGAGCGCTGCCGCCCTGGAGGCCTTTGAGAAGATCGACACAGTGGTCGTCGACAAGACCGGCACGCTGACCGAGGGCCGCCCGCGCCTGGTCCTTGCGCGGGCGAGCGAAGGCTTCGAGGAGGGCAGGCTGTTTTCGTTGCTCGCCGGTGCTGAGCGGGGCAGCGAGCATCCGCTCGCCGAGGCCATCCTCGAAGGGCTCGATGCAAGGGCGACCGACCGATTCGAGGCCAGTGAGTTCGAGAGCATCACAGGCAAAGGAATCACGGCGACGGTGCACGGCGAGCGGATCGCCATCGGTTCCCAGGCGATGATGGCCGATCTCGGAATCGATGTCGGCCCGTTCGCAAGCGAGGCCGATGAGTATCGGCGCAAGGGCGCAACGGCCATGTTCGGCGCGGTCAATGACAAGCTCGCGGCCCTGCTGGGTGTCACCGATCCGATCAAGGCGACAACGCGAGAGGCGATCGACGCCCTGCATGCCAAGGGCATGACCGTCGTGATGCTCACGGGCGACAATCAGGTCACGGCCAACGCGATCGGCGAGCAGCTTGGTATCGACCGGATCATCGCCGAGGTGCTTCCCGAGCAGAAGGCCGAGACGATCGTCGCGCTCCAGGATGAGGGCCACAAGGTTGCGATGGCCGGGGATGGAGTCAACGACGCGCCGGGCCTTGCCCAGGCGGACGTCGGCGTCGCCATGGGAACCGGTGCCGGGGTCGCCATCGAGAGCGCCGGCATCACGCTCCTGGGCGGGGATCTCAACGGCCTGATCCGGGCGCACGATCTCAGCCGCGCAACGATGCGGAACATCCGCCAGAATCTCTTTCTGTCGTTCGTGTACAACGCCGCCGGCGTGCCGATCGCGGCAGGCGTGCTCTATCCCGTCTTCGGTGTGCTTCTGAGCCCGATGCTCGCGGCCGCAGCGATGAGCCTCAGTTCTGTCTCGGTGATCGGCAATGCCCTGAGGCTTCGCGGCAACCTCAAGACATGACGCCGATCATGCCAGGCCCAGTCGCTCCTTCGTCGCCCCCGCCAGATCCCCAAAGCTGTCCACGACCGTCGCGCCCGCCGATTCCAGCGCCTCGACCTTGCCCGCGTGCGTCCCCTTGCCGCCCTCGATGATCGCCCCGGCGTGGCTGAACCGCGTGCCTTCCTTGGCCGCCTTGCCGCCGACGTAGGCGACCACGGGCTTGGTAACCCTGCCCTCGGTCATGAGGCGCGCGAGGTCTTCTTCCATGGTCCCGCCGATCTCGCCGAAAATGACGATCGCCTCGGTTTCGGAATCGTCCTCGAACATCAACGCGGCATCGGGAATCCGCACACCGAGCACGCTGTCGCCGCCGACGTGGCAGATCGTCGAGCAACCGATGCCCGCCTGGCCGAGGTAGTACGCGGTCGACGAGGACATGCCGCCTGAGCGGCTAATGACTCCGACGTTGCCGGGCTTGAACCAGGCCTTGGCGGACTCGGCCCGCCCGCCGATCATCCCGACGACGCCCTTGCCCGGGCTGATGATGCCGAGGGTGTTGGGGCCGACGAACTGTGCGCCGTGATCCTTGGCCGCCGCGGCGATCTCCATCGCGTCCCACACCGGCACGCGGTCGGGCACAATGACCAAGAGCTTGACGCCGGCCTCGATCGACTCGATCGCGGCACCCTTGACGAAGCGCGCGGGGACGAGGACCACGGAGATGTCAACATCGCCGCCGCAATGCTCGCGGCTGTGGGCCATCGCCTCGCTCACACGGTCGAAGACAGGAACACCCTGGACCTCTTGACCGCCCTTGCCCGGCGTGCAACCGGCGACGACGTTGGTGCCGTAGCCGAGCATGAGGCGAGTGCGAGCCTGGCCCTCGCGCCCGGTGATGCCCTGAACGATGACGCGCTTTGTTTCGTCGATCAGTATTGCCATAGGAGTTTCACCACAGAGAGCACAGAGGACACAGAGGAGAAAGACCGGATACGGAACTTGCCTCAAGACAGACGACCCGCGTCAACTGGACGTCACGGCAGTTGCGTGGGGTGGATCTACCGAGCCATCTTGTAGTCGCCGCAGTGTGGACCAACCGCGGGTCGGTCACGTCGGCACCGGCCAGCCAGTTCGTGGACGACCCCGGTGTAATGCTCGCCGACAAACAGGGGATCTCTATCACAAACTATCATCAGCCAAGACTATCCGCCGACTCAACAGGGTCAACCAGTAATCCCATTGCCTGCTGCGGAGTCCCGATGACTGGTCTCTGACTCTGGCCCATCATCGTCGATATACGAAGGTCATCCCGTCGTTGTCCATCGCAAAGGTATCGCCATCGACTGTTCCCGTGGTAATACCCGCCCCCTCCCACTGCATGGTCAGTACTGAGCCCGCCCGGGTATAGGTTGCCTTGACATCGCGCGTGATCTGGTCCCCCGAAGATAAGCTGAAGTTCACTTTGCTGTTGCATGTTCCGTCAGTGTTGATTGTAAAGACACCGGAGTATACCTGCATCTCCACATCGCCATGGGAGATGGCTGTGGGTACTTCGGACCCGTTGACTGTGACAAGAGTGTAGATCCCCGTGGGGTCGATGCCTTTGACTTTCGCATTCCCCTGGCACGCGGACAAGAACAGTCCAACGATGATCAGCAGATAGACCTGAAGGGATCTTGCAACGACAATGACGGATAGAGCTTGCATTTCATTTCCTCCTGACGTCACGGCTACCGTTACCCGACATACCCCATATGGCCTTCGCCCGACTCCATCGCCGGGCCGGTTTGCACCAGTATAGCGCCCGGTTCGCGACATTGAAGCCCGATCGGCTCGCTCGCGGACGAGATCTGCGTCCAAACGGGTCGTGACGCGGGCACAAGGACCGCTCCAGAGGCCCGGGCGGGGCGCTTCGATGTGATCTGGACGAGTGACATCCCGCGTCTCTCGCTGTTGACTCGGTTGTTGATTAGCCGGCACCGTCATATCGGTGATGCCCTCGGCGGGAGGGCCGCGAACCGCTGAATCCGATCGAGGATGGCTCGAAAGAGCCACCGTGGGACGGCGACCTCGGCCAGTTGGAACGTGACGTAGCGTGCGTGATGCACCACCTTCGCGCCGATCTTGATCAGCTTGTCCCGCAGCGTCGTCAGCGACCAGTGCTTCACCGCCCTCGGCAGCGCCGGCCGGCGCAGGAATTTGCCCAGGTTGTAAGCCAGCACATGCAGCTGCAGCCGCGCCTGATTGGCGTCGAAGCCGTGGCAGCTCAGACGTGTCCAGCGGATCGCGTGCTTGCCCTCCTTGATCCATTGCTCGGCAGTTCCGCGACCGTTGTTGAAGTCCACCACGGACTCGGCCCTGCCTCCGATCATGCCGACGACGGCCTTGCCGGGGCTGATGATGCCGAGGGTGTTGGGGCCGACGAACTGCGCGCCGTGGTCCTTGGCCGCCGCGGCGATCTCCATCGCGTCCCAGACCGGCACGCGGTCGGGCACAATGACCAAGAGCTTGACGCCGGCCTCGATCGACTCGATCGCGGCACCCTTGACGAAGCGCGCGGGGACGAGGACCACGGAGATGTCAACATCGCCGCCGCAATGCTCGCGGCTGTGGGCCATCGCCTCGCCGACCTTGTCAAAGACCGGGACGCCCTGCACCTGTTCCCCGCCCTTGGCGGGTGTGCATCCGGCGACGACGTTGGTGCCGTAGCCGAGCATGAGGCGGGTGCGGGCCTGGCCCTCGCGCCCGGTGATGCCCTGAACGATGACGCGCTTTAGTTCGTCGATGAGTATTGCCATGAGGATTTCACCACGGAGTTGCACGGAGTTTCACGGAGTGGGGATTGGGAAACGCGTTTGGATCTCGCCTTGCTCGAATCAGATGATGCGACGGGTGATGCCGTCGCGGAGGGATTCGACGTTGAAGTTGATCAGGAGCCCGACTCGCTTCTGAGCGAGTTTCATGTACGTCATGAGTTGGGCGATGTGGATCGGGAGGACTCTCTCGACCGCCTTGAGTTCGATGACGATCTCGCTTGCCGCCAGGATGTCAACTCGGAATCCGCAATCGACACGAGCGTCCTTGTATTGCACGGGCAACTCGACTTGGCGTTGCACGCCGATTCCTCTCAACGCCAGCTCGTGTGCGAGACACGATTCGTAGGCCGATTCGAGCAACCCAGGACCAAGGATCGCATGCACCTCCATGGCAGCGCCGATGACCTCTCTGGTGAGATCGCCATGAAGCAATCTGCTATCGCCGTTCACATTCTGCTCTTCCACCTCTTGACCCTCCTCGCCCCAACTCTGTGCTACTCCGTGCAACTCCGTGGTTCAGACTCTTCCTCAGTCTAACCCCGGTATGTCGAGTTCAACAAACACCGCCGGCACGCCTGCCCGCCGACACTCTACCTCGCAAGCGATCAGCTCCGAGTCCTTGCCCACGATCTCCTCTACCGAAACCGCGAGCGCTGGCTTGCCGCCATCATCACGCAGTAGATCCGAAGCGTTGGCGAGAACGATCTCTCTCGCAACTCCCCACTCGCGTGTGTCGATCCACACCCGCCCGCCAGTAATCTCAAAGCGGAATGCGAACTCAGCCCCAACGAAATCAGGCATACGAGGCCGCTTCGGTTGCCACGGATCCCTCGCCGAGCCCGCGACCAATCTTCCGAATCGATCCGCGATCTGCTTGGGCGAATCGTCCTTCTTAAAACCCTCGATGTCGGCGGGCACCAGACCCGCGACCGACTCCAGGATCTCGACGGCCCGGTCCTCGCTGTTTCCCCCCAAACGAATCACCGCAGGGATTGTGAGTTCGAGTTCCCAGAACGCCTTGGCCAGGCCGTAGGCGCTCCAGAACTGCTCCTGGCTCGCGACGCCCGAGCCCGAGCCGAAGTAGCCGACGAGCCCGGGTTGGCTGAGGATGATCCTGGCGGCGCGATAGACCTTCGCCGCCGACGGATTGCCGGAGGTATCGGTGAAGTTCGCGATCGTGAAACCTTCATTGGTGATCGCGTCCATGGACATCATCGAGCCGCCGCCACCCGCACCGTGGAAGCCCACCAGTCCCTTGGATCCAATCTCGGGCTCGGTGTTGAGCTGCGCGAAGTAGAACGTGCCGCGATGGTCGCCCTGCTCGACGTCGTAGGCGATCCGCTCGAGCGCCGTCGGCGGGTGGTCCAGCTCGCGCGCGATCTCGATGCCAAGGTCCGGATGGCGAAACACGGCGTAGTCGTCGATCGTCATCCGGCAGTCGGCGGCGACGACCTCGCCGCCCTTGGTAATCGCCAGCGGATTGATCTCGAGGCTCCGTGCCTCGTGCTTCTTGGCAACCTCGAACACCGCCCTCACAGCCTGCGCGACCTTGGGACGAACGTCCTCGGACAGATCGCTCGCGCTCAGAGCCGCGTCGAGTTCGCCCCGGTCGACTCCCGTACGGGCATCACACGTCAGACGATGGACGCCCGTCGTTCGATCCTCGATCCCCGACCCACCGGCGAGCGAGAGCAGAATCCGCGGCGCCCTCGCGCCGTCGTCGATATAGAGCGAGACGAACAGCTCTCGCTCTATTTCGATCAGTTCCTCGATGAGCACCTTCTCGACCGGGAACGCCCCCACGCTCATCGCGAGCATGCGCCCGCCCTCGATCGCGGCCTGGTCCGCCGATTCGACCATCGCGACCCCGCCCATCGCCTTTCGCCCCGTGGTCCACGCCTGGATCTTGACCACGCAGGCCCCGCCCAGGGCGGCGGCGGCGGCTCTGGCCTCATCCGGCGAGGTGACTACCTCGCCTCGGGGAATAGTGAAGCCGCCCTGAGCGAGGAGGGACTTCCCCTCGTACTCGTGCAATCGCGCCATGGAAATCTCCCGGGTGGCCGCGATGATAGGGTCCGTGGCAGACCGCCAAGCCCCGCGAGCGGTCCATCCTTTGTCTGAGTTTCCCTGCCCGCCTATACTCCGAGCCCAATTGACGGGGTTGCCCGGCGGTGGGCTTGGCATCGATTTTCAGGGAGTTTTCATGGTCCGCATTCGCATGCAGCGCCTCGGGCGCACGCACCGGCCCTTCTATCGAATCGGCGCAATGGATTCGCGAAGGCCCCGCTCGGGCAAGTTCATCGAGCAGTTGGGCTGGTACGACCCGATCGCCAAGGACGAGTCGAAGCAGTTGAGCCTCAAGCCCGAACGGATCAAGCACTGGCTGGACCACGGTGCCCAGCCATCCGACACGGTGCGCGACATCCTGGGCCATCGCGACATGCTGCCGCCGAAGATGAAGGCCGCATGGGAATCCGAGCGTGAGATAAGCCGGCGGCGCGTTGCGAGCAAGCCGGGTCTCAAGCTGGCCGACGAGGTCGTCGAGAGCCTGGTGAAGTTCGACTCGGGCGATGTGGACGCGGCACCGTTCAAGAAGCGAATCTCAGCAGCCCTCAGGGCCGCCAAGCGGGCCGTGAGCAAGGGCGACGTGGACGCCTCGGCCAAGGCAGGTAGCGAGGCCCAAGCCGCCAAGGCCGATCTGGACAAGGCGATCGAGGATTCCAAGGCGAAGCCCGAGGAAGCCGCCAGCGAGTAATCCTCGTCGAGATCATCACAAGTTTTCAAGAGCGGAACCGGCGGGTTCCGCTTTTTTCTTGCCCCCGAATCTTGCTAGGCTCCATGCATGGCGCGTCCGATGCGGTTCGACATCATCACCACGTTTCCCGAACTCTTCGCGGATGAACCTCCCGCGCCGCTGGCGGTCAGCATCCCGGGTCGCGCGCGCGAGGCTGGGCTCGTCGAGATCAACGCGACCAACCCCCGAGATTTCACCGCCGACAAGCACCAGAAGACCGACGACAGGCCCTTCGGCGGCGGGCCGGGCATGGTCATGATGGCCCAGCCGATCTGGGACGCCGTGCGACACGCCGAGGCCAAGGACGACCGCCCGGCGACACGAATCCACATGACCCCCCAGGGTGAGCCACTGACCCAGAGCCTGGTCGAAGACCTCGCCACAAGAAAGCGTCTGGTGATCCTCGCCGGGCATTACGAGGGGATCGACGAGCGCGTCATCCAGAAGCTGGACCCGATGGAGGTTTCAATAGGCGACTTTGTGCTGAGCGGCGGCGAACTCGCGGCGATCGTGCTGCTCGACGCAATCATCCGCCTGCTGCCCGGCGTGCTCGGGCACGGCGACTCGGCGGGCGAAGATTCCTTCTCGCTGCCGCCGAGCAAAGACCCCGACGGCGAGCCGATCGATCCCAAGCTCCTCGGAGAGTTGGAGATTCCCGAGAACGCCCGTCTGCTCGACTGCCCGCACTACACCCGCCCGCGCATCTGGGAGGGCCTTGAGGTGCCCGAAGTGCTCTTGAGCGGCGATCACGGGGCCGTGGCCCGCTGGCGCCTGGAACAGAGGCTTGAGCGGACCCGCCGGCGCAGGCCGGACCTTTTGACAGACTAACACCGCGGAACAAGCGGTGCCGCCAGCGGGGCTGTGGACGATCCCAGGGCGTGTTCCTACCATCCCCGCCCGGCATCGGCCGGACCTTCGGACCCTCAGACTCGGATGTACCATGGACACCCAACGCCTTATCGAGAGCATCAACGCCGAGAGCCTGAAGACCGATCTGCCGGTCATGGATATCGGCGACACGATCAACGTGCATATTCGCATCGTTGAGGGCGAGAAAGAACGCATCCAGATCTACCAGGGCGTCCTGATCAGCCGCAAGGGGCGCGGGATCAACGAGTCGATCATCGTCCGGCGCGTGGTTGATGACATGGGCATCGAGCGGACCTGGCCCATCAACACCCCGCTGATCTCCAAGATCGAGGTGGTGCGTCGGGCCGACGCCCGGCGGGCCAAGCTCTACTTCCTCCGCGAGCGCCAGGGCAGGAGCCGGCGACTTCGCGACCGGCGACGCGGCCTGAAGCACGTCGCGGGACTCAAGACCGTTCAGCGATAGAGCGGTACGCGACAGAAATAAGAACGACCCGGATCGCTCGCGCGATCCGGGTTTTTTCGTTTCATGGGCTCAAAGACTCAATCGCACCCGGCCACGAACGCGTCGAGGAATGTGAAGAAATCGTCCGCGTCGATATCCCCGTCGTCGTCGAAGTCCGCCCGATCGTCGCCCGAGGCGAACAGGTCGAGATAGGCGAAGAAGTCGTCGGCGTCGAGCGTACCGTTGCCGTCGATATCCGCCCTGCACGAAACATCCTCGCACTCGATGATCGTGATCGAGACCGCGTCGACACCGGCCTCAACGACCGAACCCGCGTTGAGGTCCGAGGCATTGAATCGCACGCGGACGTTGGGCGAGGGGGTCTCGAAAAAGTCGTTGACAAACAGGCTGATGGAGAACCACCCGCCGGAGACCTCCGCGCCGCCAGGCCCGACGGTCTCGAGTTCGATCCAGCTCTGCCCGTCGTCGTTGGAGATTTCGATAACGAAGATGTCGTTGGCGGGGTCTCCCCCGAACGTGTTGGAGTACCAGCGGGCGGAGGTGAGCAGGGCGTCGCCGCCGGTGGCGTCCATGGCGGGGCTCGTCAGGACCGTCGAGCCGCCGTCGATATCCTCGCCGTCGCGGTTATCGGTGACATAGCAGCGTCCCGAGCCGTCGAAGTCTGTCGGGGGGTCGCCTCGATCGCCCCCGCCGGCGGGGACCGCTCGCTGCCATGTGCCGGCGGTCAATCCCCCGAAATCCTGCACCGTCCAGCCCGCATCGGCCTCGAAGTCGTCCTCGAAGACCACCGTCTGCGCGCTGGAGACGATGGCCTGGTCCGGATCATCCTCGCCCAGGGGCGGGAATGAGAACGTCTCGCCGGTGGTCGAGTCGGCGCTGAACCAGTACATTGCAGTGCTGTCACAGCTGAGCGGGCCGGTCGCGACCGCGAACGTATTGTCCCCCAGCGCCGTCGCGAATATCTCGACCGCCCCATCGCCCTGATCGACATACAGACGGACGGTGGCGGGGTCGAGCGTGATGCTGTTGATCTCCTCGACGATGAACTCGAAGCTCTCGCCGGCGGGATCGAAGAACTCGGGGATCGACATCGTGAAGTCAAACTCAAGCCGATTGGGAATCGGGCGCACGATGATGAGCCCCTGCTGCAAGTCGCTGATGATGACCGTCCCGCTGGGGAAGTACGGATAGGTGCTCCACGCGCCGTCGTAGGACACGGGGTCGCCCCCGGGGAAGGTATCGAAATACGCGATCTCGGGCGGATTCGTCGGCGATTGGGTCAGATCGAAGATCCTCAGTCCCGACGTGTAGTTGGCGGCGTACATCAGGCCGTTGTGCGTGTAGAGGTTGTGGTCGATCGAGTTTTTTCCGTTTGTGAAGTGGCCGAGGTAGACCGGACTCGCCGGATCCTGGACGTCGAAGACGCGGGTTCGCGTCGTGAATCCAAAGTCCAACTCGTCTCCCTCGTCGTTGAGGTAGAACAATGTTCTGTCTTCGCTGAGCCACCCCTGGTGGGGGTACGACCTGTTGGGATAGTTGACCGTGGCGAGCGTCTGCGGACTGTTCTTGTTGGTCACATCCACGACGACCAAGCCTTGTGAGGGGACAGAGCAGAACGCCAACTCATGCCCCCCCAGCGGTCCATCGGTCCACGTCACGATCTGGGCGTCGTGGACAAACCCGCCGTTCCAGGCACCCGCGAACACGGGGGCGGACGGGTTGGAGCCCGCGTCATAGAAAGTCAGGTTGCCGTTGGACGCGCCGCAGCGATAGAGGAATCCGCTCTCAGGATTCGCGGCGATGTTGTGCGAATCGCCCGAATCGACATCTCCGGTCGTCGTGACGATGCCGCTGTCGACCTCACGGAGGTCGTAGACCCGGATACCCCTGCCGCCCTCGCTGACGGCATAGGCCCAATCGCCGATCACCTTGATGTCGTGCCAGAGGCTGTTGGGACCCTGGAAGAACTGGATGATGTTGGGGTTGACCGGATCGGTGATCTCGACAATCGCGATCCCGTCCTCAAGTCCCATAAGTGCATACTCGCGCCCCGACGGTGACACATACCCCCAGCAGTCATTGCCGGTGGCGCTGTTGCCGGGGAACGCGCTGATCGGAATGTGGGCCAGAAGCAAGACGCCCTCGGCATCCCAGTTCGGCTGCGCCGCACTCGTGCTAGCGACCAGGCCCACGACGAACGCGCTGAAAGGATTCACCTTGAAACTCATGGAGACTTCCCCCTCTTCAAAATCTCATCGAATGAAAACACGACCTGCCCACTTCCTTCGCCAGCCATTGTATCGATATTACTGCAATTCTATCGCCTCGCGGCGGAATTCCCTTGGTCGTCGATCGGTCGCCCGGACTTGACGAGGCTCTACGATCCCGCGAGCGACAGGGCAGGAGCCGGCGACTTCGCGACCGGCGACGCGGCCTGAAGCACGTCGCGGGACTCAAGACCGTTCAGCGATAGAGCGGTACGCGACAGAAATAAGAACGACCCGGATCGCTCGCGCGATCCGGGTTTTTTCGTTTCATGGGCTCAAAGACTCAATCGCACCCGGCCACGAACGCGTCGAGGAATGTGAAGAAATCGTCCGCGTCGATATCCCCGTCGTCGTCGAAGTCCGCGCGATCGTCGCCGGCGGCGAACAGGTCGAGGTATGCGAAGAAATCGTCCGCGTCGAGCGTGCCGTTGCCGTCGATATCGGCCCGGCAGCCGGCATCCTCACACTCGATGATCGTGATGGCGACCGCATCGACGCCGGCCTCAACGACCGAGGCGGAATCGAGGTCCGAGGCATTGAATCGCACGCGGACGTTCGCCGAGGGTGTCTCAAAGAAGTCGTTGACGAAGAGACTGATGGCGAACCAGCCGCCGGAGACGTCCCCGCCGGTCGGCCCGACGGTCTCGAGTTCGATCCAGCTCTGCCCGTCGTCGTTGGAGATTTCGATGACGAAGATGTCGTTCGCCGGGTCTGCCCCGAAGGTGTTGGAATACCAGCGGGCGTACGTGAGCAGAGCGTCGCCACCGGTTGCGTCCATGGCGGGGCTCGTCAGGATCGTCGAGCCGCCGTCGATATCCTCGTCGTTGCGATTGTCGGTGACGTAGCAGCGTCCCGAGCCGTCAAAGTCGGTCGGGGGATCGCCGCGATTGCCGCCGCCGGCGGGAACCGCGCGCTCCCATGTGCCGGTGGTCAATCCCCCGAAATCCTGCACCGTCCAGCCTGTGTCGGTCTCGAAGTTGTCGTTGAAAACGATGGTCTGCCCGCTGGACACGACCGCCTCGCCCGGATCGTCCTCGCCCAGGGGCGGGAATGAGAACGTCTCGCCGGTGGTCGAGTCGGCGCTGAACCAGTACGTCGCAGCGCTGTCGCAGCTGAGCGAGCCGGACAGGACCGCGAACGTGTTGTCCCCCAGCGCCGTCGCGGGTATCTCGACCGCTCCGTCGCCCTGATCGATATACAGACGGACCGTCGCGGGATCGAGCGTGATGCTGTTGATTTCCTCGACAATGAACTCGAAGCTCTCGCCGGCGGGATCGAAGAACTCAGGGATTTCCAGCGTGAAGTTGAACTCCAGGCGGTTTGGGATTGCGCGGATGATGACCAATCCCTGCTGCATGTCGCTGATGATGACACTCCCGCTGGGGAAGTATGGGTAGGTGCTCCAGGCACCGTCGAACTCGGGCAGATCGTCGGCGGGAAAGGTGTCGAGGTACGCCACTTCGACCGGGGCGAGCGGGTCGGTGGCGTCAAAGATCCGCAGTCCCGAGCGATAGTTGGCCTCGAATATCAACCCGTTATGCGTGTAGCAGTTGTGATCGATCGCGCGCGAGCCGTTGGTGAACTCAGCGGTATAAACCGGATTTGACAGGTCCTCCACATCGATGACTCGCGTTCGTGTCGTAAAGCCGAAGTCGCGCTCGTCCAACTCGTCATTCAAATAGAAGTATCGCTGATCCTCGCTGAGCCAGCCCTGATGGGCATACGCCCGTTGCGGATGCGCTACCGAGCCCAGGATAACGGGGTTGGCCGGGTCTGTGACGTCGACGATGCGCAGGCGAGTATCGGTAAAGCCGGTGTCAAGCCCGCCCAGCGTGAAGGCGATCTCTCGACCCTCCCATTGCCCTGATCTCTGCCAGGTAACGACCTGGGCGTCGTGCACGTAATAGTCGTTCCACGCTCCGACGAATCGGGGGGAGGCCGGGTCGGTGTTGACCTCATAGATCCGCAGGCCGGTCTGGCCTCCGCCGCAGCGGTAGAGGTGCCCCGTGTCCGGGTTGGCGGCGATGTTGTGCGAGGCACCGCTGGCGACATTGCCCGGACTCGTGACGATCCCGTTGTCGACCTCGCGAAGGTCGATGACCTGGATCCCGCTGCCTCCCTCGCTCACCGCGTACGCCCAATCTCCGATAACCTTGACGTCGTGCCACAGGCTGTTGGGGCCGAGGACGAACTCGACGATGACCGGGTGGACCGGGTCGGTGATCTCGACGACGGCGACGCCGTTTTCCAGCCCGATGAGCGCGTACTCACGACCCGACGGGGAGACATACCCCCAGCAATCGTTGGCGAGCGAGTTGTTGCCTGGAAAATCGCCGATCGGGATATGCCCGAGTATCAGTACACCGTCGCTATCCCAGCCATCTGGAACGAACGAGCCGGGATCGCCCTCGCCGGTAGGAAATCCACCAGGATGGCCCAGCAGTACCGACTGCATCACCAACGGCACAGTCTCCAGCGGGCCCGATTCCATTGCATCACTTGAGACAGAAAGTACCGCGATGATTCCGAGCACTGGCAGCTGACTCATGGTCGAATCCCCGTTTGGTGAGCTGAATGCCGACCTTGCGTCGGTCCGTCCCTGATTATTACAGCACTTGGCATCGGGCGGGTACTGAATTGTGGAATGTCGAAGAGATTTCTGTGGGTTTCCCGGACCGAGATCTACCATCGGAGACGATGAACCCGACAGCCCAACTCCTCGAACCAGAGGTTCGTGACCTGATCGGGAACGAGCGCTATCGCGACCTGCGAGATGCCCTCAACGGTCTGGACCCGCCGGACGTCGCGGATCTCTTGGAAGAACTCGACGTCAACGAGGCGGCGGTCGCGTTCAGGATCCTTCCCCGTGATTTCGCCAGCGACATCTTCAGCAATCTCGAACCGGAGTCTCAGGAGAAGCTGATCCAGGAACTCGGCGAGGCGCCCGCCCTGCGCCTGGTGGAGAGCCTCGATCACGACGACCGGGCGGCGTTGCTCGATGAGCTCCCGCCGGATGTCACCAAACGCCTCATCACCAGGCTCAGCCCCGAGAATCGGCGTGTCACCCAGCAGATCCTGGGCTATGACGACCAGAGCGTCGGGCGCTTGATGACCCCGGATTATGTGCGCCTGCGCCGAGAGTGGACCGTCGCGCGGGCGCTGGAACAGATCCGCGAATGGGGTGTGGACGCCGAGACGGTTCATTGGGTCTTTGTGGTTGACAGGGATGGCAAGCTGGTCGACGACCTGCACATCCGGCGGATCCTGCTGGCCGATCTGGACGCGTCGGTCGAGTCGCTGATGGACGATCGATTCCTGACGCTGAACGCGACCGACGACCAGGAAGAGGCCGTCCGGGCGATGAATCGCTACGACCGCTCGGCCCTGCCCGTGGTCGATTCCGATGGCGTCCTGCTTGGCGTGGTCACCTACGACGACATCGCAGATATCGCCGAGGAAGAGGCCACCGAGGACATCCAGAAGCTCGCCGGCGTCGAGGTGCTCGAGCACACATACCCGAAAGCCGGGGTGCGCGAGATGATCCGCAAGCGCGGGCTCGTGCTGGGCGTGCTGTTCATCGCCCAGAGCCTCACGATCGCGGTCTTGGGCGTCTTTGAGCAGCAGCTCGCGACGATGGCCGTGCTCATCTCGTTCATCCCGCTGATCATCGCCTCGGGCGGGAACACGGGCACGCAGACCGCCTCGCTGCTCGTCCGCGCCATCAGCCTGGAGGAAGTCGGCCCGACCGACTGGGGACGCATCCTGCGCAAAGAGATCCTGACCGCGCTGGGCCTTGGCGCGGCGTTAGGACTCCTCGGGTTCCTCAGCGTGCTCGTCTACAACCTCACGCCTCTGATCGACACGCCGGCACCGGCGCGCGTCGGGCTCGCGGTCGGGCTCGCGATCATGGCGATCGTGATCTGGGCTGTCTTGCTGGGAGCGATGTTCCCGCTGGCGCTGGAGAAGCTGGGCATGGATCCCGCAACGATCTCCAGCCCGCTGGTCGCGACGCTGATGGATGTCTCGGGGCTGGTGATCTACCTGGTGACGGCGACGCTCATTATCCAAGGCACCGCTGTCTAGTTCGCCCGTAAGGTCTGCGAGTGGATCAGCTCACCGACGCCAGGTATCGCGCCAGGATATCCCGCGCCGCCTCGAGGTCCCGCCGATCGATCATCTCGGTCACGGTGTGGATATAGCGCGTGCCGACGGTGATCCCGACGGCCTTTGCGCCCGCGGCTGCCTGCTGAGCCGCAGCGCCATCCTGCCCGCCCCGCCCCAGGATGGACCGCTGATAGGGGATCTCGTGCTGCTGTGCCAGTGCTTCGACGCTCGCGACCAGCTCGTGATCGGAGATGAACGACGAGTCCTTGATATGCAGCGCAAAGCCGCCGCCGTGCGTGGTGACGCGCTCGTTCTCGGGCACGCCCGGCGTGTCGCACGCGAGGGTGACGTCGATGCCGAAGCCGATATCGGGCTTGACGGCGTAGGCGCTGGTCTTGGCCCCGCGCAGGCCGACCTCTTCTTGCACCGTGAACGACACGACGATCTCACAGGTGTGCTTGCCGCCCAGGTTGTCGAGCTCGCGGATGGCCTCGATGCCCAGCCAGCATGCGACGCGGTTGTCCAGGGCCTTTGACACGATCTTGGCGCCGACCTCGATCAGCGGCTCATCCATCACGATGTAGTCGCCGACCTTGACCTTCGCCTTGGCCTCCTCGGGTGTCAGCCCGAGATCGACGAAGAACTCCTTGACCTCCGGGATCTTCTTCTTGTCCTCTTCCGAGGCGATGTGGACCGGGCGTCCGCCGGGATTCATCACGCCCTTCAAGTCGCCCGATCCGGTCACGACCATGACGCGTCTGCTGAACAGGTTGCGGGTATCGAACCCGCCCGCCGCGTCGATCCAGATGAACCCCTTGTCGTCTATGTGCGAGACATAGAACCCGATCTCGTCCATGTGGCAGAGCAGCATGACCCTCGTGGCGTCTCCCGAGCCGCCCGGCCTGGGTCCGCGCCGGCAGATCAGGCAGCCCATGGGATCGGTCTCGATCGAATCGAACAGGCCCTCCACCTCGCGGGCGATCAGCGCGCGGACGCGTTCTTCTCTTCCGGGCACGCCGGGGGTCTCGCAGAGTCGCTTCAGCAGGTCGATATTCAAGGGTCATCTCCCCAGATGCAAAGGTGATTGAGAGCGAGAGCGTAGGATCCAAAGCGATCGCTCGCCCATCTCCTTCAGGAGCCCGCATGACCCGTCAGTCGCCGCTCAGAGACCGCCTGCTTGACCTCGGCGCGATGCTCGACCAATATGGCGAGGGCGGACCGGACCTGTGCCAGGCTCTCGCGCCGATCGAGCTCGAGTACGCCGCACTCCGAACGGGCTGCGCGGCCTTCGATGACGCCAATCGCACCTTCATCGAGGTCCGCGGCACCGATCGCCTGGAGTTCCTCAACCGCATGCTGACCCAGGAACTCAAGGGCATCGAACCAGGCGACATCCGCGAGAGCTTCTGGCTGAATCGCAAGGGCAGGATCGATGCCGACATGCGCGTCATGGAACTGGGCGATCGCACGCTGTTGGAGGTCGATTCGCACGCTGGGGCTCGCGCGATGGAGACGTTGAATGAGTACGTCTTCGCCGAGGATGTTTCGATCGAGGACGCCGGCTCCCGTCTGTTCAAGCTCAGCCTGCACGGGCCATCGACCCCCGCCGCCCTCTCGCGGCTTGTCTCGGTGAGCGAGGAAGATCTGCGAGCGCTCGCCACCAACAGACTATTCGAATCCTCGATTGAAGGCGAGCCGATTCTGCTTGCGGGCGATCGACTTACCGGCGAGATGACTATCGCGTGCGTCGCGCCGGCGAGCGCCCTCGTGATGCTCTTCGATCGCCTGATTGAGACCAGAGTCGAAGGCAAGCCCGTCCGTCCCATCGGCTGGCAGGCGCTCAACATGGCGCGCATCGAGGCCGGGAATCCACTGTTCATGCTCGACTTCGGGCCAAGGTCTCTCCCGGCAGAGACTGGCTTGCTGGACCGTCGCGTCTCATTTACCAAGGGGTGTTACCTGGGCCAGGAGATCGTCGCACGGATGAACTCGCTCGGCCAACCCAAGAAAACGCTCGTCGCCCTGCGCCTGGATGATTCCTCTAGCGGAACAACGTCAGAGATGTCGCCCGAGATCCCCGAGACAGGCGCGCCCGTGCGCGTCCCTGGATCAGAAAAGGACATCGGTGCCGTCACCAGCGCCACGCTCAGCCCCATGCTCGCCAGAACGCCCATCGCGTTCGCGATGGTCCGCTGGCAACACCGCGAGCCAGCGACCAAGCTCACTGTCCAGATCGACGAAGGCTGGCTCAGCGCGATCGTGCAGGAATCGCTCGAGTTCTGGCGACGCTAGAAGAGCCACCGGCGATATGCGAGCAATCAGCCGCCACCGGGTGCCGGCGGAAGTACTCCCGCGCCTTCGGTCGCGCCCGTCTCATCCGCCTCATCGACCTCGTACTGCAGGATGTCCAACGCCTCGAGGAGGCGCACCGTGATGTCATCGCCCTCTGGCGCGAGCAGGACCGGGCGCGAGAGGATTTCCTGGATCATCTGCGCGGTGCTCTTCACGGTCGCGCCGTTCTCATCTGTGAGATCCGCCACGTCGAGCTTCGCCGACACCAGGTGGGTATACCCAAGCTGTTGTGCGAGTTCTGCGCTCTTTGCGTGGATCGCGATGAACGCCTCGGTGCTCTGCGCCACCGCGAGCTCCCGGGACTCGGTCGCCACCCGCTGACGGAACTCGCTGAAAGCCTGAGAGTCGGCCTGCACCGCTTGCTGGGTCACCGCGAACTGCGGATCGCCCTGCGGCAGGATCTTCAGCTTGTTCTGGTTATTCTGGATCCTGCCGAGGATCTCGGCGTTGGTCGCCGCGAACTCTGCTTTCTGAGCATCGCGAGCCGCGTTCATCTCCGGGCTCTGCATGTAGGTCTTGAGGCAGCGGAACAGGTCGATGGTCGCCATGTTGACCACGACGGGCGAGGTCGTGCGTGAATCCGCGCGCGCGCCAATGGTCGCATCCTGCCAAGCCATCGCGCCGCCACCAATCGCCAGAGCGAGCGCCCCGCCCGCGATCCACTTCCTGGCCTGCATTGTCATAGCCTGCATGGAGAATCTCCCTCGCTGATTCCAGCGTTTGAATGTTCATGTGCTCGTACCCGCGAGTGTAGCATCCGGTTCGCTCGATTTTCGGGTCAAGATACCCTCGGGAGGACTGCTCATGCGTGACCAACGCCTCGACAAGCTCGCCGACGTGCTCGTTCGCTATTCCACCGGCGTCAAGGCGGGGGACCTGGTGGGAATCGCCGGCGACCCGGTCGCCATGCCGCTGATCGAGGCGACGTACGAGGCGGTCCTGCGTGCCGGCGGGCACCCGTTCTACAAGCCCCGCTGCGACTCGCTGGAAGAAATCAAGTTCGCGACCGCCAGCGACGAGCAGCTCGCCCACTTCCCGCCCCTCGAGATGGACTACATCAACAGCGTCGATGTCACGATCGGATTCTGGGGCGAGACCAACACCCGCTCGAAATCCGGAGTCGATCCCAAGCGACTGGCCATCGCCCAGCAGGCGTCCAAGGAGTACATGGCCCGGTTCCTCAAGCGGGTCGCCGAGAAGGACCTGCGCTGGGTCGGCACGCTGTATCCCACGCTCGCAAGCGCCCAGGACGCCGAGATGAGCCTGCGCGACTATGAAGACTTCGTCTTCCGCGCCGGCTATCTCCACCTGGACGACCCCGCGGCGATGTGGCGTCAGATCGAGCAGCGCCAGCAGCGCGTCTGCGAGTGGCTCCAGACCAGGAGCGACCTGCACTTTCTCGTCCCCGCCCACAACGGGCACGACGGCACCGACCTGCGCGTCAACGTCGATCCCTCCAAGAGCGTCTGGATCAACTGCGCCGGCGACCAGAACTTCCCCGACGGCGAGGTCTTCACCGCCCCCCAGGGCGTCGAAGGACACGTCAACTACACGTTCCCGGCGGTCTATCGCGGGCGCGAAGTCGAGGGCGTTCGCCTTGCGTTCAAGGATGGACGCGTCGTCGATGCCAGCGCGAACAAGAACGAGGATTTTCTCATCCAGATGCTCGATCAGGACGAGGGCGCACGAACCATGGGCGAGATCGCCATCGGCACCAACTACGCCATCAAGGACTTCACACGCAACACGCTCTTCGATGAGAAAATCGGCGGCACGTTCCACGCCGCCGTCGGTGCCGCCTACCCCGAGAGCGGCGGCAGCAACCAATCCGCCCTGCACTGGGACATGGTCTGCGAGATGCGACAGCGCAACGGCGCGCCCGGCGGCACGATCGCCGCCGATGGCGAGGTCTTTCACCTCAACGGCGCGTTCACCCAGGACGGCTGGCCCGGCGAATAATTTCGGGTTCCATCAGATAAACGGAGCCGTGAGCGCAAGCTCGCGATTGCGCTCTCAATCATCCCACGTCTCATGTGCTCTCGCGCCCGATTCCGAGGATCTCGCGAGTCTCTGAAACTCAGGGTACCTTGCCCTTCAACACCATGAGCAGCATGAGCACCCCAAAGAG